>JAWOIB010000098.1:0-7218 GCA_046484845.1 bacterium
GCCGGCCGCTGACCCCGGCCGCCAGCGGAACGAGCAGGGCGGGCAGCGCCAGTGGCATCACGATGACCGGCCAAGTGCCGCTGGTGAGGCGCGCCCGACGCCGGAGGCCGCGGGCCGCGGCCTCAAGCCGGTCACAGAGCGGGCAGGGGTCGAACCGGTCCCCGGCGCTCAGGTTGAGATAGTCGGGCAGCAGGGAGATGCCGTCCCCGGCAATGACCCCGTTGATATCGAGTTCGAAGGTGGTCCGTTCGAAACTTGCGGCGAGCCCGGCGGTGGTCAGGATGCTCGTCTCGCGCAGCTCGCGGTTGAAGACGAGGTCGAGCCTGAGCTCCGGTACCCGCGACCGCATCGCCGAGCAAAGCTCGCGGCCCCAGTCGACAATCCGTCCCGGCGGGTGGAGCATCGGCCGGCCGCCGTCCGGGCCGAGCGGGGGCAGTTCCGCCGGGCCGGCGAAACCGAACCGCGCCGGCCGGCCGAGCGCGGCGGTCTCCAGTGCGGCATCGACCAGCGCGTCGTAGCGCTCCTCGTTGGTGGACGAGGCGAAACCGAGCCGGCCGTCCTTGACGACCCGGAGACCGCAGCCGCGCGCGAGCCGGGTTTCGTGGGAATGGAACCGGCCGCCGCGGAACTCGATGACCGTCCGGGACGAAGCGACCGTGAAGACCTCCGCCGCCCCGGCCCGACGCCGGGCAATGGCCAGGATTGCGTCCGCCTGCACACTACCTCCCGCCGACGGTCACGTCGCTGACCCGCAGGTGCGGCGCGCCGAGGCCGACCGGCAGCGGGCCCTGCCCGGACTTGCCGCAGCCGCCCAGCCCGCCGAACAGGACCAGGTCATCGCCGATGTCGGTGATGTGCATCAGGGTCTCGAAAACGTTGCCGGCGAGGGTGACGTCGCGGACCATCTTTGTCCGGCGGCCGCCCTCAATCAGCCAGGCATACTGGGCGGAGAAGGTGAAGCTCTCGAGCTCGGTCATCCCGCCCCGGCTGCCGCAGACGTACAGGCCGCGGTCGGTCCGGTCGAGCATGTCGTCGAGCTCGACCTCGCGCGGCTCGATATAAGTGTTGCTCATCCGGACCAGCGGTGGGAAGCGGTAGGAAAGCGCCCGGCCGTTGCCGGTCGGGGGCTCGCCCAGCGCGGCGGCGGTCTGGCGGCTGTGCAGGCGTCCGACCAGCTCGCCCCGGCGGATCAGCTCGGTGCGGCCGGCCGGGGTACCCTCGTCGTCGAACCGGTAGCTGCCCGGCTCGCCGGGCAGGGTTGCGTCGTCAACGATGGTCAGCTCCTCGACGCCGAGCCGGCTGCCGGGACGCATTATCTCGCGCAGCCGCGGGTTGTCGGCGATGTGGTCCGCCTCGGACAGGTGACCGAAGGCCTCGTGGCAGAACACGCCGGCCAGCAGCGGGTCGATGATGACGGTATAGCGGCCGGCCGCGACCGGCTCCGCCCGGAGCAGGTCGCGGGCGACCTTCGCCACCCGTTCGACCAGCGCTTCCTTGTGCCGCAGCGCCGTGAAGCCCTGGGGCTTGCCGAAGCCGTCGCCGTAGCTCTGGATGTTCGCGCCGTCGCGCGCCACCGCCTGGACGTGGAAGCCGCAGTGGGCCGTCTCCTGTTCGAGGTACCGGCCCTCGGAAGAGAGGAACGCGGTGAGCCGGTACCGGTCGCGGTATTGGCTGACGGTGGAGGCGATGCCCGGGGTCGAGGTCAAGATGCGGTTGTAGTCGCGGACCAGGGCCTGTTTCTCGGCGAGGGTGTGGCGCCGCGGGTCGAGCGCGGGCTCGAGGCGCAAGGCTTCTTCATGCGGCCCGAGCGGCGCGATGGCGGTGTCGGCCGGGGGCAGTTCCTCGGCCTGGCGCGCGAGGTCCCGCACGAGGTCGCGCAGGCTGTCGTCCAGCCGGGTGAAGGTCGCGACTGCCCAGTTGCCCTGGTGGAACAGGCGCAGGCAGCCGCCGCGCTCGAAGCCCCGGCCGACGCTGTCGAGCGCGTCGCCGCGGTAGAGCACCGAGGACTGCTCGGATTCCTCGACCCGGATGTCGGCGTAGTCCACCGCCAGCCCCTCGAGCAGCCGGGCGAGGAAGCCGCGCATTCCGCGGTCGCCGTTCATCGTCGGCGCGGGGAGTCTCCTGGCGCGCGGTCCTCGTCCTTGGCCGGCAGCGCGGCCAGCGAGTCGCGGTAGGCCTGGTTGAGCCCGGTCGAGTCGGTCACCATCCAGACCGCGCGCTGGACCATCCAGAGGGCGGCCGAGATGTCCCGGCCGGAAACGAGGCCGGTGATTTCCTGCAGCCCGGGGTTGTTGGTCACCGGCCCGAGGTCGAAAGTGTCGAGCTCGTCGGGCGTGCGTCGGTAGCGGTTGCAGCAGAACACACCCAGCGACCGCCGGGTTGCGGCGGTGTCGAACTCGACCTGCTGGCTCTTGAGTACGAGTACGTGCTGGACCCGGCGCTGGGTTGATACGAACTGCAGTCCGGCCGGGAAGCGCTGTTCGGCGGGCGCGCCGCCGGTCGCGCGGCCGGTGACATTAACGGTGTAGGTGCCGGTGGCCTGCGGCTGTTCGCCGCCGGTGATGTCCACCAGCGCGATGCCGGCATCGAGGTTGAACGGGCTGCCGGTCGGTTCGAAATCATCATCTGTCGGGAAGATGTCACAGGCCACGAGCAGGGCCAGCAGCATCACCCCGACCAGCAGGACTCTGCGGTAACAAGGGCGGTTCATCAGTATCTCCTAGTCTGCCTCGGAAGACCGCGCTCCGCGCCAAGGGCGGAGATGGTCCGCCGGTGCGGCAACCACCGGCCCAGAGAGTATCCTGCCTCCGGCGGGCGGGTCAAGCCCAGGGTCAGCGGGCCGCGAGCAGCCGGGTGGCGGCGGTACCTGAGGCGGTCTGCAACCGGGCGAACACCGGCCCGGCGGGCAGGTCAAAATCGAGCTCGGCGACCCCGGCCAGGACCGGCAGCGGCCGACCGAGGCGCCGGCCGGCGGCGTCGAACAGCTCCAGCCGGCCCGCGCCGTCCGGGGCGGGCGCGAGCCGGATATGCCGGCCGGAAAGCCGCGCGGACAACGGAATCGGGCCGGGGCCGGCCGGTTCTTCGTCGCCCGCGACCGGCAGCCCGCCCTCGGCGGCGTACACGCCCCGCGCTCCGGACGGGGAGCGGCGGCTGTACAGGAACAGCGGCCGGCCCCGGGGCGCGCCGGGCGAAATCACCAGCCGGGGCTTGACGCCCGGGCCGGAGGCGACCGGCCCGGCGCCGGCGCCGGCCGGGGCGGACCATTCACCCCGGCCCAGCCAGGTGGTGGTCAGCCAGCGCAGGACGGTCTTGTCGGGCAGGCCGTCGGTGGTGTCGCCGGCGACCCGGCCCGCGACGTAGCCCAGCTGGACCGGGCCGAGCGGCCGGCCGGGCGCGGCGAGGAGCATCGGGGACCAGCGGTCGAGCCAGCGTTCGGTCCCGGGCCGGGCGGCCGCGAGCCAGTTCGCGCCGCCGTCGTCACTGCGGCTGAACTCGATATCCCGGCGGCGGCCGGTGCGGTCGGTGACGGTCCAGGCGACCCAGGCCCCGGCGCGGGCGTCGAAACCGGTGTCGAGCTGGGTGATGACAGGCTCGACGCAGCGGGCGGCAGAACGGCTCACCCGGCGGTGGCCCCACCAGTAGCGGGGACGGCCGAAGTAGCGGCTGGTCTGGACGTGGATTTCCCGGCCGTTGGCGGCGTAGCGCCAGGCGGCGTGGACGGTCGAGCCCGAGCCGTAGGCAAGCGCGGGGTCCCAGCAGTTCCACCAGCTCTGGGGCAGCTCCCAGCTCTTGCCGAAGTCCAGCGACCGGGTGAAGGCGGCGTTGCGGCCATCGCGTAGTTCGTTGGCGTAGAGGCAGTACAGGTAGTAATGCCGGTCGCGGTCGGCCGCGACCGCGAAGCTGGTGATGGTGTCCGGGCCGACCGCGACGTCGAACTCGCGGACGTCCAGCGTGTCGCCCGGGCCGATGCGCAGCGCCCGCAGCTCGCCCGCCCGCGCCACGGTCAGGAAGAACACGAACACGCAGCCCGAGTCGCCCGGGCCGGTGACGACCTCGATCCGGGGGACGTCGGTGCCGGGCAGGTACTCGAACAGTTCGTCCCAGTCCGCGCCGGGCCGGTCCGCGCGGTAAACCCGCAGCCGGGCGTCCCGGTCCGCGACCGCCAGCCAGACCCGGCCTTGCTCGTCGGCCGCGGCCCCGAACGCGCTCACCGCCCCGGTGTCAACAACGGCGGGCGTGCCGAGCCGGCCCCGGCCGGGCGTCACCGGCGCGGGCCGCATCCCGGCGGGCAGGGAGACTGCCTGACGGCGGTCCGCGGCCCGGAGCCGGGCAGGGTCGCCGGCCGGTTCCTGTCCGGGCGCGGTCTCGGTGCCGGACGCCGCGGACGCGACCCCGGCGAACAGCAGGGCGGTGAGGAGCGGCAGCAGCCGGGCGGGGCGGGCCATCGCGCTACTCGGGCAGTTCCCGGAGCCAGGTTCGGGTCGAGTCGGTCAGACCCACGCCGTCGGTTATCTCCCAGAGCGCGTCCTGCAGCATGTCGAGGTCAACGAAGCTGTCGCGGATGACCTTGCCCCTGAGCAGGTCGTAGAGTTCCTTGAGATCCTGGTCCCAGGCCTGCAGGTCGATGTTGTAGAACGACTCGTCGTCCGGCTCGTCGAGGTCCTCGTTGGCGCACCAGGTCGGCAGCAGCACGGTCGTGTCGTCAACCGGGACGGAGAATGTGAAATCCTGCAGCAGGATCATGTACTGGTAGTCCGGGTCCCGGGGCTTGAAGCAGAGCCCGGCGGGCATCGTCACCGACCGGCGGGCGCCGCCGGAATTGCGCACCGCCAGCGCGAGCGGCAGCAGCGAGTTCTCGATTTCATCCTCCCAGCCGAGGATCGAGTTTACGCTCAGGTCGCCGGGCAGGTCCCAGCGGCGGCCGGGGTCCGGGTGGAAATCGCCGCGCTCCCATTGGCGTTCGGGCACGCGTCCGCACCCGGCCAGGACCAGCGCGAACGCCATGACGGCAATGGCCGGTGCGGAAAGAAATCTCAGATGGTTCATGATGCTCCTTTCCCCGCCGGCCCGGACAGGGCGCCCGGCCTGCGGGAATGATAGTAGTAGTCTGCCCGATACCGGCCCGGAGTCAAGCGGTTGTCCGCGGGGAAGAAGATGACGGCCGATTCCCGCGGCCAGCCACGGTCCGGGGTGCGCCGCAAAATGCGGCAACGGTCGTTGCCGAGACTTGCGGCTACCCGGGTTTCAGCCTATAATGCTGCTGGCGTAGCGACCATGACCGCCCGGCGCGACGCCGGAAATCGCACGAAACATGACTGACAGACAGCCGGCAGTGCTGGTAGTCGAGGGCCTGAAGGCCCGGTCACAGGCCCTGCTCGACTGCCTGCGCGGGTACGACGGCGGGCGGCTGGCGCGGGAGTTCGAGTTCGTGGAGCTGGACTGCTACGCCGCGCTGCGCGACTGGTACGAAGAGAATCCGGACCGGTTCGTATCGCTGATTCTCCAGGGCGTTGAGTACACCGGGGTGGCGGACACCCGGAAGCTGGTCGGGTACCCGGAACTGAGATACCCGGTGCCGAAAGACTTCGACGCCCGGGCGTACCAGGGGCTGGTCATCTACGCGCTGATGCGCGAGACCGGTATCGACCCGGTGGTGCCGGTGCTGCTCGTCTCCCGGGAGCCGGAAACCCAGCAGGCGCAACGCTTTTACAACTTCATGCTCTACCCGGCGCAGGGCGTTTGTCACCTGCTCCACGCCCCGGGCGAAGCGGACGCGCTCGAGTCCGTGGCGGAGCGGGCGGACGCGAACGCGCTGCGCCCGCTGGACGAGAAGCGCCGGAGGCACTGGCGGTCGTTCCACAAGATGGTTATCGGCCGGGCGCGCAAGATGGTCTGTCTTGCCCACGACATCGAGCGCCTCGGCCCCGGGGAGGCGGTCGTGCTGATCCTGGGCCGGCCCGGGGCGGGCAAGGAGCTGGTCGCCAACGCCCTGCACCGCTGCAGCCGGCGCTTCCGGGCCGACGACCAGTTCCGGGCGTACCCGTCCGCAGTCAACATCGCCGCGCTGGACCGGAACCTGGTTGAGGTCGAACTGTTCGGGCATGCCCGGGGCGCGTTCACCGGCTCGTTCGGGGAGCGGCCGGGCGTGTTCGAGTTCGGCAACGGCTCGACGGTGTTCCTGGACGAAATCGGGGAAATCGGCCGGGAAATCCAGGTCAAGCTCCTGCGCACGATCGAGAACCGCCGGGTTCGGCGCATCGGCAGCACGGCCGAGGTCCCGGTGGACATCCGCGTCATCGCGGCCACCAACCGGCCGGTGAACGACCTGGCGGTCGCGTTCCGGCCCGATTTCTACACCCGGGTGGTCCAGGAATGCCTGCTCGTGCCCACGCTCGTCGAGCGCTGGCAGGGCGAGACGGAGCAGGTCATCGAAGCGGACCTGCGGGAAATCTTCCAGTTCCTGGTGGACGAGTGGAATGCCGGTCCGCAACGGGTGCGCCGGCTGGGCATCGACGACGGCGCGGTCAGGTTCCTGCTCCAGCTCGCGGCCGAGTTCGTCCGGGGCGAGAACACGGTGTTCAACGGCAACGTCCGGTCCCTGCGGGCGGTGCTCGAACAGGCCTGGGAGCGGGCGCAGTACGACGGCAGCAAGCTGGTGACGGTTGGGCACATCATGACCACGGTCTCGGTCCAGCGGTTCATCGACCGGACGGAGCCGGAGACGCCGGTCGGCCGCCAGACGGTCGGGAGCATCGTCGGCAGCCTGAATATGAAGGCGGTCGAGAAGCGCGTCATCATCGAGGCGCTTGAGCGCAGCGGGAACAGCTACACCCAGGCCGCGGAACTGCTCGGGCTCCACCGCGACACACTCCGGCGCAAGCTCAACGAATACGGGATCTGACCGGGCCAGGACCGGACCCGACCACCCGGAGACAGTACCACTGCCGATAAATGCGGCGGTGCCTACGTAAAATACGGCAAAATCCACCTGAAGTAGAAGGTGAGATTTACGCTGCCAGCAGAGTAAGCTGAGCAATATTGGACCGTTAGTGCACTACGCAAGGATGCCAGATTCTGGCACGAAAAGTGCAATAGAGGGTATGCGTTGGGCATGAAAATCTGACCGAGCTAGGGGAGGGGTGCGACTCTCTCTCCACGGCTGCGTGTGCGCTCCACGTCGCCTGAACCTCCTTACCCGCACTCCTAATGGGGACCGAA
>JAWOIB010000148.1:0-13944 GCA_046484845.1 bacterium
CCCGTCTATGCCGGCACTGCCCTGGTTGGCCTGAACTCGCTTCAAGGCCCAAGGCCTTCCAGAGATTCTCTCGGTCACATATCGCCTCCATCAGATACTCGGTTCCTGCCGGGCTTTCGGCCGGTCGCTTCGCCGCGGGCGGTTCGGTCCCTCGCGCGTCATATCTGTTCGTGTCTCGATAAACTCACTGAGATGGGCGCTGCGAACCTCTTCTGGGGTGAGGAAAACGCCGGCGCGACGCACGAGCACCCCCGCCGGGCCGGAGTTGTCAATCTGACGCCCCTTTCGCCGGGTTCCGGCCCGCAAGATGTCTCGTCTTCGCTTCGGCTCAACCGGCCTCCGCCCGTTTGACTACTCCGCGGCCGGAATTATAGTCACGCTACAATGAGGACTCTGGCACTGACCCTGCTTGCCGCGATGATGTCCGCCACAGCCGGCCCGGCTCCGCTCGGGGACACCATCGTCGTCCGCGACTGGCTGCTGGCCGGTCCTTTCCCGGTCGGCCCGCGCGAGGGCATTACCGGGCTTGTCACCGACCCGGCCGGCTTCCGCCCGGTGCCGGGCGAAACACTCTGGTCGCCGCTGGCCGCATCAGGCTGGACGACCTGGCGCACCGTCGAGAGTGATTCGCTGGGCCGGCTTGAGACCGAATATGAAGCCGTTGACTGGTCCGGCATCCGGGAGTACTACGGCATCGCCGGGTTGGTGAACGTCGGCCATGCCTGGGCCGAAATCAGCCTGCCCCGGCCCGGCGTGGCGCTGGCGGTCACCGCCCGTTGCGGGTTCAGCATCAACGGGCGCGGGTACCAGGGAAACCCCTATGATGACCCCTGGCAGGCAACGCCGGTACTGCTCGATTCCGGCCCGAACCGCATCCTGCTTTCGCTCTCCGGTTTCGGCGACAACCAGGCCCGGTTCCTGCTGGTGCCGCCCGCCGCCCCGGTCCAGGTCATCGGCGGCGACCTGACCGTGCCCGACCTGCCCGCGGTGGACGATACCGGCAATGCCGGTCCCGTCCTGCTCGGCATCCCGCTGCTGAACACCACCCCGGACTATGCCGACCAGGTCCGGCTGCGCCTGCTGGCCCGGGCCGCCGCCGCGCCGGCCGATTCCGGGAAACCGGACTCCAGCGCCTTCACGCTCGTCGCGGACACGACCCTCAACCGCCTGCCGCCGCTCGGGGTCGCGAAACTGCCGCTCCCGGTCCGGCTCCCGCCCGGGACGGCGGAACTGGCGGTGCTCGTCACCGCGAACGGCGCCAGCCATTCCGATACCGTCCCGGTCGCGACAAAGGAACCCGGGGAAGCCCGGAAGGTGACCTTCCGGTCCGCCATCGACAACTCCTGCCAGTATTACGCGGTCCGGTACCCGGCCGGCTACGACCCCTCCCGCCGCTACGCGCTCATCCTGGCGCTCCACGGCGCGGGCGTCAGGGCGGAAGACCTGGCGGCCACCTACCCCCCGCTCGACTGGGCGTTTGTGGTCGCGCCCACCAACCGCCGGCCCTATGGGTTCGACTGGCAGGACTGGGGCAGGCTCGATGCGCTGGAGGCGCTTGAGCACGCGCTCACCGAACTGCCGGTGGACCCTGACCGGGTCTCCCTGTCCGGACATTCGATGGGCGGCCACGGCACCTGGCATCTCGGCCTCAGCCGCCCGGACCGGTTCGCGGCCGCGGCGGTCGGCGCGGGCTGGCCTTCGTTCCAGCTCTACGTGCCCTGGTTCCTGCAGCGCAGCGCGACGTTTGCCCGGCCCGGCCAGCTCGCGGTCCGGGACCGGGCACTCGCGCCCGACAACGTCCCGATGCACCTGGAGAACTCCGGCCCCCTGCCCTGGTTCATCCTGCACGGCGGCGCGGACGACAACGTCCCGACCTGGCACGGCCGCAGTTTCGCGACATGGCTCGCCGAGCGCGGCATCGAGTTCCGCTACCGGGAGCTCCCAAGCGCCGGCCACTGGTGGGGCAGGGAAGAGTTCGGGGAAACCCCGGTCGGCGACACCGCCCTGCTCGAGTTCCTGCGCGACCGCCGGCGCGAACCCGACCCGCGCCGGGTCAGCTTCCGCACCGCGGACCTCGGCACCTCGAGCGGGGCCTGGTGGCTGGAAATCGAACGCGCCCGCACCGTCGGCGAGTTCTCGGAAATCGAGGCCACCGCCGGCGACTCGAGCGTGACGGTCCGGACCGCGAACGTCGAGCAGTTCCGCCTCGACCTCGACGCGCGGCTGCCGTTCCCCGGCCCGGTCGGGGTCGAAATCGACGGCCGGCGGGTGACCACCGTCCGGTCCCTGCCCGCGCACGTCCGCTTCCACCGGCGGGACGGGCAATGGCGCGAGGGACCCGCCCGACTCCGCGGACCGGCAAAGACCCCGGCCTGCTACGGCCCGGCGAAGCAGGCGATGTTCCGTCCGTTCCTGCTCGTCCACGGCACCGCCGACCCGGCCCAGGCCGACCGGCTCCGGCACGAAGCGGTGCAGGAGGGCCTGCGCTGGTGGGTCCGGGGCAACGGCCGCGCGGAGGTCCTGCCCGATACCGCGGTCACCGACTCGCTGGCCGCCGCGTTCAACCTGGTGCTCTTCGGCGGCGCGGACGCCAACCACGTCACCCGGAAATTCGCCGGGCGTCTGCCGGTGCAGGTGCGGGCCGGCGAGCTGCGGCTGGCGGACCGCAACCTCGGTCCCGACCTCGCCGCACTGTTTGTTTACCCGAACCCCGCCAACCCGGAACGGCTGCTGCTGGTGCGGATGGGCACCGACGCGGAACACACCCGGCTCGCCGGTTTCTGGGGTCTGCTCCATTCCGGGGCCGGGATTCCCGATTTCATCATCTTCGACCGGTCCGTGCGCCGGCTGGGCTGGGGCGGAGTGCGCGCGGCCGGCTTCTTCGATGCCGGCTGGCGGTTCGACCCGGCCTCCGCCTGGCTGGCGGAGTAGCGGCAGGAGGATTCGAATGAGCCCGGCCCGCAGGCAAGCCGGACCCCGGACCGCCGGGGCCTGAAAGCCGTGCTGACTCTCACCGCCCGGGCCAAGGTCAATCTCGGCCTCTGGGTCGGTCCGTCGCGCCCGGACGGCTTCCATGGCATCGTCACCATCATCGCCCCGATCGCGCTGGCCGACACCGTCGCTGTCCGGCTCGCGGCCCGCGGCATTGAGGTCCGCACCGACGACCCGTCCCTGCCCGCCGATGAGGAGAACCTGGCCGGTCGGGCCGCCCGCGCCTTCCTGCAGGCAACCGGCCGCTCGGGCGGCTGCCGGGTGACCATCAGGAAGCGCATCCCCGTCGGAGCCGGGCTCGGCGGGGGCTCCGCCGACGCCGCCGCGGTGCTGAACGGGATGAACCGGCTGTGCGGCGGGCCGCTCTCCCCGCTTGAACTGCGCCGGGTCGGGGCCGGGGTCGGCAGCGATGTCCCGGCCCTGCTCGCCGGCCGCCCCTGCGTTGCCCGGGGCCGGGGCGAGCTGGTCCGGACCATCCGGCTGCCCCGGCTGCGCCTTTTGCTGTACCTGCCCGGCTTCCCGGTATCCACCGCCTGGGCCTACCGCCGGCTTGACCAACTGCGCCGGCGGGAACCCGGTTTGACAGCGCCGCCGCTTTCGCCTAAGATTCTGGCGCTCCGATTGCGGAGACAAGAACCGGCAGGAGCCGCCCGCCTGTTCGTCAACAGCTTCGAACCGGCCGTGTTCCGGCGCTACCCGGTACTCGGTCGCGCCCGTTCAGCGCTGTTGCGTTGCGGCTGTGTGGCCGCCGCTCTTTCCGGTTCCGGCAGTACGGTCTTTGGCGTGGTGACGGAGAAGTCCGCCCGCGGGCAGGACCCGATGGCCGCCCTGGCGCGCATCGGCTTCCCCTGCACCGCAACCAGCACCACGACATAGGTCCCGCGACTGCGCGGCGCGTTCGCTTGGGGCGTCGTCTAATGGCAGGACCCAGGATTTTGGATCCTGGTGTGAAGGTTCGAATCCTTCCGCCCCAGCTGGACCGCGGAGGTCCGGGCCGGCGGGGGTATCCCCGGGGCTCGTGACGGCAGTGAATTCGGCAGGCGCTCGGAAGAAAGCGAGGCAGCATGCAGTCAAAGCTGAAGGTATTCTCCGGCCGGGCAAACCGACCCCTGGCGCAGGCGATCTGCGCCCAGCTCGACGTCCCGCTCGGCGAGTGCACGGTCCGGAACTTCGCCGACGGCGAGATCCGGGTCAAGATCAACGAAAACGTCCGGGCCCACGACGTCTTCGTTATCCAGCCGACCCTGCCGCCGGCCGACAACCTGCTGGAGCTGCTGCTGATGATAGACGCGCTGAAGCGCTCCTCGGCCGAGCGCATCACCGCGGTCATCCCCTATTTCGGCTACGCCCGGCAGGACCGGAAGGACGAACCCCGGGTCCCGCTCTCCGCCAAGCTCGTCTCCAACCTCATCGAGCGCGCCGGCGCCAACCGGGTGCTGACGATGGAACTGCACGCCGAGCAGATCCAGGGCTTCTTCGACGTCCCGGTGGACCACCTCTACTCCACCCCGGTGTTCATCAACCACTTCCCGCCCGAGACCACCGCCTCGATGGTCGTTGTCGCGCCCGATACCGGCCGGGCCAACCGCGCCCGCGGCTTCGCCAGCCGGCTCGGCAGCGACATCCCGATTGCCATCATCGATAAGCGCCGTCCCGAGCCCAACCGGGCCGAGGTTGCCACCGTCGTCGGCGAGGTGGCCGGCCTGGACGTGCTGATCTACGACGACATGATCGACACCGGCGGCACGCTGGTCAGCGCCGCCCGGGCGCTCTCCGACATGGGCGCGAAGAGCGTCCGCGCGCTCGCGACCCACGCGGTGCTGTCCCCGCCCGCGGTCGAGCGGCTGTCCGGGTCGGTCATCCGCGAGGTCATCACCACCGACACCATCGACCTGCCCGAAGACCGGAAGTTTGACAAACTCAGGATCCTGACCATCTCGCCGCTGCTGGCGGAGGCCATCAGCCGGATTCACTGCGGCCAGTCGGTCAGCTCGCTGTTCCTGTAAATCAGAAAGGAAACCCATGCCCTTCATTGCCAAAGCAACAACCCGCACCGATACCGGCAAGAGCCGGATCCGCAAGCTCCGCCGCGACGGGCTGGTCCCGGCGGTGGTGTACGGCCACGGCGACCCGTCGGTCATGCTCACCATCAACGAGCATGACTTCGGCCGCCTGCTCGAACAGCTCCGCGGACACAGCCCGATCGTCGAGCTCGAACTCGACGGCGAAGCAACCCGCTGCGTGATCAAGACCCTCCAGCGCAACCCGATCAACGGCCGGCTGCTGCACATTGATTTCCAGAAGGTCCACGCCGATGAGAAGATCACCCTCAACGTGCCGGTGCTGCTCCACGGCTCCGCGGTCGGGGTCAAGGAAGGCGGGATGATCGAGCACCTGCTGCGCGAAATCCCGGTGCGCGCGACGATTGACCGCATCCCGGCGCACTTCGACATCGACGTCACCGACCTCAAGATGGGCCAGAGCTTCCACCTCTCCCAGCTCCCCGCCGAGAATCTGGAGTTCACGCTGCCGCCGGAGTCCGCGGTGGTCACCGTGCTCGCGCCGCGCAAGCTCGTCGCCGAGCCGACCAAGGCCGCGACCGCCGAGGCCGGCGCCGCGACCGAGGAACCGGCTGCCGAGGGAGCCCCGGCCGCCGAGGATAAGAAGAAGTAGCGACGCCGCCGGTGACGCTGTTCGGCCTGGGCAACCCGGGTGACCGCTACGCCGCGACCCGCCACAACGTCGGGTTCATGGTGCTGGACGAGCTGGCCCGGCGGCTGCGCGCCCGGTTCCGGGTCGCGCCGGACCGGGCGGTGGCCCGGGCCCGGTGGCGCGGGCAGGACCTGGTACTGGTCAAGCCGCTCCGCTACATGAACGAGTCGGGCCTGCCGGTCGCCGAACAGCTCCGGGAAGAGCCGGGCGAGTTTCTGGTCGTCTGCGACGACTTCGCGCTCCCCTTCGGCCGGCTCCGGCTCCGGCCCCAGGGCTCCGAGGGCGGGCACAACGGCCTGGCCTCGATCATCTACCGGCTGGGAACGAACCGGTTCCCGCGCCTGCGCGTCGGCATCGGTACCCCGCCCCGGGAACAGGACTGGGCCGAGTATGTCCTCGAACCCTTCAGCCCCGATGAGTCGGCGCGGCTCGCGGAACTGGTGGGGCGGGCGGCGGACGCCTGCCTGGCGGTCGTGGACGAAGGGCTGGCGAAGGCGATGAACCGCCATAACCTCCCGACCGGGGACGAAACCGGACCGGCGGATGCCGATCCAGCGGCGGAGCCTGCCTGATGAAGGTCGGTATCATCGGCCTGCCCAACACGGGCAAGTCCTCGCTGTTCAACCTGCTCACCGGCGCCGCGGCCCGGGTCGACTGCTACCCGTTCACCACCATCGAGAAGAACGTCGGGGTGGTGCTGGTCCCGGACGAGCGGCTCGAAACCATCGGCCGCCTGCTCAAGCCCGAGAAGCTCACCCCGGCCCATGTCGAATTCGTGGACATCGCCGGGCTGGTCGAAGGCGCCAGCCGGGGCGAAGGGCTGGGCAACCGCTTCCTCGGGCACATCCGCGAATGCGACGTCATCCTCCACCTCGTTCGCAACTTCGCCTCCGCCGACGCCCCCCATGTCTTCGCCGATACCGACCCGGACCGCGACTTCGGGGTGGTCGAGGCCGAGCTCGCGCTTGCCGACCTCGCGGTCTGCGAAACCCGGCTCGAACGGCTGCGCAAGGAGCCGCGCACCCCGGAGAACCTGCTGCTCCTGGAAGCCCTCGAACCGCTGACCGAGGCGCTCGGCGCAGGCGCCGGGCTTCCCGAACTTACCCCGGCCCGGCTCGCCGCGCTGCGACCGCTCGGGCTCCTCGTCACCCGGCCGGTGGTCTGCGCGCTCAACTGCTCGGACACCGAGCCGACCGACCCGGCGCGTTTCCCCGGGCTGGCCGCCCGGAACTGCCTGCTGCTCTCGACCGCGCTCGAAACCGCGGCCGCGTCGTTCACCGGGGAGGAACGGGCCGAACTGCGCCGGAGCCTCGGGCTCGCGCCCGAAGGCCCGACCGCCGTGGTCAATCGCTGTTTCGCCAGGCTCGACCTGATCCGGTTCTACACCGTCAAGGGCGCGGAATCCCGCGCCTGGGCCGCCCCGCGCGGCACCACCACGGTCGAGGCCGCGGAGCTCATCCATACCGACCTTGCCCGGGGATTCATCCGCGCGGAGGTCCTGGGCTTCACCGAGCTCGCCGCCTGCGGCGATTTCCAGCTTGCCCGCGATGCGGGCAAGGTTAAGATAGAAGGTAAGAGCTACGTCGTCGAGGACGGCGACGTGCTCCTAATCAAGTTCCGTAACTGACCAGGAGGAAAGTTGAATCACTACGAATCCGTGACCCTGCTCGTGCCCGAGTTCTCCGAGAAAGACGTCCAGAAGTACGTTGATGACCTCGGCGAGCTGCTCACGCGGCTCGGCGCTGTCGAGCTCAGCCCGGCCCGGGTCGACCGCCGGGCGCTGGCCTACCCGATCAAGAAACACAACGAGGGCTTCTACGTCTACATCCGGTGCGACGCCCCCCCGACGCTGCCCGCCACGGTCCGCGCCGAGTTCAAGCACCGCGAGGGCATCCTGCGCCTCGCGTTCGTGCGCCGGCCCAAGCTCGCCCCGGAACCCGAACAGCCCGCCGCGCCGCCGCCGCCGGCCGACGAACTCGACCAGCCGGACATGGCTCCCGACCTGCCCCCGGACACCGAAGCCGCTGACGACCCGGAACCCCAGGCAGAGCGGAACGATGGCTGACATTCGCCTCCCGAATCTCAACCTGGTCCTGATCAGCGGCCGGGTCGTCCAGGACCCGGACCTGCGCTACACCCCGAAGGGCACCGCGGTCCTCGAGTTCCGCATCGCGGTCAACCGCCGCTACCCGGACCGCGCCACCGGCGAATGGAAGGAGGAAGCGTCCTTCTTCCCCGTCATCACCTGGAGCCAGCAGGCGGAACGCATCGGCGAGCGGATGAAGAAAGGCTCGGCGGTGCTGGTTGACGGCGAACTGCGCAGTCGTTCCTGGGACGACAAGGAGGGCCGCAAGCGCACGGTCATCGAAATCCACGCCCGCCGGGTCCAGCTCCTCGACCGCACCGCGGGCGGCGGACCTGACCGGGGCGACACCGCGCCCGACGACACCGAACCGGCCCCGGAGTCCGGCGGGGACCAGCTCGACGACATCCCGTTCTGACGCCCGCACCGCGGGCGGGGGCGTCGGCTGCCGCTCCCCTCAACCGGTCCCGATCCAGCCGGCAGCCCGGGCAATCAGGGCTCGAGGGTCGGGTCCTGGCCCGGTCCCTTCGGGGCAGGCTCCACCAGTTCTTTGAACTCGAACTGGTACGGCAGCGGGAACCAGACCCGCACCGGCGCCTCGTAATGCTCGGCCGGATGGAACCGGGCCTGCATCGCCGCGTCCAGCGCGGCTGAGTCCGCCACCGACAGGCCCGCGGACTCGACCACCTTCGCCGCCAGCACCGACCCGTCCAGGTCCACCAGCGCCTCGACCAGCGAGCGGCCCGAGAAGCCGTACCTGTACAGCTCGGCCGGGTAACCAGCGCTGACCAGGGTTATCACCTCCGGCGGCCGCTGGACCCGGTAGAACCCGACCTGCATCCGGAAATCGCCCAGTAGCGGCAGCGCCCATTCCTCCCAGTAGCGCAGCATCCCCGGGCAGTTGAACCGGATGACCACGGTCGATTCGGGATGCACCGCGCTCCCCGGGGCCGGCGACTGACCGGCGACGTGGAATTCCGGCACCTCCGCGGTGTCCACCGCGACCTGCTCGTATCGCACCGGCGCGCCCAGCCCACGCACCACCCGGCTTGCCGGGTAGAGCGCCTGCCCGACCAGGTCGAGCATCAGCACCGGCCCGGCATCCTGCCCGGCGGCCGCCACGGCCGCGAGCACACAGACAACCAGCAATCTGACCATAGACCAGCCTAGGAAGCCTGCCGCCGGTGTCAAGCGGCACGTCCCGATTTGCCCCGGCCGGCCGGCCGCATACAATCCTCAGGAATATGACCACCGGGTATGATGTCATTGTCGTCGGGGCCGGCCACGCCGGCTGCGAAGCCGCGGCCGCCGCGGCCCGGCTCGGCTGTGCCACCCTGCTGCTCAACCCGAGCCTCGACACGGTGGCGGTCCTGTCCTGCAACCCGGCGGTCGGCGGGCTGGGCAAGAGCCAGCTCGTCCGCGAGCTCGACGTGTTCGGCGGCCTGATGCCCCGGGCAACCGACGCCGCCGGCGTCCACTTCCGGCGGCTCAACACCAGCAAGGGTAAGGCGGTCCAGGCCACCCGGGTCCAGGTCGACCGGGCCGAATACCCCCGCGCGGTCCGGCGGCTGCTGGTCGAACTGCCCGGGATTGACCTTGCCCAGGGCATGGTCGAGCGCGTCCTGCTCCGCCGCGGCCGGGTCGCCGGGGTCGCGACCGCGCTCGGGGAGGAGTTCCGCGGCCGGACGGTCGTCATCACCCCGGGCACCTTTCTCGACGGTCTGGTCCACGTCGGGCTCGAACACTGGCCCGGTGGCCGGCTCGGCGAAACCCCGGCCGTCGGGCTCGCCCGCAACCTCGCCGAACTCGGGTACGAACTCGGCCGTTTCAAGACCGGCACCCCGCCCCGGGTCGACCGGCGTACCCTCGACTGCGCCCGGATGACCGAACAGCCCGGCGACGAGCCGCCCGGCGCGATGTCGCTCTGGACCCCGGAACCGGTCCGCAACCGCGTCTCCTGCTGGCTGACCTACACCAACGCCCGGACCCACCGCGTGGTCCGGACCGGACTCGACCGCTCGCCGCTCTACTCCGGGGTTATCCGCGCCACCGGGGTCCGCTACTGCCCGTCGATTGAAGACAAGGTCGTCAAGTTCCCGGAGCGCCGGCGCCACCAGGTCTTCATCGAACCCGAGGGCTGCGACTCCCTCGAAGCCTACCCCAACGGCGTCTCCACCAGCCTGCCGGCCGACCTCCAGCTCAAGATGCTCCGCACCATTCCCGGGCTGGAGCACTGCCGCATCACCCGCCCGGGCTACGCCATCGAGCACGGCTACCTCCCACCCACCCAGCTCCGGCCCACCCTCGAATCCCGCCGCCATCCCGGCCTGTTCTTCGCCGGGCAGGTCAACGGCACCACCGGCTACGAGGAAGCCGCGGCCCAGGGTCTGGTGGCTGGCGTCAACGCCGCCCGCCGAGCGCTGGGCAAGGAACCGGTCGAGCTCCCCCGGGCCGAATCCTGCATCGGGGTGATGATTGACGACCTCACCACCCGGGGCACCGACGAACCCTACCGGATGTTCACCGCCCGGGTCGAGTTCCGGCTCTCGCTCCGCGAGGACAACGCCGATCTCCGGCTCGGCGGACTCGCGGACCGGCTCGGCCTGCTCCCGCCGGACCGGTCCCGGCAGCTGGACGGGCGCCGGCGCCGGCTCGCGGCAGCGCTCGCCTGGCTCCGGTCCGCCCGGGTCCGGCCCGGGACGGCCACGACCCGGCGGCTCAGGAAACTCGGCACCCCGCCGCCCCGCCAGCCGGTCCCGGCCATCGAACTCCTGCGCCGCCCGGAAATCGGCTGGCCGGAGATTCTGGCGCTCGCCGGACCCGGCCCGGAACTGCTCGAACCCAGCCTCGGGGAGTTGGTCGAAATCGAGGTCAAGTACGAAGGCTACATCGCTCGGGAGCATCGGCTCCAGCACGACGCCGCGGAACTCGAAGCGCTCCGGCTGCCGGCCCGGCTCAACTACCTAAGAATCCCCGGGCTCTCGACCGAGGTCCGCGAGAAACTGGCGCGGCTCCGGCCCGCGACCGTGGCCCGTGCCCGCAACATCCCGGGCGTCACCCCGGCCGCGGTCTTTGCGCTGGTCGCCTTCCTGAAAGTGAAACGCTGAGATGGACCATCCCGCCGCGGTCGCGCTGGTCGAGCAGGTCTGCCGCGAGCACCACGCCGCGGCCCGGGGCTGGACCCCGCTCAGCCGCCTGCACACCGACGACTTCCTGCTCCCGCCGGGCGCGCTGGACCGGCTTCCGCTCGCCGTCAGCATGGCCCTGCCGCTCTTGCCCGCGGTGCTCGCCACGCTCGCCGACCGGCCCAACCAGCTCTACGAACACCACTACCGCCAGCTCAACTTCGCGCTTGACCGGCTCGGACTCGCGCTCGGCCGGGCCATCCAGGATGCCGGCTTCTCCGCGCTGCCCGTCCCAGCCTCGCAACTCGTGGACTGGCAGCACCAGCGCGGCCATCTCTCCCACAAACGGGTCGCGGTCGCGGCCGGCATCGGCTGGCTCGGCCGCAACAACCTGCTCGTCACCCCGCACCACGGGGCGCAGGTCCGGCTCGTCACGGTCCTCACCGACCTGCCCCTGCCGGAACCGCCGGCCGGGCCGCCCGGTGGCTGCGGCGCGTGCCGGGCCTGCCTCAATGCCTGTCCCTGCGGGGCGATCAAGGATACGCCGGCCGAGTTCGACCACCTGGCCTGCTTCGAACAGCTCAGAGAATTCCAGCGCCGGCACGACGTCCACCAGTACATCTGCGGACTTTGCGTCCGGGCCTGCGCCGGCAGACCGAACTGACCCGCCGTCCCGAACCGGCCGGCTACCCGCAGCAATGCCACGGCACAGCCGGGTTGCATCAACCCGGTTGTACGCCATCCGGCTGCCCTGCTGACCGGACCTGGGTCCGGTACAACTCGCGACGCGTTCGCACACGCCGCCGACCTTCGCGCGGAAGCTCAGCGCTGTCAGGCAGACTGCCGGTCGCCGGCGGTTACCTGCCTGCGGCCGGCCAGGTCAGCTTGGCGGTCAGCCTGCGCCCGTCCGCAAGCTCGAGCACCGCGAACAGCGGCCGGGCCGGGCCGGCTTCGGCCACCGACACCTCGACCTCGCCGTTCCCGGTGCCCCGCACCGGCGGCATCAGCCGCCGGCCGCTGACATCGAACACCCGAAGCATGTAGCTCAGCCCGGGCGGTACCGTGGCCGCAACAAAGCTGCGCCGGGCGGACTGCCCCAGCCGGGCCTCATCCCGCACCTCACCGCCGGTTTCGACCCCGGTCGGCGGCCCGGCCAGGCAGAACAGGTGATGAGCCTCGTTGCCCTGGTCCTGCAGGCCAACCAGCACGTTGGGCCAGCCGTCGCCGGTGAGGTCGGGCGCGCCGGTCACGTCGTACACCCGCTCGCCGAAGCTGTAGTTCCACAACTCGGTCCCATCCGCGCCGTCGAAAACCCGTACGCATCGGCCGTTCACCGCCCCGGCGATAACCTCCGGCCGGCCGTCCCCGGTGACGTCGGCCAGCGTATCCACCGCCCAGACATCCCCGCCGACGTAGCTTGACCACAGCACCGAACCGTCCGCGCCCGAGAGCGCGTGTACGCTCGAATCCCAGGAACCGACGATGACGTCGTCAACCCCGTCGCCGTTGAGGTCCCGCGCGGGCACGATTTCCATCACGATGGTGCCGATGCTCGCGGTCCAGAGCAGGCTGCCGTCGGCACCCTCCAGGCAATGGACGTTGCGGCCCCAGCCGCCGCAAACCGCGTCGTCGTAGCCGGAGCCGTTGACATCGCGAATCAGCTCGACATCGCTCACCGACCCGCCGGTGCGGAACTGCCAGACTCGGCTGCCGTCGCTGCCGGACAGGCAGTAGAGCGTATCGTTGACGCTGTTGCCGCCCGCACCGAGCAGCACCTCCGGCACCCCGTCGCCGTCAAGGTCAATGAAGGGCGCAACGGACTGGGCACCGTCGGCCGGCATCCGGAAGAACCAGATTTCGGCCCCGGTCCGGCCCGAGACCAGTACCCCGGCCCCGGCGTATCCCGGCGGGGTCGAGGACGTGCCGGCCGCGGCCAGCACGTCGGGCACCGTGTCCCCATCCACGTCCACGAACCCACGGACGCAGTAAACCCAGCCCCACTGCTCGAACCGGCTGTAGCGCCAGAGCGTGTCACCGGTCCTGCCGCTCAGCGCAATCACCGAGCGGCCCGGGGTCGTGTAGCCGCCGGCCGTGCCCAGCAGGGCGTCGGCGAAGCCGTCCCCGTCCAGGTCCCCGACCGCATCCAGTCCCTTGTTACCCCAGGTGCCATAAGCGCTCCGATTCACCCAGACCGTGTCGCCGGTCGCCCCGGACACGCAGTAGGCCTTGCGCGGGTCCGAAGGATACGCGCCGTAGTAGATGCCCGCCACCACGTCGGGCAGCGAATCGCCGTCCACGTCCGGGATGACCACCGAGCTGTACACCCCGTCGTTGGCCTCAAACGACCAGACAACCCGGCCCTGGGGCTGGGCAATCAGCAGCAGCAGCAGAACACTCACTGACATGACGAAACCTCCCGGTGCGGCATCATCGGGGCGGCCGACACCTGCATCATCATAGCCCCCGGGAGGTGTCAATCAAACCGCTGCGATATCCGGTGTCGGCTGCCGGCCCGGGCGAAGCCGGTACTGGATGGGTGATTCCCTGCCCCCGGGACGACCGCAACTGCCTTCTGCCAGCCCGCTCGCCGATATGTCCTTGACAGACCCGGCTCGGCAGCCTAAACTAGAACTATGGTAGGGACTGGGGCAATCGTAACGCTTGCGTATGTCGCCGGAGATGATACGTCACGCGCGACTGCGCGCAGCGTAACCGCAAACGCGTCCGACCAAACCGGACGCACTGACTTAAGGAGGTTCGCATGACCAGAACAATCGTGCTGACGCTGGCCGTCTGCACCTCGCTCGACTGGGCGGTCCCATCGGACCCCACAACCCCACCCCCGGACCTTGTCCCGGCGGCAACTTACGTTCCGGACGGCCCGAGTGACGCCGAACTCGCACCGATCGGCACCAGCCGGCCCACCAGCCCCGCAGAGGTGGACTGGGCAGCGGTAGGCGACCCGAGCCGGGAAATCCCGGAAGACGAAACCACCATCCCCCTGACACCGTTCATAGACTGGGGCGACGACAA
>JAWOIB010000051.1:0-5211 GCA_046484845.1 bacterium
GTCTTCGTCCGGCAGATCATCACCTGCGACTCGGGCGCCATCCCGGTCGTGTCGCCGCCCGTCCCGTCCCCGGAATGCGTCCCCGCCGTGTGCGTCCCGTGCCCGTGCGCATCCATCGGGTTGTTGTTGTTCTGCTCGAAGTTCCAGCCGTGGTGCGGGTAGTTCGGGTCCGTCCACATGTGCGACGCCAGATCCGGGTGCGTGTAATCCACCCCGGTGTCGATGTTCCCGACCACCACCCCCTCTCCCGTCAGCCCGTGCACCAGCCAGACCGAATCCGCCTTCACCTTCCGCACGTGCCACTGCACCGAGTAGCTCGGGTCCGCGTCCCCGGCGTCGGTCGCCGCCCCGGGCATCAGCCCGAGCGCGTTCGGGGTCGCGATCTTGTCCCACTGCACCGCCAGCACCTCCGGCCGCGCCGCCAGCGAGTACACCACCTCCGGCGTCACCTCGCAGTACACCGCGTTCACCAGCCAGAACGGGATCACCTCTCCGACCCGGCCCGCCAGCCGGTGACCCTCCAGCTCCGCCAGCAGGCCCGCCTGCGCCCGCCCGGAAAGCTCCTTCAGCGCCGCCAGCGTGTGGCTCCGCCGCAAAGCCTTGTCCTTCAGCGTCCGGATGATGCTCTCGCCGTCCAACTGCTCCGCCAGCACCACCATCACGCCGAACTGCTCCTGGTTCTCGGCCTTCTCCAACTGATCGAGCAGCAGCGGCTCGATTGGTGCCGCCGCGATCGCCGCGGTCAGCAGCAGGGCCAGTACGGAAATGATTCTTGCGGACATGGACCGCCTCCTGGTTGTTTGGTATCGGTCATCGGACCTGCCCGGCCGCGCCCGACAGGTACAGCGTATTATAGGCCGAGGCCGGCCCGGGTCAAAACCACCGGGCTAGTGGTCGGTCACCCCTCGACGCCGGGCGATTTCATCCTGCAGGACGCGCTGGACCTGTCGCTCGACCAGGAAACCGACCAACCGCTGTCGGGTCTCCCGGTCCACAACCGCCAGGTATTCGCGCCGACGCGCCCTCATCAGCGCCTGCGCCTCACGCAGTGACGACCCGGGGGAAACGGTGTAGTGCACCTCTTCCATCAGGTCCTGCGCGACGAACAGCGGACCGACATCAGGCATGTTCAGCGTCACCCGCAGGCCGTCGAGCGTAATGACGCCCTGCAACCTGCCGGCATCGTCGGTCACCGGGTAGTACAGCGCGTCACTGCTCGCGACCTTATCCAGCACCGTACCCAGCGAGTCGCGCAGCCCGATTGCCGGGTAGTCGACCCTCATCACATCGCCCACGCGGTAGCTCTCGAGCAGGTCCTCCTCGGTGACGTCCCGACCGGCCTCACCCGCCTGTGTCACCGCGTACCTGGTCGCCGGCGGCCCGACGAGCGCGGACACGAAAACTGCCACTGTCACGATACCGACGACCGCCGCCGAAGTCTCAGGGTGATGGGCGAAGGTCTGGGACGCCAGCACCGCCAACCCGACCGCGACCCCGGCCTGCGAAACCATACCGTAGCCAAGGTAACGCCGGATGGCATCCGGCGCCCGGGCCAGCCGGGCGCCGACTCGAACCCCGAACAGCTTGCCGCCCGCCCGGGCAACGAGGTAGGCCAGCACCGCCAGCCAGGACAGCCAGCTCAATGCACCGAGCTGAAGCCGCGCCCCGACCAGCACGAAGAACAACACGTAGATCGGCGGCGCGAACCGCCGAACCACGACAAACACGTCTTCACCCGACCTGCCCGAGGCGTTGGCGAACACCGCTCCGAAGGCCATCGCCGAGAGAATCATGTTCACCCCGAGCGCCTCGGCGCCGCCGACCAGCAGCAGGATCGCGCCCAGTGCGAAGGCCAGCACCAGCTCCTTCTCCCGCACCCGGCGCAGGACGAGCACGAACCCCAGGGCGACCGCCGCCCCGAACAGCACCGCCCCGATGATGTCATATACCGGTCTGAAAACCGTCATCGCGCTGAACCTGCCGCCATCAAGCAGCACCCGGGAAACCGCGGACGCGAACCCGAACAGCAGCAGCGTCATGCCGTTATCCAGCGCAACCATCGTCAGCAGCGTCCGGGTCAACACCCCCAGCGCCCGAACCTCGCGCAGAACCTCGACCGTCGCGGCCGGCGCGGTCGACGAGGAAATGGCTCCCAGGAGCAGTGCCAGCGCCCAGTTGCCGGTGGTAAGCCCGACCAGCGCGGTCACGAGCGCGAAAGCGCCCAGGCTCTCAGCCAGCAGGATCGCAAACAACCGGCCGCCGTAGCGACGGAACGACTCCAGCTTCAACTCGCCGCCGATGACGAACCCGGTGATGCCGAGCGCGAACAGGCTCAGGGGCGCAAGGCTGTCGGCAGTCCTGATGTCGAGCAGCCTGAACCCGGACGAACCCAGCAGGACCCCGATCACGATGTACGCCACCACCTGCGGCACCCGCAGCCTGCGGAACAGCCGTGCCCCGGCGGTACCCAGCAGCACCGCCAGCGCCACCGCCAGCATCACGTTGAAGTTCAGGTTCATCTCAGGCCCCCGGCACCCGGGCCAGGCCCGCTCGAACCGGAAGCAGAGCCACGCTGATTCTGAACGCCTCGCGCAGCATCAGTACGGCTTCAACCTTCGATCGCCCCGCGCTGCCGGGCGATCTCCTCCTGCAGGGCACGCTGGACCCGCCGCTCGATCAGGAAACCGACCAGCCGCTGCCGGGTCTCCGGGTCCACCACCGCCAGGTAATCCCGGTTCCGGTCCCGCATCAACTGCTGCGCCTCGCGCAGGGACTCCTCCGGCGTGACGGTATAGCTCGTCTCCTCCATCAGGTCCTGGGCGACCAACAGCGGCCCAACATGCGGCATGTTCAGCGTCGCCTTCAGTCCTTCGAGCGTGATGACCCCGCGCAGGGTGTCATCATCCCCGACCACCGGGAAGTACACCGCGTCGCCGTGGGCAACGCTGTCGAGCACCTCGGCCAGCGGGGCGTAGATTCGGATGGAAGGCTGGTCGGTTCTCATCACGTCGCTCACCCGCAGGCTCTCGAGCAGGTCTTCTTCGGTGATGTTGCGGCCGACCTCGCCCGCCTTCGTCACCGCGTACTTCACCGCCGGCGGCCCGAGCAGTTCGCTCAGGAATACCGTCGTCGTGACGATACCGACTATCGCCGCGGAAATCTCCGGGTGGTCAGCAAAGACCTGCGCCGACACTACCGCCAGACCGATAGCCACGCCTGCCTGTGACAGCAGGGTCAGCCCGAGGTAGCGCCGGATAACATCAGGTGCCCGGCTGATGCGGGCCCCGGCCCAGACGCCCAGCAGCTTGCCGCCCGAGCGGCCGACCAGGTAGACCAGGGCCGCCAGCCACATCAACCCGCTCAGCGCACCCAGCCGTAACCGGGACCCGGCCAGCACGAAGAACAACACGTAGATCGGCGGCGCGAACCGCCGGACGATGCCGAACACCGCCTCGCCCGACTTGCCGGCCACGTTCACGAACACCGCCCCGAACACCATCGCGGCCAGGATCATATCCACCCCGAACGCCTCGGCCGCCCCGACCAACAGCATGATTGAACCGAGCGCGAGAGCCAGCACCAGCTCCTTCTCACGCATCCGGCGCTGGATTGCCTGGAAGGCAAACGCAACCGCCACGCCCAGCACTACCGCGCCCGCGATGTCGTACAGCGGCCGGAGCACGGTCATCGCCGTGAAACCGTCGCCGCCGAGCACGGTCCGGGCGATCGCCGCGGTGAAACCGAACAACAAGAGGGCCAGCCCGTCGTCGAGCGCGACGATTGCCAATGTCGTCCTCGTCAGCACACCCAGCGCCCGGTACTCCCACAGCACATCCGCGGTCGCGGCCGGTGCGGTGGCGGACGCGATCGCGCCCAGCAGCATCGCCAGCACCCAGTTGCCGGTGATGACCCCGACCAGCACGGTCACGACCACAAACGCGCCCAGCACCTCCGCGACCAGCAGCGTGAGCATCCGTGCGCCGTCCCGGCGGAACACCGACAGCTTGAGCTCGCCCCCGATCATGAACCCGATGATGCCCAGCGCCAGCAGGCTCAACGGGGCCAGGTTCTCCGCGGTCTCGATGTCGATTATCTTGAGCCCGGAGGCTCCCAGCAGGACACCAATGACCATGAACGCGACCACCTGCGGGATGCGAAGCTTCTTGAACACGCGCGCCCCGACCGTGCCCAGCAACACCGCCAGGGCGATGGTCAGCATCACGTTGAAATGGACGGTCACGTCAGTGGCTCAACATCGGGATGCGGATTTCGAGTGTCGTGCTTCGGGTCGCCCGCCCTGGCTACTGCTTCTCCCCGAAGACCTGGCCGGTGAAGACGTGAAGCTCCGTCACCGGATCCTGCCAGGCGTCCCTCGGCAACCCGGCCTTGAGGCAGGTGTGTTCAAGGAACTCCCGGCGGTCCCAGCCCTGCTCAACCGGCACCTGGGGCAGGAGCAGGCCGGACCGCCCGCCCCGGCGGATGACGAGGCCGTGCCTGCCCACCTCGACGCTCTCCGGGTCGCTGACCCGGCGCAGGGGGCTCAGCACCGTCACCTCGAGGTCGATCTCCGCCAGCTCCCCGGGCCGCACCGGGGGAAAACGGGGGTCCTCGGTCGCGGCGCTCACCGCCATGTCGCGCACCGCCTCCAGCAGCGGCTTCACCGCCTCGACGTACCCGATGCACCCGCGCAACGCGCCCTCCCGGTGCAGGGTCACGAACACCCCGCGCGGCTCGGCCAGCCGTCCGGTCGCCTCGGGCAGGTCCGGGAGCTTCCCGGTCCGCACGTACTCCTCGACCGTCCGCCGGGCCAGCTCGAGGACCACCTTCCGTTCCGCCGCATCCAGTTCGTCCGGCCCGGACGCCCCGGCCGGTTCCGGGTCCGCGGCGGTGAAGACCACCGCCGAGTACCCCACGCAATAGCCGCCCCGCTCACCCGTCACATCGTTGGAATTCGTCATGGCCAGCACCTGCGCCCGGTTCGCGCCCAACTCACGGGCCGCGACCATCGCCACCGCCATCGCGTATCCACCGCAGGCCTGCGCCCGGCGGGCGTCGAGCGCGGCATGCAGCGCGGCCGGGTCAAGCCCGGCGAACAAGCCCTCCTCAGCTAATTCTCCGCTAAGATCTCTGCCCTGAACAACCTGAATTGTAGCCCCTTCCAGTTCCGGGAAAGGTGCAATAACCGTTTCGATTTCTTCCATTGAAAAATCT
>JAWOIB010000075.1:0-2526 GCA_046484845.1 bacterium
TGGAGGAGAACCGCGACGTCCCGCTCGAGCACCTGCCGCCGCTGTGTCCGTGCGGCCGGGAGCTGAGGCCGGACGTGGTCTGGTACGGCGAGCGGATGCCGGCCGCGCCGGTGGCGGCGGTGCGGGCGCACCTGCTCGAAGCCCGGTCCAACGTCCTGCTGGTCGTCGGGGTGGAAGCTTCCTTCGGGTACGTGCTGGAGTGGGCGCACGAGGCCCGCGAGCAGGGGATGATGGTCGTGACCGTCAATCCCCGGCCGACCGGGGTTGACGCCATCGCGGACCTGCACATTCCGGGCCGGGCGGCCGACGTCCTGCCCGGGCTGGTGCCCTGAGATGGAAGGCCGCTTCCTGGAGCTCTGCCGGGCGCGGCGCTCGGTGCGCCGGTTCAGCGACCGGCCGGTTGAGCGCGAGAAGCTGGAGTACTGCCTGGAGGCCGCCCGGCTGGCTCCATCGGCGGAGAACGGCCAGCCCTGGCGGTTCGTGGTGTTCGACGACCCGGCCGCGAAGGAGCGGCTGGCGGACGCGGTGTTCGGCGGCATCTACCTGCCGTCCCGGAAGCTGGCGGCCGCGCCGGTGCTGGTCGCGCTGTTGCTGCGCGAGCGGGCGGTCGTGCGGCTGGGCGGGGCGGTCCAGCGCGTGCCGCTGCAGTTTGTGGATGTGGCGATCGCGGGCGAGCATTTCGTGCTTGCCGCGGCGGAGCAGGGGCTGGGTACCTGCTGGGTCGGCTGGTACGATGTCCGGGCGCTGGCCCGGCATCTCAAGCTGAAGCGCGGCTGGCGGCCGGTCTGCCTGCTCGCGACCGGGTACCCGGCCGGGGATTGCCGGCCGGGGCCGCCGAGGCGCCGGCCGCTGGACGAAATCGCGGGCTGGAACCGGCTGCCGGGCGCGGGCCGGGCCGGTTGACAGCCGGGCCGGCAATTCTATAATCGGTCTGGTCAGAGCAGGGTAGCGCCGTCGGCAGGCCGCCTGCGACTCTGCCGGGGTGGTGGAATTGGCAGACACGCTTGGTTGAGGGCCAAGTGCTTCACGGCATGCAGGTTCAAATCCTGTCCCCGGCACTCCACCTGATGTTCAGCCAGAGGGCAGTTATCCTTGTCCTTGACGGCGTAGGCTGCGGCGAGCTGCCGGACGCCGCCGCCTACGGTGATGCCGGGTCGAACACGCTGGGCAACCTGGCCCGGGCGGTCGGCGGGCTGGCACTGCCGAACCTGGGCCGGTTCGGGCTGGGCAACATCACCGATATCCCTGGCGTCCCACCGGCTGTCCGCCCGGCGGGCGGGTTCGGTCGGATGGCCGCGGCGTCGCCGGGCAAGGATTCGACCTCCGGCCACTGGGAAATCGCCGGGCTGGTGCTGGACCGGCCGTTTGACCTGTTCCCGGACGGGTTCCCGACCGATTTCATCCGGCGTTTCGAGGCGGCAATCGGCCGTGCGACGCTGGGCAACGTTGCGGATTCCGGCATCGCCATCATCGCCCGGCTCGGGGATGAGCATGTCCGCACCGGCGCGCCGATTGTCTATACCTCCGCCGACAGCGTGTTCCAGGTCGCGGCGCACGAGGAGGTCATCCCGATCGAGGAGCTGTATCGCATCTGCGCGGTCGCCCGGGAGCTGCTCGACCGCGAATGCCGGGTCGGCCGGGTCATCGCCCGGCCGTTCACCGGCGCGGCCGGGGCATACCGCCGGACCGCCCGCCGCCGTGACTTCTCCTTCCCGCCGCCGGGCCGGACCCTGCTCGACGTGGTCAAGGAGGCGGGAAGGCGGGTCGAGGTCATCGGCAAGGTTGACGAGTTGTTCGCAGGAAGAGGGTTCACCGGGAGTTTCCATTCGGTCGATAATGACGCCTGCCTTGACGCGACGCTGGCCGCGCTGGACCGGCCCGGGTCCGGGCTGGTGTTCGCCAACCTGGTGCAGTTCGACATGGACTGGGGCCACCGCAACGACCCGGCCGGGTTCGCCCGCGGGCTCGAGGCGTTCGACCGCCGCCTGCCCGGGCTGCTGGACCGGCTCGGGCCCGGCGATATCCTGTTCATCAGCGCGGACCACGGCAACGACCCGACCACGCCTTCGACCGACCATTCGCGCGAGCACGTGCCGTTGTTGTGCGCCGGCCCCGGGGTGGCGGCCGGGGTTGACCTCGGCACCCGCGCGACCTTCGCCGACCTCGGGCAGACGGTGGCGGAGCAGCTGGGCGCGGCCCGGCTGTTGCATGGGGCGAGTTTCCTGCAGGACCTGAGCGGTCCGGTCGCGGGCCGGGCCGGCCGGAAAGGAGAACGAGAGTGACGGGCGTAGAACAGCGGAGGCTGCTTGAGGCGGCGCGGCGGGCGGCGGCGCGGGCCCACGCGCCCTATTCCGGGTTCCGGGTCGGGGCGGCGGTGCTGGACGAGCGCGGCCGGGTGCACGCCGGCTGCAACGTCGAGAACGCGTCCTACGGGCTGACGATCTGCGCCGAGCGGGCGGCCGTTACCCGGATGGTTGCGGCGGGTGGCCAGCGCGTCGCGGCCGTGCTGGTGTTCGCCGACACCGA
>JAWOIB010000083.1:0-2684 GCA_046484845.1 bacterium
ATCACGTCGTTGTCCGGCACCTCGTCCCCGGCCAAGTACGTGCTGCACCGGGCAACCCAGTTGCCGGCGGTGTTGAGCTGGTACGACGGGAAGGTCCCGATCTGGATGCTCCCGCCCGGCTCCAGCCCGAGGATATCCACCTTCTCGGCGTATACCGTCGCGCCGCCCGGGTCAACCAGCTTGGCCCAGGCCTCGAAGCTCGCGGCCAGGGTGCTGTTGTTCCGCCAGGTCGCCACCGGCGTGACATAATCCCCGAGCTGGTAGGTCCCGCTCGGCTGGCTGATGGACAGCACTTCCGCGTCCGCGTACGGGATGATCCAGTCCACCCGGCCGTTGGGGTCGTTCTCGTATGAGTCGCCCCAGCGGTTGCCGCCGCCGCCCAGCACCCCGATACGGCCGGTGGCGCCGAGCTTCTCGATGTTGTACCCGGCACTGCCGTTGAACACCAGGTCGACAATCGTGTCCACCGCGTCGTTCTCAAACTTGAGCATCGGCCCGGCGTTGCTGCCGTGGTCGAAGCTGCAGTAGGAGAAGTTGTCGGTTTCGTCGATCGCCGCGCCGGCCGCGACCGTCAGCCCATTCTCGTTCATCAGCGCGAAGTCGGCGTAGCCGGCCGCGATGGTCCCGCCCGACTGGACCACGAAGGCCCAAGGGTGCGCGGCGCTGAACGCGCTGACCCCGGCCCGGGCGTCGGTGCCGCTGCCGACCGCGGCAAAGGTGCCGCCGTTGCCGACGGTGACGCCGCCCGGGGCGGAGGCGCCGCCCAGCGTCAGCGTGTGCTCGCCGGTCGCAAACGTCCCGGCGCTGACCGCAAGGTTGCCCGGGACTGCAAGGTCGGCCGCCATCGCCAGGCTGCCGGCGGCGTTGACCGCGAGGCCGTGGAACCCGCCGCTGCCGAGCGCGACGCTGCCCGCGCCGGCGCCGGCATAGGTGACCACGCTGCTGTCTGCGGCGGCGAGCGCGCCGGCGCCGGCCCAGTCGCCGGTGAACCAGTAGCGCGGCGCGCCGAGCGTCATCGTGCCGCTGTTGGTGACCTCACCGAAGTAGTAGCCACGGTCGGCGGTGAACGGGGCGCCGAAGGTCAGCGTGGCGCCGGAGTTGACGGTCAGGCTGCTCGCCCGGACCATGCTGTCCGTCGGGGCGGTACCGGAACTGAAGGTCACGCCGGTGCCGCCGGTCTTCTCGATGCGCAGGTCATTAAACCACCAGGTGACCCGGGGCGAGCCGGAGGCCCAGGCATGCAGGCCGATGGTGGAGTTGACGCTGCCCGCAAACCGGATGACCGCCGAGTCGGTGGCTTGGAAATTGCAGACATAGTTGCCGACCCGGGCGCTGCCGTTGAAGGTTATCGTGCCGCCGGTCGCGAACCAGCCCCAGCCGACGTTATTGGTGTAGAGCTGGAGGTTCTGTGTCGTGCCAGTGGTCGTGTAGTTGAGCGTACCGGCGGAGATGTCGAACCGGTGCATCGAGTTGGCGATGTCGTGCCGGCCGATGTTGACCGTGGTGGCCGGGTCCCGCACTTCGCAGTAGCCGAGCCCCCACTGGTACAGGTAGTAGATGTTGACGGTCGAGCCGCCCTGGATGAGCAACTTGCCGTTGTTGCTGCCCTCGACCCGGGCCGAGCCCGAGTTGACGGCGAGGTCATTGCCGTTGGTGTTCAGCGTGCCCTGGGTGATGGTCAGCGCGGCGCTGCTGGTATAGCTGACTGTCACGTCCGCGTTCATCGTCACGGCCGTGCCCAGCGCGCCCTTGTTGATGAGCAGGCGGTAGAAGGTGGTGGCGTTGGAACCGCCGATGGCGGCCGCCGCGGTCCCGACGAACGCGACGTAGCCGTTGGTCAGGGTGGCGGTGCCGTTGTTGGTCCAGTCGCCGTACACCGAGAGCGTGTACGCGATCGAGATGACCAGCGTACCGCCCGAGCCGATGGTGATGTTGTTGACCACCTGGTTGGAACTGACCGTCACCTGGTGGTTGATGGTGACGTTGTCGGACGCGCCCGGGATACCGGCCGGCGACCAGGTCGCGGTGCTGCTCCAGTCGCCGTTCTGCGCGCTGACGTAGTCGATGAGCGTGGGCGGTTCGCCGGTGAAGCCGGGCCCCGGGCCGGGGGAGACGACGACCTCCGGTTCCACGGCCGGGTTGACCGTGTGCCAGTCGCCGCCCGCGGTGCGCTCGACAACGAACTCGTCGAGTGCCAGCGCGGGCAGGACCGCCACCGACAGCAACAGTACCAAGCTCCCGAGCATCTTGGATGCCCTCATCCTGTCCTCCTTTGCGCTTCCCTTAGCGCGCTGTTCGCCCGTGAGAATCGGCCCCGCGGGCAGTTTGGTGTGAACCGGGCCTGCGGACTTCGGACGCAACCCGGGTCGGACCATTATCCGCCCTGAGACAGGCCTGTCAAGCCGGTCGGGCCGCGGGGCAATCGCGGCCTGCCCGCGCCACAGCAGGCGGGTCTGGAGACCGCTTCCACCCCGACCCCTACCCGCATTCCGTGAATGGCCCGGTCGGTAACCCGGGTGCTTGCCGGGCCGGTGACGCGGCCGGTAACCGGGCGGAACGCCGGGCGGGTCACCCGCCGGACCGCCGCCCGGATTGCCGGCCGTGTCACCGGCCCGGCAAGCACCCGGGTTACCGACCGGGCCATTCACGGAATGCGGGTAGGGGTCGGGGTGGAAGCGGTCTCC
>JAWOIB010000079.1:0-3238 GCA_046484845.1 bacterium
AAATTCTTCCCGCGCATTATCTTCCAGAAGTAACTGACTTAACAACTTTGGACTAAAGCTCGTATCAAAGGTATTTTCAAGAGGTATGCTATAAAAACCTCTCGGGATTGACCCGGGGGAAACGGGTGTCGTAGTTCAATCCGGTTGCTGCCCAGGCGGTCCCAGCCCGGTTCGCCGGATCGATTCCGGCCGCCTGCTCGTACCCGGTCCCCAAAGACAGCTCAAGCTCGGCTGCAAGCGGCAAGCTCACCGCCATCTCGAGTTCGGTTCGGGCCGCGGTCGTATCCTGCGCCCGGTGACGAGCGCTCAGGTGGATACTCAGAATCGAACCCAGCACCCATGGTTCGACGTAGCCCAGCTCGTACCGGGTGACTCCTCTGAAGCTCTCCCAGCCCCCATTCAGGCGACGCCCGGTATTCGCGATATTTGCCAGTTGCAGCCGCGCCGAGCCGGAGAGATCCGACTCGGCTGCATCGAAGCCGACCGCGCCGCTGGCTCGGTTCGCACGCTCCGGACGCACCAGAAAGCGCAGGCCGTACCCATCCTCACGCCGGACGAGCTCCCGGGATTCAACCCGTACCAGCCCGGACGCATCAAGGTTGCGCTGCCAAGCTTCGATCACGCGCGGACGCCAGGGCCCGGCAGCGAACCGGGCCGTCCGGGTGAGCACCCGGGGCGAAATCGCATCCGCGCCGGCGAAATCGAGCAGGACCACCCACACCTGCTCGCCCTCATCAATCCCGAGCGTGACGACGTAACGGCCGGTCGCCACGGGCTCAACCGAGCGAGGAAACACCGAGGCCAGCGGATACCCCTGCATCTCGTACAACCCCAGAATCCGGTCTGCCGCACTCGCAAGCAGCTCCTCGGTCAGCGCCCTGACCCGGGGCAGACCGGCCTGTAGTCTCTCCGTGCTCAGAACCCGGTTGCCGCTGAACATCCAGTGCTCGACAACCGCCGTTCGGGACGCAACGACCGGGTTGGACCGGACATCTAGCGCGCATCCAGTGTCCCCGACAACGTTGACCGACTCCGCCGGTCCTGCATCGAGAACGAAACTCAACCGAGCTCCATCGGACATCCCACGGGAACTGACCGCGGCCCACCCGGCGAGCACCGCAAACAGAGCCGTCACCAACACCGGGCTCAACTTTGGAAAAGGTACTGACGCCAGACTTCGGGCACGTGACCCAGCGCGGTGATGGCGAAAGTGAAGTAATGAGGTTGGCGGGGCAAACGCAGGAGCTTCATCCCGGCCATCGAAGGCAGGCGGTTTCCCTTGCGAGCGTTGCAGGTAGAGCAGGCACAGACGAGATTCTCCCAGGTATCCGCCCCCCCATGAGCCCGCGGGACCACGTGGTCGGTCGTCATCTCGGTGTGCCGGTTGCCGCAATACTGACAGATGTGCTTGTCTCTCCGGATGATGTTGCGCCGGGTCAGCGGGACATTCTTGTGCCTAACCCTGACATAGTAGTTCAACCTGAGCACACTGGGCAGGGCCATCTGCGCCCTTACCGAACGCACAAACCTGCCTGAGCGCTCAACAGCCTCCGCCTTCTGCAGCATCATCAGTACAAGCGCCCGCCGTGCCTTGCACACAGAAAGCGGCTCGTAGTTCTGGTTCAGCAGTAGGACGCGGCGGTCAAGACTCAAGCGGCAGCCCCTTACCGAATGAACAACTCCTTGTCAATCACCTCGATGCTCTGGTTGAGGAAACTGATCTGGCCCCGGCTGTAACTGCTGTAACTACGATTGTCCAGGCCCTGACGGTAGTTCTGCCGGGCCTCTTCGTAGAACGACTTGGCCGAGCGCAGGTTCTCGGTCCTGACATTCGCCAGCGGTCTTCCCCCGATCTGCTCGGTTCCCTGCCGGCGAGCAACATCGCCGAGGTAGACATGAGCGACTGTCAGACCCGGGTTCAGCGACAACGCGGCGCGCAAGTGATTACGCGCCGCGTTGTAGTTGCTGCGTTCGATCTCGATGTCGGCCATGTAGATGCGAGCCATCGCCCGCTCCGGGTCCTGGTCGAGCACCGCTTGGAAGGTCGCCAACGCCTCCCGATACTTCTTCTGGCGCGACTGTATCACGCCCTGGACCAGCAGCGCATCGAGGTTCGCCGGGTCCGACTCGATGATCAGGTTGAGCTGAGCGATGGCGTCGTTGTACATCCTGACCTCGGCCATTGCCAGGGCCAGCTTCTCCCGCAATTTGCCGATGTTGGGATCGGTTGCAAAGCGCTCAACGACCGGCTTGAGTGCTTCGACCGCCTCGGAAAATCGCCGCTGGTTAAACAGGAACTCACCCCAGAGCCGCTGGACACTGAAATCATCGGGGAACAGCTTCAGCGCCACGCTATAAACGGAGTCCGCCTGCGCCGACTCGCCCTTCATGATGAAAGCCTCGGCAATGCCGTTGTAGAGCGGCACGTTAGCCGCGTCGTGCTCAAGCCCACGCCGGTAGATGGCGAGCGCCGAGTCGATCAGGGCCGAGTCGGTAGGAGACATTTCGAGATACAGATCCCCCATCGCCTCGTAGCCCTTTGCGTTCCTGCCGTCGAGCTCAACAGCCCTGAGATAGTAGTCCTTGGCCTGGATCGGATCCCGGCGTCGGCGACAGAGCGTCCCGAGCGCGATGTAGGTGTCATAGTAGCCCGGGTCTATCTCGAGCGCCTTCTCCCAGTTAGCCAACGCCTCGTCGTAGCTGCGCCGGTTGAAATGGTCGAAGCCGATGCTGTAGTACTGCTGTGCCTCCTGCCGACGCTCGGCGGCCAGTTCCTCAGGATCCCTGACCGGGGCGGTTGCCACACAGCCGGTCAGCATGATTGCCGCGGCGGCAATCGCCGCTACCAGTAAACGCTTCATTCCAGACTCCTGTTCTTGAAAGTACCCGCAGATCAACCAACTGCACCACGATTACCGCTCCATCCTGCCCACCAGAGGAGCAGGCAGACGAAGACGACAGACGTATGGAGCCGACGGGATTTGAACCCGTGACCTCTTGACTGCCAGTCAAGCGCGCTCCCAACTGCGCCACGGCCCCGCAACTTGAGAAGTCTGACTGATAAACGACCGCCTGTCAAGCTAAGAACACCACGCAGCGGCCCGGCACGATCGACAGAAGGGAGAGACCGACAGGAAGCTCGCATCCGCGGGACGTTCGAACGACCTGTCAAACCACAGCGAATATGCCGTACTGACTCCACAGCGCAAGTGTCATAGCGACTTCTTGCCGAAGGGCG
>JAWOIB010000026.1:0-4043 GCA_046484845.1 bacterium
AGTAGAGAACACGCTGGACTATTTTTTTGGTAAAAAAAATGAGGAAGATGCAAAAGAAAATCTGAAGGCCCTGGCCGAGCGCGCGGGCCGTCCCGGGCGCGTCGGGCGCGGTGCCGGTGTCGGGTGACCGGCGTCGGGACTGCGGGCGGGTCTGCCTGCGCTTACTCACGACGGTTCAATGGTAGCGATACCGGCCGCCTCGTCAAACCGCGGGTATCACCGCACCCGGCGCAGCAGCGGCGCCAGCACCGCTGCTGCCAGCACCTCGGCCAGCGTTATCCAGACCCGCCCGAGCAGGGCGGCGATGATGGCGACCGGCTCCGGCATCGCGAACCGGAGCGCGAAGGTCAGGATTCCTTCACGCACGCCCAGCCCGGCCGGTGTTACTAGGCTCAGGAACCCGAGAATCCAGGCCAGGGCATAGCCGCCGACGACCAGCGGTAACTGCTCGATGCCCAGCGGGTAGAACGAGCTAATGAGCAGGTAGAAGCCCATGCCCTGCGCCAGCCAAATCAGCAGGTAGAGCCCGAGCACCGCGAGGACCCGGCCGAAGCCGAGCCGGATCTCCACCTGCGGCCGCTTGAGCCGGGCGAGCAGCCAGTTGATGAGCCGGGACAGCACGGGCGGGCAGATGGCGACCAGGCAGGGCGGAATCAGCAACAGCGCGAGCCAGGTCCGGCCCGGTACGGTGCCGGCGGGCAGGAGCAGCAGCGAGAGGCTGAAGAGCAGGATGGCCGAGAGCAGGGCGAAGCCGGTTTCCATCAGCATGCTCACCGCGGTCTTCGCGCCCGGTATCCCGAGGCGCTGGGCCAGGTAGATGCGGCCGAGCGCGAACCAGACCTTGCCCGGGACGTACTTGCCCATCTGCGAGACGCAGAGGATGGACAGCGAATCCCGCAACGACAGCCGTTCGCCCATCGTGCGGAGCAGTATTCGCCAGTTGATTGCGAACAGCGGCAGGTAGATGAACAGCACCACCGCGAAGGCGGCGGCGAGCAGGGGATAGTTGAATCGGAGTTCGTCCCACGGCACCTTTCCCCAGTCGCGGACAAGCCGGCCGACGAGGAAGTACATCGCCCCGGCGGCGATGGCGAGGCCGAGCGTGACCTTCAGCCAGCCGGGAAACCGGGAGGAGCGCGCCGCGGGCTCAGGCGTCACGGCCGGCCGTCCCCGGCGACTTCGCGTCCATCAGCCGCTGGTAGAGCGCGAGGTGGTGGTCGGCGAGCCGGGTCGCGCTCCAGCTCTCCTCGACCCGGCGCCGGGCGGCCCGTCCCATCGCGGCCCGGTCGCGTCCGAGCAGTTCCCGGACCGCGGCGGCAATCGCCTCGGGGTTCGCCGGCTCGAACAGGGTGCCGATTTCCTCGTCAATAATCTCGGGCAGGCCGCCGACCCGGGAAGCGGCGATGACCCGCTCGCAGGCCATGGATTCCAGCGCGGCGATCGAGGTCGCCTCCATCAGCGAGGGGACCAGGATGATGTCGGCCGAACTCAGCACCGCGGGCATCCGGTCGTGGGCCACCGAGCCGAGGAAGGTGACGTCCCCGGCGACGCCGAGCTCGCCGGCGAGCCGTTCCAGTTCCGGCTGGAGCGGGCCCGGTCCGGCCATGTAGAGGTGCACCGGCATCTCGCGCTTGATGAGGGGCAGGGCGAGGATGGCGTAGCGCACGCCGTTCTTTTCGACGAGCCGGCGCGGGCAGACGATGACGGTCTTGCCCGGGCAGGAGAGCGAAGGCTCGACGCGCCGGAAGCGGCGGGTATTCACCGAGTTCACGTAGCACTCGGCCCGCCGGCCGGGCAGGACGCTCGCGACCGCGGCCTGCAGTTCCGCGCTCGGGGTCAGGATGTGGTCGGTCGGGCCGAACAGGTGGCGGAAGCCGGGATGGAGCAGGCGCTTCCGGGCCAGGCGCAGGAAATGTGACGAATGGACGGTGACGAGGTTGGGGATGCGGCGGCGGCCGGCGACCCGCCGGGTGGCGAGTGCGCACGGAAAGCCCTGGGCGTGGACGATGTCGGCGTCGGCCGCGACCCGGTCGAAAGTCGCCAGAGAGCCGACCACGTAGCGGAACCAGCCGACCGCGTTCCGACCGAACCATCGCGTCCGGTACACCTCGACCCCGTCAATGACCTCCTGGCCGGCGAGACCAGGAAGGGAACGGCCGCAGACGATGTTGACCCGGTGGCCGCGGCGGACGAATTCCTCGGCGAGGTCCTTGATATGGCTCTCCATCCCGCCAACCTCCGGGTGGTAGTAGATCGCGTGGATGGCGATTTTCATGGCCGGACCGCCTCAGCCCGCGGTCGCGTACCGCGAGCTACTTCAGCTCGGCGACGGTCCGGGCGAGACGGGACTTGAGCCGACGGGCGGTATTGCGGTGGATGGTGTTCCGGCGGGCCTCGCGGTCAATGAGACCCTGCACCTCGGGAAGCAGCTTCGCCGCTTCCTCGTGGTTCCCGCTGGCCCGGAGTTGCTTGACCTTGTCCTTGAGCGTCTTGCGGCGGCGGCGGTTGTCGGTTCGCCGCTTCTCGCTCTGGCGCTCTCGCTTCAGAACCGATAGAGACGTCTTTGCCAAATGGTCCTCCGAAAAACAGTCAGTTGCCTAAAGGTGCCGGGACACAGAATCGAACTGTGGACACCGGGATTTTCAGTCCCGTGCTCTACCAACTGAGCTATCCCGGCAAGTGACGAATTGTAGGGGAGAATGCCGGGATGTCAACCCGCCGGTGGCTGCATGTGATGCCACAGCGACAATGTCACGGGGTCACACCGCCGGGATTACACGGCTGACACCTCCCGGCCGAAACCCGTCATCCCGCCCGAATTACCCATGACCCATAATACCAATTACCATCCATCGAGTTGAAATGAATGTCCGGCTAACTCTTTGTATTGTCAGCATTTCATTCACCTCCGAATTTCCCCCCTCCCCTACCCCCCGGGTCATCCCCCCGGTCATCGGGCCGGTAACCCGGAAAGCGACCCGGCCGGTCATTCGCCCGGTCATCCGGCGCATCACCCGGCCGCTCATCCGCCGGGCAACCCGGCCCATCACCGGCCCGGTAACCGCGCCGGTCACCGGGCCGCTCGTCCCCCCGGTCACCGCCCGCATCACCGACCCGGCCACCGCCCGGGTCAGCCCGGGAATGCAGGTACGCGCAACGGGCGGCGGCCCGCCGGGGTGGCGCGGACCGACACGAGAAAGCCCGGGTACGACCCGCGCTACTCGACCAGCACCAACCGGCCGGACTCGCCGGTGTCCTGCCTGCGGATGAAGTACACCCCGGGCGCAAGGTGACGGACGTCACTCTCACCCGGTACGAGCTCCAGCCAGTGGTGCTCAGCAGTAGCGCGGGGCATAACCTGATAGGGCTAGGAGTATCACGATCAGGCCCCAATTGTGCACCGCCAAGGTCGCCGAGCCACGAGAACAAGGTAACCGCCAACACACGCCGGAGGGGCGTTGCCGCCCCTCCGGCGTTCCTGATGGCTTCAGGCTGGCGACCGGCCCAGGAAACCCGGGACACTTCCCATATTCATTGACAACCGTTCCTGCTTGGCTAGGGTCTTGTTATGCCTCGCATCGCCCGTGCGGTTGCGGTCGGCCTGCCGCACCATCTGACCCAGCGCGGCAATGACCGCTACCGCGTCTTCTTTGATGACGACGACCGCAGGTTCTACCTCTGGACGCTCCTGAAGTATCGCCGGCAGTACGGTGTCGGCATCTGGGCGTGGTGTCTGATGGACAACCACGTTCACATGCTGGCCGTGCCGGAGAACCCGGACTCGCTCGCTCGCTGCTTCGGAGCCACCAACCTGGTCTACACGCAGTACGCGAACAGGAAGCGCGGCCGGACGGGTCGGTTGTGGCAGAACCGGTTCTTCTCCTGCGTGGTGGACCGCGACAGCTACCTGTTGCCGGTGGTGCGCTACATTGAACGTAACCCGGTGCGGGCCGGGCTGGTGAAGCGAGCCTGGGACTATGACTGGTCGAGTGCGCGGCACAACGTGCTCGGCGAACCGGACCAACTCATAACTGACAGCGAGG
>JAWOIB010000150.1:0-7782 GCA_046484845.1 bacterium
TAGATGACCCCCTCTTCGCTCACTGCCACCGAAGCGCTGACGAACCCGGGCAGGGTCAAGTCCCAGGCGATACTGCCCGCGCCCCGCGAATCAACCGCGTACAGCCGCCGGCCCGAACCGAAGTAGACGTTCAGCTCCGAATCCACGAGTGGTGAGGACCGCACCGGGCCGGGCATCGCCAGCTCCCAGACCGGCCCACCGGTCGGGTACAGCGCGACAACCCGGCCGGCCTCGGCACCCACGAAGATGCTGCCGTCGCTGGCGACCGCCGGCGAGGAAACGGAGCCGGCGCCGACCTCCTCCCGCCAGCTGAGCTCCCCATCCGGCTGGAGCGCGTAGCACCACCCATCGCGGCTCGAGACGTGAACCGCCCCCTCCCTGCCGATGGCGGGAGAAGCATCCACCGGCCCGCCGGTCCGGTATCGCCAGGCCAGCCCGCCTTCAGCATCGAGCGCGTACACGAAGCTGTCGCCGGAACCGAAAAAGCAGCCGCCGTCGGGCTTGAGCGCGGGCGAGGAACGGACCGGCCCGCCGGTCACGTACTCCCAGCGCAGACTCCCGCCAGGTTCCAGGCAGTACACCCGGCCGTCGTCAGAGCCGACCAGAATCGCCCCGTCCCCGGCGATGGCAGGTGAGGACCGGACCTCACCCTGGGTCGCGAACTCCCAGCGCTTCGTCCCCGCCGCGGTCAAGCAATAGACCTTGCCGTCCTCCGAACCGAAGACAACGGAGCCGTCGGCCGCGACCGCCGGCGAGGACCAGATCGGCCCGCCGGTGACGAAGCTCCAAAGGTCGCTGCCGGACGTATCCAGGCAACGCAACACTCCGTCGGTCGCCCCGAACAGCACCCGGCCGTTGTCGAGCGCCGGTACCCCGGTAACCTCCACCCCGGCTCCCAGCTCGACCCGCCAGAGCGGAATGCCCGGTCCGGCAATGTCCCGCACCGACACCCGCAACGTCTCGGACCACGGCGAGGGCAACCCGGCCCGGTCAATCGCCCGGACCGCCAGTGCGTAAGTGTCCGGCTCGGTCCAGGTGTGCTCCAGCGTGACATACGCGCCGGTTTCGAGGAAATCGGTCGTCTCCGCCACGCCATCGCCCCAGTCGAACACGTACCGGATATCGTCGAAGTCCGGGTCCGTGCTGACCGTGGTGTAGGAATAGGTCGTGTCGATCCAGCCGGCAAACGGGCCGTCGGGCCGGGTCGGCCGCCGCGGCGGGTTGCCGACCAGCACCTCCAGCGGTTCCGACCAGCCGGACAGCGCCTCCTGCGGGTCACGCGCCTGCGCAGTCACCTCGTACCGCCCGACCAGCGGCCAGGCGTAGCTCAGCGTCGCGGTCTCGCCCGCACCGACCCAGAGGCTCCAGCCGGAAGTGTCACCGTCACCCCAGGAACACCGGAAGCTCACGCTGAAGCCCTCCGGGTCACGGCCAACGAGCCGGAACTCGGCCGGCTCCCCGGGTACGACCGCGGCCGGTCCGACCGGCACGGCAGGCACCTCCGGTGGCTGGTTTTTCGGACACCCGGCGGCGAAAAACAACAGCCCGGCCAGCGCGGCTCTCGACCAACAACTCAACATAGTTGCCTCCAGTACTCCGAACCTTGGCGGACCGCCGGCACGGGCTCCACTCTCGACCGGCGCGACCCTGACGGTCCTGCACGGGCGACCCGCGCCTGATCTCTTAACTGACATCGGACTAGTTATAGCCCGGAATCCACGGCCGGTCAAGGCACGATACTGCCGCACGAGCGGAGGGGCGGCCGCCGGCCGCCCCTCCCGCCATCGGTAAGGCTCGGTCTAATCGAGCATCAGGATCTTGGCGACCGACTCGCTGCCCGGGATGCTGACCCTGAGGAAGTAGACTCCCCTGGCCAGTTCCTTCGGCTGCCAGAAGTAGCGGCCGCCGCCCTGCGCGACGTCGAACCCGACCCGCTCAAGCTCCCGGCCGGCCGCATCGTAGGCCACCAGCTCCGCCCGGCCTGCCAGCGCCGAGTGATAGTGCACGTAGGTGCCGCGGCGGAACGGGTTCGGGCTCAGGAACACCGGCCGCAACCCGGTTGCGAGCCTCGTCTCCGGCTCCTGGAGCCCGACATTGCCCGCATACCAGCTCTGCGCCGAGTCCGCGTGCGCCCGCGCCTGGTCCTCGCTCGTCCCACCGACAAATGCCACCGCAAACCGGTAGCTCTCACTGGCCGCCAGGTCGAACGGCCCGACCGAAGTAAGCGTGGACCAGTCGTACGCGCGGTTCGAGTTGCGCTGGACGATGGTTCCGTTCAGCAGCCGCCACTTCATTCCGTCGGTCATCGCCGAATCAGGATAGACGTAACGGTCGTGGTCCACCGCGGTCAGGTTCGCAAACGAAGCCGGCTCGAGGATCTTCACCCCGACCGTCGGGTTCGCGCTCGCGCTCTGCCGCATGTAGGTAAACCGGCGGCTCTCGTCGCTGGTCGCGGTGTTCGTGGCCGGGTTGGCCCCGACGTCGAAGTCCGCGAACACCCCCGCGTACAGCCCGTTCACCGCGTTCGCACCCTCGTTGGCGATGTCGAACACGATTACCACGAAGTCATCGTAACCGGCATGCGCGGCCTGGTAGCTGTTCTGGGTGATTCTCAGGCCCTTCGGTGAAGGATGCCCGGCATCGCTGTAACTGCCCCGGTAATGCTGGTCACCGGCAAGCGGCGGAACCACCGCGCGCAGTGAATCCACCACCCGCAGGTCCGAGTTCTGCGGCCCGGAAGCAGGCTGACCGAAATGCCGGTCCGCCACGTAACCTTCGGCGTTGCCCACCGCGAAGCTGCCGTAGAAAAGCGCCGACGCCGCGGTCTTCGGGTACTGGAACCCGCTGCCTGCGTCCCCCGGGGCCACGTCGTACCCGATCGAACCCTGGGCCGAGACCGTCAGCCGGCAGTAACCGGTGTCGTGGTTCATCAGCAACATGCCCGGCGTCGGCGGCTGGCCGACAACGAGTTGGAAGCCGTACTTCCACGCGCCCCAGTTGTCCGATTGCAGGTAGAGCGAGCACTGAACCATCGTGCCGCCCGGGATGTCGTTGCCCGCTACCGCGGTGAACCGGTCATGGGCGTTGTTGGTGTCCGCGCCCTGCGCCAGCGTCCCGAAGGCCGAGGTCGAATCGGTCACATTGAACTGGGCGTGGTAGGCCCGCAGCTTCCCGGTCAGGTTCTGGGCCGGGGCGTTGCCGATGTTCCGGACGGTGACGATGATGTCCGCGGTCTCGCCCGGGTCGAAACGGCCGTTGTTGTTGCCGCCCGAGTCGTCCACCCGGTTGCCCACGTACCGCACGTTGGGCTCCTGGACACCGCCGCCGCCCGCCATCGTCCTCCCCTCGTGGGGAATGATCGGGGTATGCGGCACCCCCGGCGTCGAATGCCGGGCGTGGCCCTCGCTGACCGTTATCTTCACCTCGCCCGGGCTCGACGCGCTCACCGCCAGCATCGCGCTGCCGGAAGCATCGGTTCGCCCGACGACGTAGAAATCGCCGTCCTTCCAGGCGCAGACCAGCGCGTCCTCGACCGGCTGTCCGCCGGCGTTCACGCCCACGTTCAGGTTATACGCCCCGGTCGGGATCGAATCCGGGTAGGTCACCACCGGGACCGCCGGGGTGCCGGCCCAGATCGGCATCGCCGGTTCGCCCAGCGTCAGGTACATCCAGATGTTGTAGTAATACGGGCTGCCCGGCCAGTACTTGGCAATGTAGGCGGCCATGTAACTCATCTGGCCGCCGACCGAGAACACCGGCCCGACGTAATCCCGCACGCCCGGCACGGTAATCGTCCAGGTATCGGTCATCGCCCGCGCCAGCGTGGAACACTGGCCGTGGTTGGGCAGGGTGTAGCTGGCCTGGGTCGCGGCCAGGGCCGACACCGAACCGCCCGGGTACTTGCGCATCCAGGCCTCGGCATGACAGGTCGCGGACGAGATATCTCCGCAGTAACAGGCCCAGTGCAGGGTCACCGGGGTCATGTCCCCGTTGGTCAGCGCGTCGACGTTGGAATTCGTCCAGCTGGTGCCGCACCAACCGTCCCAGACAGTCGTATTGCCGTGCCCGCGATAGGCCAGGATGCCGACACCGGCGTTGACCGCAGTGGCGACATCGGTATTGTTCTTGAACTGACCCATGATCGTGTCCAGCTCCGGCTGCCAGTAAGGCTTGGGCATGTGATACACGCCCCGGACGCAGCCCGAGTACTTGGCCGGGTACTGCTCGCGGTGCGCGACAAAGGTCATGCGCTCCAGCCAGCCTCCGGTCAGGACCGGGTCGAGCTGGTACTTCAAAATCTTACGGATCTGGTTGTCCAGGTCCGCCTGCGACGACGGTGACAGCCGGGCAGTGTTCAGCTCCGGGTAGTTGTCGCCCGTCGGCGAAGGCTCGATGTCGATATAGTAGAAATCGCTCTTGCCGACGCCGGAGTACGAGCCCATCGGCACCTCGGCATACTCGCCCACCAGCAGCGCATGCTGAAGCACCGGCGGGTTGTGCCGGTTGTACTCCGCCCGGATCGAGTCCTTGATCTCGGCCGCGGTGAAGGACGACTTGGTGATCACCCGGGTCTCATACCCGCGCTGCTTCACCCAGCCCAGCAGGCTATCGTGCAGCATCGAGTTACCGGCGTGGTTCTGGTGGCAGAACACCAGATACCGGACACCCTCGTCATAATCAACCCGCGGCTGGAACTTGAGCTCCGCGAAGTTATCGATAAAACTGCCGTACGTCGGGTACAGCCAGTCCGGCACCGAGGCCGGAAAACCGCTGCCGCCGGGATGGCTGACTTCCACCCGGACGCTCCTCGCGACCGTGATCTCGCCCCGGGCCGGGTTGACCTGGACCGGGTAGACCTGCAGGTTGGCGACGGCCAGGTCCCGCCAGACCCCGGTTTCAATCAGGCTGACCGCCGGCCCCGGGAAGCTGCCATCCTCCGCGTAGAACCCGGCGTCAATGGTGAAGGGCGGTTGCGGTCGGCTGTCCACCTGCGGCGGCTGCAGCGGGTACACGTTGCCGACCGAGAATGTCTCGGTCCCGGAAACGGTGGCGCGGGCAGTCACGCTCGCGCCGTTCGGCACCGCCAGCAGCAGCGACACCTTCGGCACCTGCGGCTTGCCGACCTCGATCGTTGCCATCACGTCGCCGGGAATCGACAGGCGCGCGTACTCGTCGCCTGCGACCTCGGTACGTTCCATCTCCAGCCCGGGCAGCGTCACCTCGACGACGGTGCGCGACCGGCTCTGTTCGATGATACGGACATCCGCCCCGCCGGTACCGCTGCCGACCGCCAGCCACTCGGCCCGGGCCGACCCGGCCACCAGACACACGGACACTGCGAGCAGTAACAGGACTTGCCTGGACACTACCTGCCTCCTTATGTTTGTCGCGTCGCGCCCGGGACCCCGGCAGGTGCCCGGACCCGGACTACGGCGCGGAACCTTAAGAACTCACCGTACCGCAATATGCTACCCCTGGAGCGGTTGCCAGTCAATGAAACCGGCTAGCGCACCAGCAGTCCCTGGCCGATGCCGGCGGCGGCGAGGAAGAAGTAGGCGCCGGGGGGGCAGTCTCGGCCTGCGTCATCGCGGCCGTCCCACCGCCACTCACCCCGCTCTGCCGGGGCCAGCCGCGCGACCATCCGGCCGGTCGCGTCAAACACCAACAGCCCTTCCCCGTCCTCCGGGGCAACAATCAGCACCCGCCCGCGGAACACCCCGGGCCTGACCGCCAGCCGGGGACGCTCCCGCGGTGACGCCGGACCCGCCACCCCGGTGGCACCAAGCGGCTCAATCGCCAGCGCCTGCCCGGCAGCCAGCGGGGCCGCGGTGCGCGGCCGCCAGCCGTTCCAGGAATGCGTCAGCCCGATGCTGCCGTCGTGGTTCTGGAGCCCGACCGTAGCGCGCCCGAAACCGTTCGCGGTCCTGAAATGGACCTCGATGCGGTTGTCCCCGGTCGGGGTCGGTGTCGACCGGTCATAGACCTGGATCTGCACCTGCTCGAACGTGCTGTCGCCGAAGTAGCGTATCGAGTCGTACTCGACTATCACCCGGCCGGCAACGGTGTCATGATGAAACCGGATGCTGCCGCCCGCAGCCGGGTCCAGCCGTCCCCAGAACGCGGCCACCATGTTCCCCGGCGCCCGGCTGTAGGGCAGCTTGACGTTCACGAAGTCCACCCGGTCGGTGGCGCCGGCGGTGATGAACCCGTTCGAACAGACCGACAGGCTGTCATACTCGCGGCCGTAGAACCGCCAGGCACCGAACCCGGCCGGCAGCGGCAAGACCGCCGTCTCCTCCGGCCCGAGCCCCAGCTCGGTGCCGATGCCGCGCAGTTCCACCCAGTCGTAGCTCGCCCGCTGCTCGTAGAGCGAATCGGTGCGGTCGAATATCGCGTAACCGCCCTCGTCCGGCCCGTCGGGCAGGTTCGTCGAATCCCCCACGACCAACGGAATGCGCACGGTGTCCTGGTACCCGGTTGCCTCGAGCGCCAGCGCGCAGTACTGCGGCAACCCGATCGGGGCGCCCGCCGCTGCCCGGACCCGGAACTGGCCGATGCTCGCGACCGTGTCCCCCTCGGCGCAGGCCGGGAAGGAACCTGCCCCGGCCAGCACCTCCAGGTACGGGCTGAGGCTGGTCAGCCTGCCGGTCAGCGGTCCCACCGGACTCCCCGCGTTGCGCAGCACCAGCCGGATGTCGGCCGTCTCGCCCCGGTCCAGCTTCAGGTTGACCGGGCCGTCCTCATTGCTGACCCGGAACGACCGGTAGGCCATCGCCGGCGCCTCCCGGGTCCAGAGTGAAACGTCGTCGGCGAAGACCTTCGCCGCCGGGTAGATCGTTCAGCCGTTGCCGTCAACATAGCTGAGCAGCACCACCCGGACCGCATGGACCTCCCCCGGGTCGACCCCGGGCAGGTTGGTCAGCTCCTCAGCGATGTTGAACCGGTACGAATGCCAATTCAGCGAATCCGGCGCGCCGATGAGGTGCAGCGTCGGTGTGCTCCGCCAGGGATGGCCGGTGGTCGCCGAGAAAATCCGCGTCTCGCCCAGCACTGAGTCCTCCCGGTCGCGGTACTCGAGGCAGACCGCAGCCGCCGCATAGTAGGCCAGGTTCTCCGTCTTCGAGGTCAGCCGGCAGTCAACCGAGAAGCCCAGGTCCAGGGTCGGCATCGTCACCTGCTGGTAAAGCGCGTAACCCTGGTGCAGCATCTTGTGCACCATCACCTCGTAGTCGAGGTCCGGGTGGAAATCGTGCCAGTGCCGCAGGCGGCAGTTGCCGGTGTCCGCGAACTCGCCCCAGGCCGAGTCATGCCAGCCCTCGAGCGGCGGCAGCTCGAAATCGCCGTTGAACAGCAGTTCCCGGCCCGCGGCCGGCGCGCAGAACAGCAGGCACGCTACGAGTAACTGCCGGGCGAGACTCATCGTTTTCCCGGCCCGCGCTGACGCCCGGCCAGCAGGCAGTCCCGCACTTCCGGCTCCTCGAGCAGTCGCCACTCCCCGGGTCGGAGCTGTCCAAGCACCAGGCCGGCCACCCGCACCCTCCTCAACCGGACCACCCGGTACCCGAGCCTTGCCAGCATCCGCCGGACCTGTCGCTTCCGGCCCTCGGTCAGCACGATGGACAGCAATCGGCCGCCCCGACACCCGGCCCGGACCGCCCTCGCCATACCGTCGTCCAGCTCCAGCCCGCTGACCAGCCGGGCAGGAACATCCAGGTCCGGCGCGCGCTCGAGCTCGACCTCATACTCCTTCTCCTTCTCATAGCTTGGATGGGCAAGACGCTG
>JAWOIB010000037.1:0-16581 GCA_046484845.1 bacterium
CGACCACTCGCCGCCGACCCCTCCGCTGAAGAGGCGGTGCACAGGATCTACCGGCTCCTTGCCGGCCAGGGCGAGGCCGCCCGGGCTGATGCGGTGAGTCTCAACGCCGGACTGCTCTTCTATCTTGCCGGCCGCGCCGCGACCATTGCCGCCGGGGTGGTCATGGCCGCCAGGCTGCTCGGCGAGGGGCAGGCTCTGGCGGTGCTGCGCCGCTGGGTGAGTTCCCAGAACCGCAAGCCGCAGCAGGGGCTGGCGATCCTCGAGCAGCTTGCCCGGCAGGGGGTACGGGGAGCGGCGCGCGCGCGGTGTCGGCCGGCGCGGAGTTGTCGGTGTCGGCGGCGCAGCTGGTCACCGGGCAGGCCGCGGACAGGACGAAGAGGACGCAGAGCAGACCGCGGAGACTGATGCCGGGTCTCATTCGGGCTTTTCCTGCGGCCCGGGCGGCGCCTCTCCGGCCGGCGGTGCGCAGCCGGGCCCGGCGGGCCGGTCCTCCTGCTGTCGCCGGGCCTTGAGGTAGTCCAGCTTGAGCTGGCCGAGGATGCCTTCCAGCATCTCGGTCTCGGCCGAGCTGCGGCGGCCTTCGGTCCGGTCCTTAAGCATCTGGATGGTGTCGATGCTGTGCGCGGCGTACTCGAGCCGGGGCTCGAGCTGTTCGATCTCGGGGTGGACCTGCTCGCCGAGAAACGCCCGCGCCTCGACCGCGAGCCGCCAGACCAGCGCGCTGAAGAGCGCGTCGGCTTCATTCGGTTGCTTTTCGCTATCCGCTTTCATGGTCGTTCAATATGCTCCTGACGTGACTGACGCGGCCTTCCTTGATGTAGATACGCGGGACGCGCGGGCTGATGCGGCAGATGATGTCATAGGGTATCGTCTGCGCCCAGCCGGCGAGGTCGTTGGCGGTGATGCTCTCGTCACCCTCGGCGCCCATCAGCGTGACCGGGTCGCCGATGCGCGCGTCGGGAATCCCGGTGACGTCGAGCATCGTCAGGTCCATGCAGACGTTGCCGATGATCGGCGCGCGCCGGCCGTGGACCAGCACCCGGCCGCAGTTGGTCAGCGACCAGGGGTAGCCGTCGCCGTAGCCGGCGGTGATGACCGCGACGGTGGTCTCGCGGGTGGTGAAGTAGTTGCGCTCGTAGCTGATGCTGCGGCCGGCCGGGACCCGGCGGAGGTTGACGATGCGGCTGCGCAGGCTCATCACCGGTTTCAACTCGAGCGTGGTCTGCCGCCGGCCGTCGTGGTAGCTGGCGGGCAGGATGCCGTAAACCACCAGCCCGGGCCGAACGAGGTCGAGGTGCGATTCCCGGACGTTGAGCAGGGCGGCGGAGTTGGCGGAATGGCGCTGGAGCCGGTCGTAGCCTTCCTGTTCGAGCTCGGCGAGCAGCCGGAAGTAGCCGGCGAGCTGGGTCTCGGTGAACAGGATGTCGGTGTCCGCGGACGGGAAATGGGTGAACACGCCCCGGAGCTTGAGCCCGGGCCGGGTCGCGGTCTCCCGGATGAAGGCGGGGGCCTCATCGAGCCCGATGCCGGTCCGGCCCATGCCGGTGTCAACCTCGATATGGACGTCGATTTCCAGCCGGCGCTCCTGCGCCGCCCGGCAGAGCCGTTCCGCAAATTCGGGCTCGGTGACGGTCGGGGTCAGGCGGTGGACGAACAGGTTCGGGATTTCCTCGTAGGGAATCGGGGAGAGGACGAGGATGCCCGGCTCCTTGACCCCGGCCCGGCGCAGCTTGATACCTTCCTCGACCCCGGCCACCCCGAACGCGCTGACCCGGTCCTGGATTTCGAGCGCGACATCGACCAGGCCGTGGCCGTAGCCGTCGGCCTTGACCGCGACCATCAGCGGCCGGTCGCCGACCGCGCGGCGGACCTGGTCCACGTTCCAGTTCAGGGCGTCGAGGTTGACCTCGGCCCAGATTCGGCCGAAATCCATCGCCGGTGATGTTAGACCGACCGGCGGGCTTGTCAAACGCCCGGCGCAGCCTTGACCGCGGCGCCGGCCTGTCGTAGAGTCGTTGCGTGACCGGTGTGGATGCGTTCGAGCGCGCAGGCAGGTTCCTGTTCCGCTGGCGCGGCTTGATCGGGACGCTCGGGTTCCTGGTCGTGTTCTGGCTCGGGCGGCCGGGCGTTGTTTCCTGCCTGGCCGGCCTGCCGCTGTTGCTGGCCGGTCTGGGCCTGCGCGGTTGGGCGATGGGGTATATCGGCGCCGAAGCCCGGGCGGGCGAGGTCGGCGCGGGGGCGTACACCAGGAGCGGGCCGTACCGCTGGTTCAAGCTGAGCGCGCGGGCCCCGGCCGGGCACCCGCTCTATTTCGGGAACTTCCTGCTGGTCGCCGGCACGCTGGTCTGTTTCCGGACGCCGGTCCTGCCTGGGCTGGCGGTGGTCCTGCTGTTCCTGCTGGAATACCTGGCGATTGCCCGGGCCGAGGAGCGGTTCCTGGCCCGGAAGTTCCGGGGGGTCGCTTCCGGGGCGGCCAGGTTCGACCGGGCGCGGCTTCGGCCGGAATGGCGGACCGCGCTGACCGTGGCCGCGGTCTTCGGGCTGGCGCTCTGGCGGGCGTTGGGCGGGTGGTGACCGATCAGTCCGTGAGCATCGGGAGGTTGAGGCCCTGTTCCCGTGCCACCCGGACCGCCCGGTCGTAGCCTGCGTCGGCGTGGCGCATCACGCCGGTGCCCGGGTCGTTGTTCAGCACCCGTTCGAGCCGGCCGTCCATCGCCTCGGTGCCGTCGCAGACGATGACCTGGCCCGCGTGGATGGAGTAGCCGATGCCGACCCCGCCGCCGTGATGAATCGAGACCCAGGACGCGCCCGACGCGACGTTGAGCATCGCGTTGAGCAGGGGCCAGTCGGCGACCGCGTCGGTGCCGTCCGGCATCGCCTCGGTCTCGCGGTTGGGCGATGCGACGGAGCCGCAGTCGAGGTGGTCGCGACCGATGACGATGGGCGCTTTGATGCGGCCCTCGCGCACCGCGCGGTTGAAGGCGAGGCCGGCTTTCGCCCGGTCACCGAGCCCAAGCCAGCAGATGCGGGCGGGCAGGCCCTGGAACGGGACCTCGGTCCCGGCCTTGCGGATCCAGTTGGCCAGCGGGGCGTCGTCCGGGAAGAGCTCGAGGATGATGCGGTCGGTCTCGGCGATGTCGGCCGGGTCGCCGGACAGTGCGGCCCAGCGGAACGGGCCCTTGCCCTCGCAGAACAGCGGCCGGATGTAGGCGGGCACGAAGCCGGGGTACTTCCAGGAGCCGACCTTGCCCGGGGTGCGGATTTCGGCTTCGGGCAGGTGGCCGCCCTCGACCGCCTTGCCGCGGAGGTTGTTGCCGTAATCGAAGGTGACCGCGCCCATGGCCTGGAGCTTGAGCATCAGCCGGACGTGCTCGGCCATCGTCCGGAAGGCGGCGTCGCGATAGCGCGCCGGGTCCTGCTGTCGGAGCGCGACCGCTTCCTCGAAGCTCATCCCGGCCGGGACGTAGCCGTCGAGCTCGTCGTGGGCCGAGGTCTGGTCGGTGAGCAGGTCGGGGACGACTTCGCGCTCGACCAGTCGCCGGAGCAGGTCCACGATATTGCCGCACCAGCCGATGCTGGCCGCCTGCCGCTTTTCCTTCGCGGCCAGCGCGCGGTCGATCGCCCGGTCGAGGTCGTCGATGCGTTCGTCGAGGTAGCGGGGCTTCTGCGAGGCCTGGCGCCGGGCGATGCGTTGCGGGTCGACTTCCGCCCCGAGGTAGGCCGCCCCGGCCATCACCGCGGCGAGCGGCTGGGCGCCGGACATGCCGCCCAGACCCCCGGACACGACCAGCCGGCCGCGCAGGTCCGCGCTGCCGAGGCTCTGCCGGCCGGCGGCCACGAAGGTCTCGTAGGTGCCCTGGAGGATGCCCTGCGTGCCGATGTAAATCCAGGAGCCGGCGGTCATCTGGCCGTACATCATCAGGCCGGCGGCTTCGAGTTCGTCGAAATGGGCCTTGGTCGCCCAGTGGGGGACAAGGTTCGAGTTGGCGATGAGCACCCGCGGGGCATGGGGCCAGGTCCGGAACACGCCCACCGGTTTGCCGGACTGGACGAGCAGGGTCTCGTCGTCCCCGAGCGCGCGCAGGGCGCGGACGATGGCGTGGTAGCAGTCCCAGTTCCGGGCGGCGCGGCCGGTGCCGCCGTACACGATGAGTTCGCGCGGGTTCTCGGCGACCGCTTCGTTGAGATTGTTCTGGAGCATCCGGAGCGCGGCTTCCTGCTGCCAGCCCCTGCAGGTGAGCCGGGTCCCGGTGGCGGCGGCAATCGGTCGGTAGTCAGGTATCATACTTGGTTCAGGATAGGTGAGCAGGCAGGCAAGTCAATCGGTCGCGGGGTGCCCGAAGGCACCCCGCGTCATTCAGTTGCCCGGCCGGGAGCGTCAGCCGATCAGCCCGAGCCAGTCCCGGAGCAGGAACTGGAGCCGGCCGATGAACAGCGAAATCCGGGCCATCACCGTGTACCCGAACGAGGCCCCGAACCCGACCATCACGAAGATGATGCCCGCCCGGCTGATGGGCTTGAGGATGCCCCGCTGGCGGGCCGAGAAGAAGAAGTAGGTGATGGTGCAGATGACCCCGATGGCGATGATGACCGCCCAGAGCCCGAGCTGCCAGCCCGGCCCGGCGATGCTGTCCGAGAAGCTCTGCCGGGTGACAATCGTCGCCCGGATCTGCTGGATGATCTGGGCGTCGACCGAGCGGGGGATCGAGGCGCCCGCGCCGTAGCCGAGCGCGACCGCGATCGGGATTCGCACCAGCCAGGAGACCTTCGGGATGAAGCGGGCGAAGTAGAGCGCCCCCACGAGCGCGATCGGGATGAGCCAGAGTTTCTGGCCCTGGCCGACCGGGGTGATGAGGTACGGCACGAGGATCAGGTGCCACATGATCGCAATCAGGTAGCCGTTGGAGATGCCGACGAAGAGGTGCTCGCCGAACCGGTAGAACGGGTTCTCGCGATAGAGGAAGCTGAACATCGCGAGCGTCAGGATGGCGGCGATCCAGACCCAGATTTCGGTGGAGAGGTTCATGACTTCCTCCTGCGGGTGGCGAAGAACGCGACGTTGCCGACGATGATGAACAGCATGATGGCGATGTGGGCCGCGGTCTGCGAGCTCATCGCCTCGGTGGCCTTGCGGCGCAGTTTCCAGTCCTGGTCCTGTGCGATCATTTTCTGCTCGACCAGTTCCTCGTACTCGGCCGCGCCCTTCATCCCGGCCAGCATCCCGGTGAACTGGCCGGAGTTGAGGTAGACGTAGAAGTCCGCGGCCGACACCGCGGTGATGCCGCAGCCGATGGGCAGCCCGAACTGGACCTGGGCGTAGGTGACCCAGCTTATCGGCACCGAGCTGGCGGCCAGGGTGACGAGGATCCCGGCGTCGTCGTAGTTCTTGATGTAGGGCGTTATCTCCAGTTCCTCGGTGTTGTTGCTGTAGTAGTCGACCGGGAAGATGTTGGTGATCTTTTCACCCATCCCGAGCAGGACGGTGACGAACGGGGTCGACCAGCCCCAGAAGACCACGTCGCGGCCGTAGATGATGGAGTCGGCGTTGGTGGTGGCGTGCTGGTTGAACTCCTCGGCGACGGCCTCGACCGCGTTGACGCCCAGCCCGACGCTCATCACGGACGCGACGCAGAGCACGCCGACTTTCGTCCGGTTGGCGAAGGCGTGACGGAGCAGGGCGTAGGTCATCGGGTGGAGTTCGGGCTCGGTGTCCGGGGTGTAGTCGATGGATATCAGCAGGGCCTTGTCCTCGGGCATCGTGTCGATGTAGTTGAACAGCCGGGTGACCGGCGGCATGGGGATCGGCTTGATGGTGAACGGCAGCAGCAGCGGGATCATCACCACCAGCCAGACGACCACGTAGATCCAGCGGCGGTCAATGGCGAGCAGGCGTTCCCAGAACTTCACTTGCCACCTCCGCCCAGCCAGCCGCGTTCAATGCCGAGCAGGATCTTGAGCGAGGTCGCGAAGATGCCGAGACCGACCCCGAACCCGATACCGCGCTTGGCCGCGGTGTTGGGGACGTCCAGCATCCATTCCGCGAAGTTGGGCAGGGGGGGCAGCAGCATCCGCCCGAGCGGCACCGCTCCCAGCATCATCACGAAGGCGGCGATGAGCAGGAGCGTCGCCTCGAGGTTGCGGGCCCGGAACGCCCGGTAGGCGGCCGAGGCCATGAAGAAGGCGAGCAGGGAGAACATCGTCGCGCCCAGCGGGATCATCATGTGCTCGTAGAGCGACTGGATGTGGAAGCTGAACCCGCCGATGGACGTCGGGAACCAGGTCTTCGTCGCCGGGTCCATGCCGCCGAACAGCCCGATGACCGCGGAAATCGCCAGGGCGATGAGGGTCACCCAGCTGAAAGGCCAGTGCTCGGCCTTGCGCTGAATCTTGATGGCGTGGTGCCGGACGATCGACCCGATGCCCAGGACGATGCTGAACGCGGTGATGATGCGGATGACGTCGTTGCGCACGACCTCGTCCACGTTCCTCACCACCGGGTGCGGCACCGCAAAAGCGATGATCGCGAAGATGCCCAGCACCAGCACGATCATCAGGGGAATGCGTTTTGTCATGATTGGCTCCTCAGAAGAGTTTCAGCACCGGCAGGTCGGCCAGCAGGGCGAGGGCGGTCCCGATGACGATCGCGGCGAGGATGATCGCCTTGCCCAGGTCCTGTCCCCGGATGGAACCCAGCAGCAGCGGCTCGCGCGAGATGTAGGCGGATGCGGCGTAGAGCTCTTCGCCGATCAGGGTGTAGTCGCAGGCGGTGATGAAGAACGGGAGCTGGGCCAGCGAGTCGGTGCCGGCGATCTGGATCGCCCCGGTCGAGGCGCCGGTCTCCGCCATGATCAGCGATTCGGCCCAGAACATGCCCATCAGGAAGTTGGTGGCCGGTTTGTCGCGCACCATGATGCCGTCGACTGCGGCGGCAAAGGCGAATTGCTGGTCGGTCAGGAAGAAGACCATGTCCGGGTTGTAGGCGTCCGGGCGGCCGACCGCGGTGTAGGCTTCTTTGACCATCTCCCGCGCGACGGTGTAGACGATCGGGTCGCGGTTGGGGACGATCAGCGGCGTGCCGAAGCTGGCGGTCTTCTTCGCCACCTCGCTGAGGATGTTGAGCGCAGCGATGGTGGCGACGTCGGCGATGGAGGAGAGCCCGGGTACGTAGAGAATCGGCCGGCCCATCTCGGTGGCGCGACCGAGCGCCTCTTCGACCGCGTCGAGCCCGGCGATGCGGCGGATGAACAGCTTGCGGCCGCGGCGGGCCTGCTGGATCATGGCCAGTATCAGCGCGATGAACAGGACCGTCCAGATGAGGGCGCTGAGCCGCCGGTTGTCGAACCACTGGGCCGCACTCGCCGCCCAGCCGGACGGTTCGGATATCACCGAGTCCGAGACCGACAGGGCCATCAGGGTGTAGCGGTAGCGGACCCCGTCGATCGCGCTGCCGTCGGTAAACCCCTGGGCGAGCCGGCCGGCAAGGCCGACCGGCTGCCAGTCTTCACTGCCTTCTTCCTGGCGGAGCACGCGGTAACTGGTGATCTCCGGGTCGCCTGAACGCTGCCACGCCAGGCGAATGTTCCGCCCGCCGTCATCCGGACGGTCGGCGGCGGTGAGCCCGGTGGGCGGCGCGATCCCGGTCAGGGTCACGATGAGGGCAAGCGTAAGCATCATCTTCGTTCCTCCCGGCAGAGGCGGGTGATTGCGGGCAGTCGAGTTTCGACCATCAGAACTGCTTCCGAGTCTAGAGAAAAAACCGTCCCGGTCAACACGGCCTTGAACTCCGCCCGGCCGCGACTAGTCTCTTGGGAAGTGTCTTCTCGCCAGCTGTCTAATCTCTGCGCGGTGCTGTTGCTGCTGGCCTCGGCCTGCGATTTGCCGGTGGCGCGCAACGCCGCCCCGACCGTCGTGATAACCGGCGGCCCGGCCGGCGTGCTGCCGGCCGATACCGCGACTTTCTCCTGGCAGGGGGCGGACGCCGATGGAGAAGTCGTCGGCTACCGGTGGTGGCTGGATGATTCGCTGAGCGCGGTCGAAACCCCGGACACGACGGCCAGCCTGGCCGGGCTGGCGTCGGGTAACCGCAGCTTCCATGTGCAGGCGGTTGATGATTCGGGCGCGCGGTCGCTGGCAGCGGTCCGGGCGTTCCGGGTCGTGTTCGACAGCGCGATTACCCCGCGCGGGCTGGATACCTGTCTCGAGGTTGTGACCTGGAACATTCAGAACTTCCCCAAGGAGGGCGACTCGACACTCAACCGCGTACAGGCCGCGATCTTGAGGCTGGACTTCGACCTGTACGGCATCCAGGAAATCCAGGACACCCTGGCGTTCATGCGGCTGCTGGCCGGCCTGCCCGGCTACGCCGGGCTGTGGTCGCGCGACAGCTACGGCGGGTTCTACGTGAAGACCGGGGTGATCTACAAGAGCGAGATGATCACGGTCAGCCGGGTGCGGCAGTTGTTCTGGAACAGCGATTCGGTGACGCGCCCGCCGCTGGAGATGGCGGTCAGCGCTCGGCACAACGGCCGGACGTTCGAGTTCCGGCTGGTAGTCCTGCATCTGAAGGCCGGTCGCACCCAGGCGGACTTCGCCCAGCGCCGGGCAACCTGCCGGCTGCTGAAGGCCTATATCGAGGACGAGATTGCCTCAGGCAGAGAGCAGCGGTTCATCGTGGTCGGGGACTGGAACGAACGACTGGACGAGGCGCCCGCGTTCAACTCGCTCCAGGCGTTCATCGATGACAGCCTGAGCTACACCTTCCTGACCTGGCCGTTTCGGAGCAGCAGCTACCACGCCTCGCACATCGCGAGCGGGCGGGTGATAGACCACCTGCTGATTACCGCCGGGGCCCGGCCCGATTACTCCGGTGGGCGGACCGAAACTATCAGGCTGGATGACGAGATGACCGGCTACGAGGCGGTGGTGTCCGACCACCGGCCGGTCGCAGCCTGGTTCCCAGTGTTTGGCCTTCAGTCCCAGTAGACGTTCTCGGCCACCAGCGGGGTCAGGTCCGCAATCATCCAGCCGCGTTCCGGGTCGCGGGCGAGCTCGACCTTGAGCGTGGCGGTCCGGACCGCGCCGGACTGCAGCCGGAGCTCGTAGCCCCGGTAGCCCGGGTTCTCCAGGAAGGGATGCCCGGCTTCGAAGTAGCCGGAACTGAATACCGGCACCGGGCGGTCCGGCGGGGCCGGGTTTCCCGGGGTTGCCGTGGCGGGGCCGTGCCAGACCACTTGGATGTCGGTGACATAGACCGGAGCCACGTGGCGCGGGTAGCTGATTTCGACCACCAGGCGCGCGCCATCCGGTCCCTGGAGCTCTTCCGAGTTGACCTTGACCTTGCCATCTGCCGGGAAGTAGAGTTTCCGGTGGTAGGCGGACGGTTCGACCCCGAAGCCCGTCTCGAGGAAGGCGGTTGCGGCCGGGCGCTGAAGGTGACCGGCGAGGTCGGCGTAGAAGCCTTCGAGTTCCGCCGGCTGCAGGCCGGCGAGGCGGTTGGCGAGGTCCCGGTCAAACCGGGAGACGGTGGCCGCATCCCCGGCACGGATTGCGGCCACCCAGGAGGTGAACGCATGTTTCGGGCCGCGGCTGCAGCCGGCGAGCAGGACCGCGGACAGCAGGGCAATCCTTAGAACTGTTTTCATATCGTGCTCCCTTTCGTTCAGTTGCCATAAGCGTAGCCGGTCGGGGCCGGGAGTCAAGACTCCGGCCCGGGTGAGGTCGCGGGTTGGGGTTGAGGTTCTCCAAGTTTCGCTTGACCGGGGGGTAATGGAGACTAGACTGAAGCGTCTGTCACGAATGGCCGGGTGACAGGCTGAGAGCCGGGGCCGGCCGCGCACACCGAGGCGGCAACCTGTTCTGCGGGCTCGTGACCGAAGAATGGACAGGGGGGATCCGCGACCGGGTGGCGGGGTTCGGGCTCGAACCGTATGCCGGCCACAGCAGCCGCCCCTTGGGGCGACTGAAGACACAGGAGGTTACGAATGCACAAAGGTGTCATACTGACACTCGTGCTGCTGCTGGGCGCGGCCTACGCCGTGAACCCGGTGGCCGAATTGACCGCCGAACCGCAGGCCGTCAAGTTCTACTACGGCCTGCCGGGTTCGGCGGATTACGTGTCGGGCACGTTGCCGCCGGGGACGCCGACGGATGCGTGGGCGCAGCACAGCCTGCTGCCGGCGATGCTGATGGACAATGCGGCGTGCGCGACTGCGACGCATGTCTATGCGGTTTCGGGTTACAACGCCTCGAATCCGCGGATATTGGCGAGCTTGGCGAACGGTTCGACTACCTGGGAGACGAAGGCGCAGCCGCCGATCGAGCTTTCGAACGCCGGGATTGCGGCGCTGGGCGACACGCTCTACTACTGCAGCGGATACAGCTACGGTACGGGCGGGGTGCTGGACACGGTGATGAAGTACTCGATCAGCGGAAACAGCTGGACGACGGCTCCGGGTCCGTTCACGGGGACGACGTACAACTGGCAGCCGTTCATCCTGGCGTGTGCCGGGAAGGTGTACTACATCAGCGGTTGCAACGCTCCCGGGGCGACGAACCCGACGACGCAGGTCTGGGCGTACACGCCGGGGTCGGGCTGGGCGCAGGTGGCGAGCCTGAACCAGGGCCGGGTGTTTGCGGCCGGCTGGGTGCACAACGACACGATCTGGATGGCGGGTGGCTACCAGAACACGACGGTGCTGGCGCACACGGAGTTCTACGACCCGGTGGCGAACGTGTGGACGGTGGACAACACGAAGTTCCCGCCGCTGCCGGTCGGGCGCTGGGGCGCGGGCAGCGGGGTTGTGGGCAACGTCGCGTATGTGGCCGGGGGCGTGAGCCCGGCCGGCGCGCTTTCGGATTCGATTTTCTACTTTGACCACAGCACGAGTTCGTGGACGGTTGACCGGCCGCTGGCGCTGGCGGTGTACCGGACGGCGGGCGCGGGCTCGGCGGACGGGAAGGCGTTTGTGATCGGCGGTTCGACGGGTGGTTTCACGCCGACGAACGTGGTGCAGTTCGAGCAGATGTCGACGGGCAACGCCAACGACGTCGGGGTCAGCGCGATCCTCGCGCCGACCGGCACGATCGCCCCGGGCAACGTGACGCCGCGGGTGACGGTCCGCAACTTCGGGACCGACCCGCAGTCGAACATCCCGGTGCACATCGTGATTGACGACGCGGGCACGCCGGTCTACACCGCGAACCTGACGCACCCCGGGCCGCTGGCCCCGGGCGCGAGCGCGAACGTGGACTTTTCGCCCCAGTGGAACGCGCCGCAGGGCAACTTCGGCGTGACGAGCTGGACGCTGCTGGCCGGCGACCAGAACCCGGCCAACGATACCGCCCGCGGCACGGTGAACGTCGTGTCGGCGGTCTGGGAGCCGATCGCGGTGCCGGGAACCGTGCCGGACAAGATCGTCCACGTGACGGTGTATGACCCGGGCACGGACCAGGTCTTCCAGATTGGCGGCTGCCCGGCGGGTCAGAGCAACACCTATGACGGCATCAACCGGGCGTACGACCCGGCCACGGACGTCTGGACGACGAAGGCGCCGATGCCGACGCCGCTGGGCTGGATGGGCTACGGGCTGGTTGACGGTAAGATCTACTGCATCGGCGGACACAACAACGCCGGCGGTTTTGTCGCGACGAACCAGGAGTACGACATCGCGACGAACACCTGGACGACCAAGGCGGCCCGTCCCGGGACCGCGGTGGCGGCCCCGCTGTCCGCGACCTGGAACGACGAGCTGATCTACATCATGGGCGGTCTCGCGACCAGCGCGGTGACCCGCGTGGACATCTACGACCCGGCGACCAACACCTGGCAGACCGGGACCGCGCTGCCGCAGGGCGCGTACATGGGCTCGGCCGAAATCATCGGCGACACCATCTACATCGCCCAGGCGTACAACACCGCCTGCTGGACGCACTTCTACAAGGGCGCGATCAACCCGTCGAACCCGTCCCAGATTACCTGGACCCAGGGCCCGGCGCTGACCTCGCCGGTGTTCAACGGCGCGACGGTGGCGATCGGCCAGGATGTGTACTGGATGGGCGGCTTCATCAATGCGACGACCGCGACCAACCGGGTCTGGAAGTACAACCAGGTGACGGGCGCAATAACCGATTTCACGCCGGTCTACCCGATCATCAACACCCGCTGCACCTTCGCGGCAGCGCGGGTGACGACCGACGCCCAGGAAATCTACGGCATGGCCGGGGACATGGGCGGTGACTGGGCGGCGCCGAACCGGACCTACACCAAGCTGACGCTGAGCGGGGTCGGGGTCGAAGAGACGCCGGAGCCGCTGCGGGCCGCGATCGAGTCGGTGCGGCCGAGCGTGGTGCGCGACCGGGCGGTCGTGAGCTACTCGGTGAGCCGCGCGGGCCAGGTGAACCTGGGCGTGTACGACGTCACGGGCAAGCTGGTCCGGACGCTGGTGGACGGACAGGTTCTGCCGGGCGCGCAGACCGCGACCTGGAACCGGACCGACGACAACGGCCGGCGGGTGTCGAACGGCACCTACTTCTACCGGTTGACGGTGGATGGCCGGACGTTCTCTGCGAAGTCGGTAGTGCTGAACTAGCCGACTCGGCCGGCGCTCAGGCGCCGGGCAACTTCTGCGGGCCGCTCTTCGGAGCGGCCCGCGGCTGTTGACATCAGTACCTGGGTATCTATGTTTAGGGCAGGTTCACGGCGGGCACGGATGGTGCAGGAAAGCGCCGGCTGTCCGCATCCGAACCGGGGAGTTGCATTGAACAGGACAATGAGACTGGCTGTTTGCTCCACAACCGGGTTGATGGTGGCAGTACTGTGCGGGTGCGGCTTGCGTACCGCGCCGGCCGGCCCGCCCGGGGGGCCGAGCTCGGACGAGGCGATGTTCCGGGGCGGGCTCAGGCGCACCGGGATGGCGACGTCTCCCGAGGTTGGTTCGCCGCCACGCCAGGCCTGGCGGTTCGCGGCGTTCAGTCCGATTCATTCCTCACCGGTTGTAGCTGACGGGCTGGTGTATTTCGGCACCATCGAGGGTGTCCTGGACGCGGTGGACGCGCAGACCGGCCTGGAGCGATGGCGGTACCGCACCGCCGGGGCCATTGAATCGTCACCGGCGGTCGCGGACGGGACGGTCTATTTCGGCAGTAACGATGGTTACATCTACGCGGTCGACGCCCGGGACGGGAAGCTGCTCTGGCGGTTCGCGACCGGGCACAACACTACGAGCTCCCCGGCGGTTTCCGGCGGGTTGGTTTACTGCGGGAGCAGCAACGGCCGGCTGTTCGCGCTCGAAGCTGCCACCGGGAAGGAGCGCTGGCGCAGGGAGACCCCGGGCGGGGTGGTCGCTTCACCGGCGGTGGCGGACGGCAGGGTGTACTTCGGCTGTCTGCACGGGTTCCTGTACGCGCTCGAGGCGCGGACCGGCGAGGAGCACTGGCGGGTTGAGGTCGGTGACGCGTTCATCGCCTCGCCGGCGGTGGCGGACGGCGTGGTCTATGTCGGCGGGCAGGACCGCCGGCTGTACGCGCTGGACGCGGAGACCGGGGAGAAGCGCTGGGAGTTCCTGGTTGACGCGTGGGAGGGCTGGGTTTCTTCCTCCCCGGCGGTGACCGCGGACCTGGTGCTGTTCGGTTCGATGGATTTCAGCTTCTACGCGCTCGATCGCGAGGACGGGTCCCTGCGGTGGAAGTTCGAGACCGGGGGGCGGGCGTTTTCCTCGCCGATGGTCGCCGGCGAAACCGTGTACTTCGGCAGTGACGACGGCAACCTGTACGCGCTCGATGTCCTGACCGGCGCGGAGAACTGGCGTTTCCCGGCTGAGGGCAAGGCCTCGGCTTCCCCGGTACTGGCGGATGGCAAGCTGTTCTTCGCCTGTTACGGCGGGTTCCTGTACGCGCTCGAATGATGTTTCTGCCCCGTTTACTTGACAGGCGGGGCAGACGGGCTAAAATCCTCCTGCCCGGTTACCGGGCGGGTCGGGGGAGCCGAGCGGTTCCCTCAATCACAGCTTGCCGTCGCTGTGTAGGGCGTGGGCGCGGCGGCAGGACCGAACAAAGACACGCCACGAAACAGTTGCCTCGACAAGGAGGAAAGATGCAGAGAGTGACGATTCTGCTGGCTGTGCTGTGTATCACGGCGCTGGCAGGTAACACCGGGGCGGTTTCCGCGCTAGTGGCCCCGGGCATCAATGCGCACCCGACCGCCGACGTCGTGAACCCGTCGAACACGGGCGTCGTGCCGGTTGCGATTGAGACCGACAACGACCCGTTCCCCGAGGCCTGGAACTTCCCGATTACCGGCTTCACCCAGGCGCTCTATACGGTCGGGGTGTGCGCGGTGGGCAACGAGATGTGGGTGACCAGCGGCGGCGGCGGGACGAACCAGGCTGTCATCTCGGTGTACAGCCTGCCCGGCCGCGATTCGATTACCCGCATCAACCAGCCGATTTCGACCACCGGCTGGGGCATGCGCGACATGGCCTGGCACCAGACGCTGGACGAGGTTTACTCGACCGGCGGCGCGGACAACGCGCGCCGGCTGCAGATCGTGGACGGCACCGCCCGGACGCTCAAGTCCCAGGTGACGATTCCCACCCCGGCCCCGACGACGATCAGGTTGATGGCGCTGGACGGCAATGATTCGCTGTACAGCTCGAACTTCAACAACAACCCGACCAAGTTCTCCCCGGTCGCTCCGCACAACCCGCGGGTGTTCAACTTCAACCAGCCGACCGACCATTCGATGTACGGCGCGGCGATTGACATCGCGAACGGCTATCTCTGGAACTTCAATGAAACGCCGACCCCGGGTCCCAAATTGGTGCGTCACGATTTCCCGTCGATGACCAACCGCCAGGAGTACCCGGTCACCGGCGCCACGACCTACGGCGGCGGCTGTGACGTCTGGGGCGACTACCTGCTGGTGCTGGACCAGAACGACCCGAGCGACATCGTCCGTTGCCTGGAAGTCGGCGGCACGCCGGTGGCCAACGACGTCGGGGTCAGCGCGATTCTCGCGCCGGCCGGGAATATGATGCCGGGCAGCATCGCGCCGCGGGTGACGATCAGGAACTTCGGCAGCGCTCCGCAGTCGAACATCCCGGTGCACATGGTGATCGATGACGCCGGGACCCCGGTCTATACCGCGAACCTGACGCACCCCGGGCCGCTGGCCCCGGGCGCGACCGCGGATGTCACCTTCTCGCCGAACTGGAACGCGACCGTCGGCAGCTACGGCGTCACCAGCTGGACCCTGTTGGCCGGCGACGAGAACCCGGGCAATGACACCGCCCGCGGGACCGTCACGGTCATCTCCGGCGGCGCCGAGGACACGATTCACGTTGACGGCCCCTACAGCGATAACGCGGTCGGGCTGACGAGCGGCGGCACCTTCTACACCGCGGCCCGGCTCACCCCGGACATGAACTGCAACGTCATCGCGGTGATCTTCTACCACCACCAGGCGACGCAGAACCAGTTCACCTTCGTCTGGGAACAGAACAGCGCCACGCTCCCGGGCCCGGTTGTCGAGTCGATTCCGTACATTGGTACCGATACCATGTGGGTCCGTTGCGACCTCGCCACCCCGTATCATCTCGACGCGGGTGAGGATGTCTGGGTCGGTCCGCGCTACACCCACGCCGCGGGCCAGTACCCGGGCGGGGTTGACGCCGGCCCGGCGGTGGCCCAGCGCGGCGGCTGGATCAACTACGACGGCAGCTGGATCGAGCTGCGGTCCGTGGGTCTGAACTTCAACTGGAACATCCGCGCGATCGTCCAGTACGAGGGCGGCGTCGAGGAGCAGATTCTCGAGCCGGTCGGGTTCGACCTGCTCGGGGCCGCGCCGATGCCGATGCGCGACTTCTCCAACATCCGCTACTCGCTGGCCAAGGATGCCCGGGTCAACCTGAGCATCTACGACGTGAGCGGAACGCGGGTCCGGACGCTGATCGACGGGTTAGTCGAGCGCGGCGAGCGGACCGCTTCCTGGAACCGCCGGGACGACGGCGGCCGGCTGGTGTCGAACGGCACCTACTTCTACCGGCTGACGGTGGACGGCCGGACGCAGTCTGCGAAGGCGGTAGTGCTGAACTAGCCGTACCGGGGCGTCAGGCCCCGAACGAGACTGCGGGCCGCTCTTCGGAGCGGCCCGCAGTTCTTTGGTGCTTGACAAGCGGCAGGCGCCGCCTATGCTAGCGCAACACCGCTGCCGCGCTGCGGTAGCGGCGGGTGTTCAGAAAAGCGGCGGGCGCCGGGGATGACGCCCGCCATAACCGAGGAGGAACAGATGAGAACCAGCGTACTGCTGGTGCTCGCACTGACCGCCGGGCTGGTCCTGGCCGTCACGCCCACTGCCAGCGACGTCCCGGAACAGGTCCGTCTCTACTACGGCCTGCCGGGTTCGGCGGATTACGTGTCGGGCACGTTGCCGCCGGGGACGCCGACGGATGCGTGGGCGCAGCACAGCCTGCTGCCGGCGATGCTGATGGACAATGCGGCGTGCGCGACCGCGACGCACGTCTATGCGGTTTCAGGCTACAACGCCTCGAACCCGCGGGTGCTGGCGAGCTTGGCGAACGGTTCGAC
>JAWOIB010000088.1:0-21872 GCA_046484845.1 bacterium
GCAGGCTCGCCCGGGGGGTCTACTTCGTGAACGTGGACCTTACCGGCGCCCGCTGGACCGGCAAACTCGTCCTGACCGACTGAACCGGTCCGAGTCCGATTCCTGCGGGGAGGACTCAGCCCTCCCCGCAGGTCTATCGCGCCTGCGGTCCTTAACGGATCCAGAGCGCCAAGTTAGAGTACTCCGCATAAGGAACCGAGCGGATACCCAAGAGTAGGATACAAGCGATGCCGGGTTGCTACCCGCGCAAAGAAACAGAGGAGAGGAGATGACCAGAGCAATCGTATTGACGCTGGCCGTCTGCACCGCGCTCGCCTGGGCGGTCCCATCGGACCCCACAACCCCACCCCCGGGCCTTGTCCCGGCGGCAACTTACGTTCCGGACGGCCCGAGTGACGCCGAACTCGCACCGGTCGGCACCAGCCGGCCCACCAGCCCCGCAGAGGTGGACTGGGCAGCGGTAGGCGACCCGAGCCGGGAAATCCCGGAAGACGAAACCACCATCCCCCTGACACCGTTCATAGACTGGGGCGACGACAAGCTCATTGCCGAACTTGCCACCGACCCGACATTAGGGAAGCTCGCTGCCGACGTGGCACCCTCTTGGGACGGGCTCAGTAACCATCCCATGAACGGTGACATCTACGTCGCCGCACTCGCCCGGTGGACGCCCGGAGAGGACACAATACACCATTTCCGCTCCACCAACGGCGGCCTCGACTGGGAAGTCCTTACCTACACCCGGGCCGACACCATCAAAGACTTCACGATGCGTGTCGGAAGCGACGCCGGCGGCGTCTGGATATACACCTTCCAGATTCAGAATGGCGGGCTTGTGGTCCGGCGCATCCGGCCCGACGCCTCGGCCTGGGGCTGGAGCTGGATAATCACCGGTGACACCATCAGGCGCGTCTCCGCGGACCGGAATGTCGAGACCCCCCAGCACCTGTTTGTCGCCTGGGAAGACAACGCCGGGCGGATTCGAATGCAAAGCTCCAGCGACTCGGCCCAGACCTGGGGCAACCATCGCAACGTCGCGTCGAAAGGTCAGAACCCCGCGCTCGCGGCCGGCGGCGACGGCTATGTTTACGTCAACTGGATTCACCAGCCCGAATCCACCTTCTACTGGGTCGGCCGCTACACCAACAACCTCATCAGCCCGACTTTTGTCTTCAGCCGTATAGACTCAGTCGCTACTTACCGCTTCCGCGAAACCTCGGTCGCCGCGGCCCGCACCACCCCGGGCAGTTCACAGAGAGCAATCGTCTTCAACACCGTCCGCCACGCAAACAACGACAACCACGGCCCTCGTTATGCCGTGACCACCGATGGCGGAGTCAGTTGGACGGCGAGTTTCTGGCCGGTCACCAACCAAGCCCGCGAGACTTGGCGTGCCCGCGGCCCCTACATCCGTTTCAGCTATGAAACCCAAACGCTCTTCCGGGCCATCGTGACAATGCCCGAAGCCACCACCAGCTTCGACACACTGGTCTATGCCTACTCCCGCATCGCCAGCCCGACGACCTGGGAAGCCCGCGGCGTCCACAACGACTACCGCGCCACCGGTGAGTTCGGGGCGCAGGTTGACGGCTCAATCAGGGCCGGAGGCGGGTTTATTGCCTACCGCCAGTGGGGCAGCCGCAACATCTGGTTCGACGGCTTTAGCTGGACCGGGGTCGAGGAGAACGGGAACCCGGTCCCGGTCGCGGACCCGGTCACCCTGCCCTTCGGCCGCAACGAAGTCCGGCTCAACCTCGACCGGCCCAGTACGGTCCGGGCCGTGCTCTTTGACGGCGCGGGCCGCGAGGTCGCGAAGCTCCACGACGGCACGCTCGACGCGGGCCGGCACAACCTTCCGGTCCCGACCGGCAGGCTCGCCCGGGGGGTCTACTTCGTGAACGTGGACCTTACCGGCGCCCGCTGGACCGGCAAACTCGTCCTGACCGACTGAACCGGTCCGAGTCCGATTCCCGCGGGGAGGGCTCAGCCCTCCCCGCGGCCGTTCCCCCGGCCTGCCCCGTACCGCGAGGCCACCCCGACCTCGCCGGTTCCCGGCGGGATGGAAACAGCACGGATGCGACGTCAGAAGAACGGTACCGCCCGGCCCGAATCAGCGGGTGTACCGGAAATCGCGCCCGACTTCGAACCAGACCCGGAACGCCGGGGGCGCGTAGCTGAATGAACGCGGCTTGGCGAAATCGGTCCACCCGGCCAGCAGCTTGAACGGCCCGAGCGGGGTGTTGCCGACCAGCCCGGCGCCCGCGCTCCAGTGCAGGTCGGCAAGCAGTGTGCCGTCGGAGAGCAGCAGGTCCGGCCGCTTGAAGGCCGCGACCGCGCCGAGGGCGCGCAGGTAGAGCGGGTAACGCGGCCGGCCCAGCAGGTCGGCAAGCACGAAGTCAAGCGCGGGCTCGAAGCTGAGCCGGTAGGGCGAGGAAAACTCACCCAGTGCGAACCCGGGCAGGTCCCCCCCGCCAGCGAAGAAGTACTCGGCCCGGACCGAATCCCCGAGCGTCACCCCGGCGACCCAGTTCTCCCGGAACAGGAACCGCCCGCCCAGCGGGCTGACCCGCGCCCAGTTCAGTTCTCCCCGAACGAACTCGCGCCCCGCCCCGAGTAACTCTAGCGAACCGCAAACCTCCAGGCCGAGCGCGACCCCGAACCGGGGCAGGTACAGGTCATCGCAGGTGTTGTACTCGAGCCGGAAGCTCGGCCCGAAGAGCAGTTCCTGCTTCGGCAGGTCGCGCAGGGCCGGAGGCAACAGCCCGGGCAGGCGATACCGTAGTTCCCGACGGGAAAGCCCGAGCGTGAAGAACGCCTGTCTGCCCAGTCCGTACCCGAGTTCGAGCCCGAGTTCCCGGCCGCTCTCGTGGTAGTCCGCCTGGACCAGGCCCAGCTCGTAGTAGGACCGCCGGAGACTGATCCCCGCGCCTTCGAGCCGGTAGCTGAACGGGAACGCGAACAACCGCGCCCCGCTCAGCCCGACGCGGAAATCGGTCGGGTTGCCGAGCTGGAGCGCGGCCCGGACGTTCGCGCCTGTGCCCCAGAGGTTCCCTTGCCCGACCTCGATCCCAACCCCGACCTGGTCCGCGTTGTCGTAGCGCAGCCCGAACAGGTAGAACCCGTAGGGCCGCTCCCGGAGCTCGACAACCACATCCACCGACTCGCCCGGGGCGAACTCGAGCCGGTAGTTGACGTCCTCGTACAGCCCGGTATGGAATACCCGGGTGAGGTCCTCGAGCAGGTGGGACAGCATCAGGCGCCCGCCCGGCCGAGTCTGGACCAGCGTCCGGAGCGTGGCGGTCCGGGTAACCGCCAGCCCCTCGTAGCGTAGGCCGCGCACGACCGGCAGGCTCCTCGTCCGGACGGCCCGCCGGTACCGAGCAATGGGCCGGCCGGCAATGAGCTCGCGCAGGCGAGGCAGCGCCGCCTCGGTTGCCCGCTCGCCGGCCGCGATGAGTTCCGCGGCCCGGGCGAAATCGGAATGGGCGAACGCCTCGACGTCTGGCTCGATCACGATGTCGGCCAGCGCCTGCTGCCGCCCGAGGTCCTCGAACCCGACCAGGTCCATACTCCGGGATACGATATCGATCAGCGAGTTGCCGCGCATCGGGCCGCGCCGCATCGTCAGCACCGCGCAGACGAGGTCGAGCTCGAACTCGAGCAGGGGCTCAACCGGCAGGTACTGCCGGACCCCCCCGTCCACCAGCTCCATCGAATCGAGCCGCAGGGGCACGAACACGCCCGGGATGGCAATACTGGCCCGGATGGCCTGGCTCAGGCGGCCGTCCCGCATCACCTCCAGTCGGCCCGACACCAAGTCCACCGCCACCGCCCGGTAGGGTATCGGCAGGCTGTCGAAATCGTAACCGGTGTTGCGCTCCGTCTCGGCCAGCAGCTCCATCATCAGGAAGTCCACGTTCTGGAGCGATACGATGCCGCTGGGCAACGTGGGCAACAGGTTGCGGTGGCGGAGCCGGGCCGCGTAACGCTCTTCCTGCCTTCGCTCCGCCAGGTAGCGCGCGCCGAACGGCATCCCGTCCCCGAACAGCAGGTCCCAGTTGGCGCGCACCGCGATGCTCTCCATCCGGGCCGGGCTGTACCCGGCCGCATACAGGCCGCCGACCAGCGAGCCCATGCTATTCCCTGAGACTGCGACCACGTCAATGCCCTCGCGCTCGAACACCTTCAACACCCCGACGTGGGCGATGCCCAGCGCCGCACCACCCGACAGCGCCAGCCCGATACGCACCGGGGGAGAAACGCCGGCACGCGGCGGCCGGTCAGCCGCGGCCAGGATGACCAGCGCGCAGAGCAGCAGTACGACCCTTCGCATCTGCAGATTGTAGGACGGCCGGCCCGGATGTAAACCCGTCCGGCATTCCTTCCCGGTCGGTGCGCGCTATAATGGACCCATGCGCTGTGAAGCCTGCCCGCTGGAATGCGGTGCCGACCGCTCCGCCGGCCCGGGGGCCTGCGGGGCGACTGACCGGTTCGAAATCAGCAACATCCAGCTCCACCACTGGGAGGAACCGCCGATTTCAGGTACCCGGGGCTCAGGCACGGTGTTCTTCTCGCACTGCAACCTCAGTTGCCGGTTCTGCCAGAACTACCGGATTTCGCAACTCGGCACCGGCCGGGTCGTCAGTGAAACCGAGCTGGCGGCCGCCATCCTGGGCTTGGTCGCGCAGGGCGCACACAATATCAACCTCGTCAGCCCGACCCATTACACCGACTTGCTGCTACCCCTGCTTGCCCGGCTGGTGCCCCGTTTGTCGGTACCGGTGGTCTGGAACTCGAACGGCTACGAGAAACTCGACCGCATTCGACAGCTTGAGGGACTGGTCCGGGTCTGGCTGCCGGATATCAAGTACTGCTCCGACGAACTGGCGGCAGCCTGTTCCTCCGCCCCGCGCTACTTCGAGTACGCCTCGGCCGCGGTCCAAGAGATGCTCCGCCAGGCCGGCCGGAATGAGTACGACGAAGACGGCGTCATCCACTCCGGGCTCATCATCCGGCACCTGGTACTGCCCGGGCAGTGGGAGGACAGCATCAGAGTGCTGGAATGGATCGCTCGCGAACTGGGTACCGGGGTCGTTGTCAGCCTGATGGCCCAGTACTACCCGACCTGGCGCGCCCGGGAACTGCCCGGGTTCGACCGCCGGCTGGCCCCGGAGGAGTACCGCCGGGTGGCCGACCGGCTGCACGAACTCGGGTTCGAGCACGGGTTCACCCAGGAGATGGAATCGGCCAGTCCGGATTATACGCCCGATTTCACCGACCGCCCCACGCCCGAACACTGACCGGCGGGGCGTTTCGCTTCATGCCCCGTTCTCTCATTGACTGCCCGGCCGCGCAACGTAGAATGGCAGCCTGATGTGTGGCGTCCTCGGTCTCGCACTTTCCCGGCCGGCCGCACCCGGGATGGTCGAAGGGCTGATCAGTCTCCAGCACCGGGGCCAGAACTCCGCCGGTATCCTGACCTCGGATATCACTTTCCACCTGAAGAAGGGCAACGGGCTGGTCGCCGGGGTGTTCAACGAGAAGAACCTCGCCCGGCTGACCGGCTCGTCCGGCATCGGCCATGTCCGCTACCCGACCATCGGCCCGGGCTCGGACGAAGACGCCCAGCCTTTCTACGTCAACCACCCGTTCGGCATCGGAATGGTTCACAACGGCAACGTCACCAACTACTACCCGCTACGCCGGGAGCTGGAGAAGACCGACCACCGCCAGCTCACTAGCTTCTCCGACGTCGAACCGATCCTGAACGTGTTCGCGGACGAGCTGGACAAGTCGGACCTCGACGCGTTCGGCCCGGACTCGGTGTTCGCCGCGGTCGCCGGGGTATTCCGCCGGGTCGAGGGCGCCTACTCAGTCGTCGGCGTTATCCACGGCAAGGGCCTCGTCGCATTCCGGGACCCGTTCGGCATCAAGCCGCTGGCCTTCGCCCGCCGGGGCCGCGACTACGCCTTCTCCTCTGAGAGCGTCGCATTCGATCGACTCGGTTTCGCCCGGTTTCAGGACATCAGGCCCGGCGAAGCCGTGTTCGTCGATTCCCGGCGCCGTCTCCACCGCCGGCAGTTGGCCCCGGCCCGACCCCATCCCTGTATCTTCGAGTACATCTACTTCGCCAGGCCGGATTCGGTACTGGACGGCATCGAGGTCTACGAGGCCCGGCTCCGGCTCGGCGAGGAACTCGCCCGGGAGGTCAGGCGCCAGGGCATCCGGCCCGACGTGGTGGTCCCGATTCCGGACACCGCGCGGGCAGCGGCCAACTCGCTCGCGCTCGAACTCGGGGTACCCCTGCGCGAGGGCCTAATCAAGAACCGCTACATCGCCCGGACCTTCATCATGCCCGGCCAGGAACTCCGGATGCACTCTGTGCGCCAGAAGCTGAATCCGCTCCGGAGCCAGGTCCGCGGCCGTGACGTCCTGCTGGTGGATGACTCAATCGTCCGGGGCACGACCTCGCACGAGATCGTCCAGCTGGTGCGCGAAGCTGGCGCACGCAAGGTCAGCCTCGCCATCACCGCCCCGCCCCTGCGCCACCCCTGCTGCTACGGGATAGACATGATGACCCGGGGCGAGTTCATCGCCCAGCGACTGTCGGTCCCGCGCATCCGCCGCCTCATCGGCTGTGATGCGTTGGTGTACCAGACCTACGACGGCCTGCTCGCCGCGCTCAGCTCCTTCGACACCGGCGCCGACTTCTGCACCGCCTGCTTCGCCGGCTGCTACCCGACCGGCATCAGCCGGCGCGACTTGGACCGGCTGGCCCGCGAACGCCAGAAATGGAGCAAGTAATGACGCTCTGCCTCGCCATCGCCGCCCTGCTCACCGGCACGCTGGCCCCGGACCTGCCCGTACCGACCGGCCTCGTCGCCCACGACCGCCCTGGCGACGGCGGCGGGGTCATCATCCTCACCTGGGACCCGCCCCCCGAAGCCGCGGCAGCCGAAGGACAACTGCCCGGTTTCACCGGCTACGAGGTCTGGCGTGAAGCCGAGGGTGATACCTGGCAGCGCGCCGGGTTCGTCGGCCCGCTCGCCCGCAGGTATCGGGACGACGTCACGGACGGAGCCAGGTACCGCTACCGGCTGGCTGTGCTCCACGAGGCGGGCACCGCCGAAGTCGGACCGACCGAATGGGTCGAAAGCCGTCCCCACTGGTTCGACCCGGGTACGCTGGTCGCGCTGATTGGGACGTTCGTCTTCTCGTTCCTGGTGCTGTTCTTCACCGACCAAGCCAGGCGTGGCAGGAAGATGTTCGTCCGGCGTATCGCCGGGCTGGATGCAGTTGAGGAAGCGCTGGGCCGCGCCACCGAAATGGGCCGACCAATCCTCTTCGTCCCCGGGCTCTCGACCGTTGACGACATCGCCACTATCGCCGCGCTCAACATCCTGAGCGAGGTCGCCAAGAAGACCGCCGGCTTTGGCACCCCGCTGATCTGCCCGACCGCGGACCCGATTGTCTACACCGTCGCCCGCGAGATGGTCAAGGAAGCCTACACGACCGTCGGCCGGCCCGACTCCTTCAACCCTGACTCGGTCTACTTCGTAACCAACACCCAGTTCGCCTTCGCCGCGGCAGTCGACGGCATCATGGTTCGAGAGAAGCCCGCGACCAACTTCCTGATCGGTATGTTCTGGGCCGAGTCGCTGATCATGGCCGAAACCGGCGCCTCGACCGGCGCTATCCAGATCGCCGGCACGGATGCGCTGGCCCAACTCCCCTTCTTCATCGCCGCCTGCGACTACACCCTTATCGGCGAAGAGCTCTACGCCGCCTCCGCCTACATCTCGCGCGAGCCGCTGCTGATGGGCGCCATCAAGGGCCAGGACTACGGCAAGTTCATCATCGGGGCGTCGATCGTCGTCATTACCCTGCTCGAACTACTGTTCGGCATCCCGGCCGCCCGGATCCTCTAGCCTGACCGGCGGGTTCCCGGCCCCGGGGCCGGTTTCGGACACCAGCAATCTCCGCTTGATTCGCGCCCGAAGCCCCATATAATGTCAGCCTCGCGTTGCGATACCCTCTGTTCGAGTTGACGGAACGGCTGACTTGAGTATAAGGAACGACAGCAACAATGAAGACGTTTGTTCAGAAGAAAGAAGCGGTTACCCGCAACTGGCACGTGATTGACGCCGACGGGCAGGTGCTAGGCCGGCTGGCGACCCGGGTCGCACGGCTGCTCATCGGCAAACACAAGCCGGACTTCACCCCGCACGTTGATGCGGGCGACCACGTCGTGGTCATCAACGCTGGCGGCATCCGGGTGACCGGTAGAAAGCGCACCGACAAGATTTACTACCGCCATTCGTTCTTCGCCGGCGGCCTCAAGTCCCGGACCTACGAGGAGATGGTAACCAAGTTTCCAACCCGGCCGCTGGAGCTGGCGGTGAAGCGGATGCTGCCCAAGAACCGCCAGCAGTCACCGCGGATGCGCCGCCTGCACATCTACGTCGGCCCCGAGCACAAGCACCAGGCCCAGATCAACCCCGCTGCCGGGTCTGCCCAAACTTCACCGGAGAAGGTATGACGAACAAGATTTTCGCGGTCGGGTCTCGCAAGTCGGCAACCGCCCGGGTCTGGCTTGTCCCTGAGAGCGATGAGAAGACCGTCAACGGCAAGTCGCTCAAAGACTACTTCGGCCGGCTCGACCTGGTCGCCAACGCGCTCGCCCCGCTCCGAGTTACCGCGCTTGAAGCCCAGTTCGGCATCACCTGTCGGGCCTCCGGGGGTGGCATCAGCGCCCAGGCTGATGCGGTCGCCCTCGGCACCGCCCGGGCACTCGCGCGGCTCAATCCCGAACTGCGCAAGCCGCTCAAGGACGCTGAGTTGCTGAAACGCGACCCGCGCGAACACGAGCGGATGAAGTACGGCCTCGCCAAACGGAGGAAACGCTTCCAGTGGACCAAACGATAACCCTCAAGAGCCTGCTCGAAGCCGGGCTGCATTTCGGCCACCGGGCCCACCGGTGGAACCCGAAGATGAAACCCTACATCTTCGGCAAGCGCAACGGCATCTACATCGTCGACCTCGAGAAGACCATCGAGCGACTGCGCATCGCCTACGACGCGGTCCGCAATGTCTCAGAGGCCGGCCAGGACATTCTGTTCGTCGGCACCAAGCAGCAGGCCCGGCCCATCATCAAGGAAGAGGCTGAACGCTGCGGCGCTTTCTACGTAACTGAACGCTGGATCGGCGGCCTCCTGACCAACTACGAGATCGTCTCTTCCCGCATCAACCGGATGGTTGCGCTCGAACGGATGATCGCCGACGACGACTACGGCGACGCGACCAAGAAGGAAGCCATCCTCATGCGCCGCGAGCACGCCAAGCTGGCCAAGATGTTCTCAGGAGTCCGCAGCATGGATCGGCTCCCGGGCGCGCTTTTCCTGATTGACCCGACCCGCGAGGACACTGCCCTCGCCGAGGCGAAGCGCATCCGCATCCCGGTTATCGCCCTAATCGACACCAACGGCAACCCCGACCGGATCGACTTCCCGATCCCGGGCAACGATGATGCACTTCGCTCCATCCGGCTCGTCACCAGCGCCATCGCCAACGCGGTCCTCGAGGGCCGCAAGGAGCACGACGCCGAGCCGGAAGCCCCGGTCCCGGAAACGAGCGGAACAGAGGAGGAGTCGTGAGCCAGCCCATGGAGAAAGTTCGGGAGCTGCGCGAGCGGACGAGCGCCGGCGTGATGGACTGCAAGGGCGCCCTCGAGGAAGCCGGTGGCGACATCGAGAAGGCCATCGAAATCCTCCGGACCAGAGGCGTTGCCAAGGCCGCCAAGAAGGCCGAGCGCAAGACCTCGGCCGGCGTCGTTGACTCGTACATCCATCCGGGCGAGAAGCTGGGCGTCCTCGTCGAGGTCGCGGTCGAGACCGACTTCGTCGCCCGCAACCAGGAATTCCGACGCTTCGTTCGCGACCTGGCCATGCACATCGCCGCGACTGACCCGGTCGCCATCGATCGTACCAACATCCCGGCCGAGGTAATCGAGCGGGAGAAGCGGATCTACCGCGAACAAGTCGCCGAGACGAAGAAACCGGCCAACATCGTCGAGACGATCGTTGAGGGCAAGCTCGAGAAGTTCTACGCCGAGGCCTGCCTGATTGAACAGCCCTTCGTCAAAGACCCGGACAAGACCGTCGGTGACTACCTCACCGAGCAGGTCGCCAAGTTCGGCGAGAACTGCCGCGTCAAGCGGTTCGCCCGCTTCCGGGTGGGTGAGTAGCCCTCTGCCCGCCAGCCGTCGGTACCAGCGGGTCCTTCTCAAGCTCTCGGGCGAGGTCTTCGACGACCCCGGATTTCTGAAATCGGTCGTTGACCAACTGGCCGCCCTGCGCCGGCGGAAGATCCGGGTTGCGGTGGTGGTCGGCGGTGGCAACATACTGCGCGGCCGCGACACCGCCGACATGGACCGGGCAACTGCCGATAAGGCCGGCATGCTCGCCACGGTCATCAACGGTATCCGGCTGGCCGAAGCCCTGCGCCGACGCCGTCTTGCAGCCGTCCATCTCACCGCCCGCAGCATCGCCGGGTTCGTCCCCGGCTACGACATCACGACCGCCCGCAGGGCGTTCGAGGACGGCATCCTCGTGCTGTCCGGCGGTACTGGTAACCCGTTCTTTTCGACCGACTCAGCCGCCGCCCTGCGTGCGGTCGAACTCAGCTGTGACGCCCTGCTCAAAGCGACCAACGTTGCCGGCGTCTACTCCGCCGACCCGAAGCAGGACCCGGACGCCCGGTTTCTGCCGCGCCTCGGCTACCGGCAGGCGCTGGCCGAGGGACTCAAGGTGATGGATCTCACCGCCTTCGCTCTCTGCATGGAACACCGGGTTCCGGTGCTGGTGTTTGACTTGCGGCGGCCCGGGGCTATCATCGGAATCATCGACGGGAAAAAGATAGGGAGCTGCGTATGCTAGATGAAGTCTACGTCGAATTCGAAGCCCGGATGGATAAGTCGGTCGAGGTTCTGGAGAGCGAGTTTGCACGGATCCGGACCGCCCGCGCCAATCCTGCCATCCTCGACGGCATAAAGGTTGACTACTACGGAACCCCGACCCCGCTCAAGCAGATGGCCAGCATCTCGGTTCCCGAGCCGCGCCAGCTGGTGATCCAGCCCTGGGACCGGAACTCGCTCCAGGAGGTTGAACGGGCGATCCAGAAGTCGGAACTGGGCCTAAACCCCAAGGTCGAAGCCAACCTCATCCGCATTGCCATCCCGGCGCTTACCGAGGAGAGGCGCCGCGAGCTGGGTAGGCTCTGCGGCAAGCTAACCGAGGACGCCCGCATCGCAATTCGCAACCTCCGCCGCGAGGCGAACGACTACGTCAGGAAGCTCGAGAAGCAAAAGGACATCTCCGAGGACGACTGCAAGACAGCCACGAAACGGATCCAGGAACTGACTGACCAGTACATCGCCCGGCTCGATGAGCTCTTCACGGCCAAGGAGAGCGAAATCCTGGAGCAATGACCCGGTTGCCGTAGGCAACCGGGCCGGGTGGGGGCCCAGACCCCGGCGCCCGGCCGCGCTGCCTGCAGCGCTGGCATTATGCGCAGCAAGACCGACAAGCTCAAGGTCCCGCGGCATGTCGCCGCCATCATGGACGGTAATGGCCGGTGGGCCGAGAATCGCCACCTGCCCCGTGTCTTTGGTCACCGTGAAGGCTCCAAGACCCTGAAGGAAATCGTGAAGGCATCATCCGATCTTGGCATTGGGTGGCTCACCGTCTATGCCTTCTCAACTGAGAACTGGCGGCGCCCTCAAGCGGAAGTCAACGGACTAATGAAGCTGATGGCCGACCGGGCGGAGGCCGAACAGCCGGAGCTGGTCGCGGGCAACGTCCGTGTGCGGATTATCGGCCGTCTAGACGCAGTACCCGCGTCCAGTCGCCGGAAACTCAATGGCCTAGTCACCGCAGCCGCCGGCTGTACGGGCCTGAACTTCACCCTGGCAATCAGCTACGGCGGCCGATCCGAGATCATCGACGCCTGCCGCCGGGCGCTGGAGTCCGGCTGGGTCCCGACCGACGAAGCCGGCTTTCGGGAGCTGCTTTACGATTCGGATATCCCGGACCCGGATCTGCTCATCCGCACCGGTGGCGAACAGCGCATCTCCAACTACCTCCTCTGGCAGCTCGCCTACACCGAGCTCTACTTCACCGAGACTCTCTGGCCTGACTTCCACCGTGCCGAGTTGGAAGCCGCGGTTGCCGAGTACGGCCGCCGTCAACGCCGGTTCGGACGGGTGTGATGCCGGCATTCTACACCCGGCTGCTTGTCGGGGGCGTACTTGCCACCGGTGTCTTCCTGTTGCTCTTCTACGGCCCGGTGTGGTCCATGGCCCTGCTCGCCGCAACCTGGGCGGTGTTGGCAACGCTCGAGTTCCTGGGGCTACTTCGCAAGGCCGGCATCCGGCTCAACGCGTGGCTGCTCTGTGTTCTCAACGCCGCAACCATACTTGCGGCCTGGCTGGGCTGGTTGCCCGGCTACATCCTGTTTCCGATCGGGGTGGTCTTCGTCACCGCAGTCCTGTCACGGACGGTTCTCCCGCGCATACCGGTATATGGGTCGTTCACTGTGCTCTATCTCGGGCTGCTGCCCGCCCACCTGGTTCTGCTCGGCCGGGCCTCGGATGCCACGGGTCTGTCTCGCTGGCTGGTGTTTTTCCCGCTCGTCCTGACCTGGACCAATGACACCGCTGCCTACGCTATCGGCAAGCTGTTCGGCCGGTGGAAGCTCATGCCGACGGTCAGCCCGAAAAAGACCTGGGAAGGGTTCGTCGCCGGTCTGATAGCCTCGGCCGCCCTGTGCGCGCTGTGGCTCGGACGACTTGAGCCTTTTGTCGGCCGCAACTGGAGTTGGCTGGCGCTGATCGGCATCGGGCTGGGAACTATCGCCCAGCTTGGCGACCTGTTCGAGTCCGTCTTCAAGCGGGCCGTCGAGGTCAAGGATAGCTCCACCGCGCTTGCCGGGCACGGTGGGTTCCTCGACCGGGTTGACAGCCTGCTCTTCACCATCCCCGCCTTCTACTGGCTGCTCCGGCTCTACCTGTGAGGCTTACGGAACCGATCCTGGGCCGACCGGGCATCGAGTACGAGTGCCTCGCCTTCGACTCGCAAGGCGTCAAGGGCGCCTGCGTCCGGGCGTCCACCGCTGACGTCGCCGTCGTCGTAGACCCGGGCGCCTCGCTTGAGGGCCCGGTCTTCCCGCTGCCCCAACCTGAGCAAGCCCGGCTTCTTGAGAACCGCCTGGCCGTATGCCGTGCCGCCGCAGCGGATGCGCAGGCGCTGGTCATCTCCCACTACCACCTCGACCATTTCATTGAGAACCGCGACGCCGAGCTCTACGGTGGTAAGATCCTGTTCGTCAAGGACACCGAGGGCCTGCCCCCGAAGCAGGCCGCCAGGGCGGAAAGCTTCTTCAGGACCATCGATGGCCTGCCCACCGAGGTTATTCCGTGTGATGGCAGGACTTTCCGCTTCGGCCGGACCACCATCGAGTTCTCCGCCCCGGTACCCCACGGTGCGGTCGGCGCGGAGCCCGGCACCGTGGTGATGACCACCCTGAACCGCGGGCGCGAGGCGCTGCTCATCTCGTCGGACGTCTGCGGGCCGGTCGAGGAACCGACAGCCGAACTCATTATCGCCAGCAGGGCACGCACCGTGGTTCTTGATGGGTACCCAACCCATATCCTCCAAGGCCAGGGTACACCCATGGAGGATCTCCTCCGCAGTATCATCAACGCCTGCCGCATCCTGCACTCGAGACAGCTCAAGACACTGATTCTTGATCACCATCCCTGCCGCGACTACCGCTATCCGGCCTTCCTCAAATTGGTCTATGACAAGGCGAATCAGCTTGGCAAGAGGTTTGGCACTGCGGCGGAGCTTGCCGGTGACCGAAGCGCAGTCCTACGCGGATACGGCGACTACGGTCCGACTCGCTGGAAGAAATGGCAACCGTTGGACACCGAGCTTGGCCGACAACTGCTTGGTCGGGCAGTGGCCGAGCGTCGACTGCCCGAGACGGTGGTCAGGGATTTCGAGCGCTGGGTTGCCTGAGCATGAAGCTCAGGGTGCTCTCCGACGGCAGCAGAATCGAACCTGCTGTCCGGATCGGAAGTGACTCCCGTAAACTTGAGCTCGAACCGGGTTTGACTGGTAAAAGGCTGACCCGGGGCTAGGCCTGGGAACCAACCGCGCGCTTGCCGGCCTTCTTCCGGACGAATTCGTCGCGGTATCGGATACCCTTGCCCTTGTAGGGGTCGGGCGGCTTGAAGGACCGGATCTTGGCCGCTGCCTGCCCGACCAGGTGCCGGTCTACGCCCTTAAGAAGGATCTCGAACATCTGCTGCTTGGTATCGTCCGGGTTCGGCAACTGCTTGATCTCGCAGGTCAGACCCGCCGGCACCGAGAACTCAATCGGGTGGGAGTAGCCGCAGAGAATCTGGACGCCGGCCTTGGTCTCCTGAACCCGGTAACCCATCCCCCGCACCTGCAGCGCCTTTTCGAAACCGCGGGTAACCCCCTCCATCGCGTTGCGCAGGTGCGCGCGCGTCGTCCCGACGATCGCCCTGGGCACACCGGCCCCACACTCAATCGTCAGCTGTCCGGCCTCGACCTTAACGGAAACGCGGTCCGGGACACGCACAACCAGCGTACCGAGCTTCCCCTTGACCTCGACCGCGTCGGGCTTGACGACAAGACCCGCCCCGGCCGGCACCGCGAGCGGTCGGTAGTTCTTCGCCATTGTCCCCTACCAGACCTTGCAGATCAGCTCACCGCCGACCCCTGCCGCGCGGGCCTCGCGGTCGGTCATAATTCCGTGCGAGGTCGTCACAATGGCGACCCCTAGGCCGCCCAGTATCTTCGGCAGCTTGCCGGAACCGACATACTGCCGCCGGCTCTGGCGAGAAAGGCGCTCCAGGCCCTTGATCACCGAACTACCGTCTTCGTTGTACTTCAGTGCCACAACGACGCTTCTTCGGAAACCATCTCCTTCAACATGGAAGTTGCTGATGTAGCCTTCCTCGAGCATGATCCGCGCGAGTTCGTGCTTCATCCGGGAGAACGGCATCCGTACCTCCCGATGCTGGCGGCCAAGCCCATTGCGCAACCGTGTCAGGAAATCAGCAATCGAGTCCACCTCAGTCCTCCTACCAGGTCGCCTTCCGCACGCCCGGCATCTCGCCTTTGAGTGCGAGCTCGCGGAAGCACAATCGGCACAGGGCGAACTTCCGGTAGACCGCCCGCGGCCGTCCGCAACGCAGACAGCGGTTATACTTACGCACCTTGAACTTCGGCTCGCGGCGGCTCTTGACTATCAGGCACCTTTTCGCCATCCGTTACTTCCTCCGGAAAGGAAGCCCCAGCGCCGCTAACAGCGCCCGGGCCTCGTCGTCGTGGCGGGCGTTTGTCTGGAAGGTGATATTCATGCCGAAGACCTTCTGGACCTTGGCGACCTCGATCTCCGGGAACACCAGCTGCTCGGACAGCCCGAGGCTGTAACCGCCTCGCCCATCGAAGGAATTCGCCGAGAAACCCGAGAAGTCGCGAATCTGCGCCGCGGCAAAGTTGAAGAAACGGTCCAGAAACTCGTACATCCGCTCGCCGCGCAGCGTCACCATCACGCCGAGCGGCATACCCTGGCGAATCTTGAAGGCGGAAATCGCCCGGCGAGCCGTAGTGCGCACCGGCCGCTGGCCGGTAATGACAGCCAGGTCATCCGCAATCAGGTTCAGCACCTTGGCGTCAACCACCGCATCCTTGGTCGTGACATTGACCACAACCTTGAGCAACCGGGGTACCTGGTTGACATTCGTGTAGCCGAACTCCTTCATCAACGACGGAACCATCTGCTCTCGGTAGAGCTGCTTCAGGCGTGCGCTCATACGTCAACCATTTCGTCGCACTCGCGACAGACCCGGGCCCTGCCGTCGCCATGCTCTTCGCGCCGAATGCTGGACCTCTTCCCGCACTTCGGGCACAGCAGAACCATATTTGACAGGTCAATCGGCACCGGCAGGTCTATGATACCTCCCGGTTTGCCCGGACCGCTCGTCCGGCGGTGCTTCTTGGCCAGATTCAGCCCCTCGACAACAGCGCGGGCCCGGCCGGTCCTCTTGTCCCGCTGAATCTCAAGGATCTTGCCTCGCCGGCCGCGGTCATCGCCGCTGATGATCTCGACCATATCCCCCTTGCGCAGCTTCATCAGACCACCTCTGTCGCCAGCGACACGATCTTGGTGAACCGGCGTTCGCGCAGCTCGCGTGCCACGGGTCCGAACACCCGAGTCCCCTTCGGCTCGCCCTTGTCGTCAATCAACACGCAGGCGTTGTCGTCGAAACGGACGTAGCTTCCATCCGTCCGCCGAACCTCCTTGCGGGTCCGGACAACAACGGCCTTGGACTTCGACCCGGCCTTGACCGCCGAATTGGGCATCGCCTCTTTGACCGAAACCAGTACCGTATCCCCCAGGTAGCCGAATCGGCGTCGGGAGCCGCCGTAAACCTTGATGACCATGGCCTGACGGGCGCCGGAATTGTCGGCCACTACCAGCCGGCTGTATTCCTGGATCATATCTTCTTCACTACTCGCCAGCGCTTGAGACGCGACAAGGGCCGGGTTTCAGCCAGCAGCACTCTGTCTCCCTCCTGGCATTCGTCCCGCTCGTCATGGGCGTAAAGCCGTGTCCGGCGCTTGATGTACTTCTTGTACTTGGGTTCAAGCTCCAGCTTCTCAATCACCACCACGACCGTCTTCTGCATCTTTGCCGACTTGACGGTACCTGTTACGGTCCGGCGCTCAGTCCTGGGCATTACCACTCCCCGTCGTCCGCCCGGTCTTCACGGCCAACACGGTCAGGCACCGGGCGATATCACGCCTGAGCACCCTGAGCCGCAGCGGGTTCGGCAGCTGCTCGGTCGCACGCCGAAGCCGAAGCTTGAAAGCCTCGCTCCGCATTTCGTCGATGCGGCGCTGCAGTTCCTCGGGGTTCAGCTCGCGCAGCTCAGAAACCTTCATAGTTCATCTCCTCGCGGACAACAACCCTCGTCCGGCAGGGGAGTTTCGAACCGGCCTGCTTGAGCACCCGCTTGGCCAGAACCTCGTCGATCCCGCTCACTTCGAACATCACCGTGCCCGGCTTGACGACCGCGACCCAGAACTCGGGCGTACCCTTGCCCTTGCCCATCCGCGACTCTGCCGCCTTCTTCGTCACCGCCTTATGCGGGAAGATCCTGATCCAGAGCTTGCCGGTCCGGCGCAACACCTTGGTCAGCGTCAAACGGACAGCCTCAATCTGGCGCGAAGTTATCCAGCTCGGCTCGAGAGCCATCAGCCCGAACTCTCCGAAGTCGATCCGGTTCGACTTCGTCGCCTTACCCTTCATACGCCCGCGCTGGGGCTTGCGGTACTTGACCCGCTTGGGCATCAACACAGTATCAGTTCCTCACCAACTGGGACCCGCTGTCGCCCTTGTAGATCCAGACTTTGACCCCGACCGAGCCGGCAATAGTATTGGCCGTCTCGCATGCGTAGTCAATGTTGGCCTTGAGCGTGTGCAACGGTACGCGCCCCTGGAGCTGCCACTCACTCCGGGCGATCTCGTGACCACCCAGCCGACCGCCGACCATCACCTTAATACCCAGCGCGCCAAGTCGGAGCGCTTGCGTAACCGCCCGCCGCATCGCCCGGCGATGAGCGATCCGCTGCTCGAGCTGCTTCGCCACATTCTTCGCGACCAGCCTCGCTTCGAGCTCCGGCACCCGGACTATCTCAACCAGCAGGTTCACGTCCTCGCGCTTCACCAGTCGCTTAATCTCTTCGCGCAGCGACTCGAGACTGCTCCGCCGGGTCCCGAAAACCATCCCGGGCCGGGCGGTAAAGATCGTTACCGTCGTGCGGTTCGTCACGCGCTTGATCTCGATATTGGAAATCATCGCCTCGGGCAGCTTCGCCTCAATGTAGCGACGAACCTGAAGGTCCTCGTGCAGGTACTCACGGTACTTCCGGCTCTCAAACCAGGACGACTTCCAGTCCTTGGTGATACCGAGCCGGAAGCCGATCGGGTGTGTCTTCTGTCCCATGCCTCAGACCTCGACGCCTTTCTTCGCTGCAACCCTGACATGAACGTGACAGGTGCGCTTGCGGATAACTGACGCCATGCCGCGCGGTCCCGGACGCCAGCGCTTCATCGTCGGGCCCTGGTCAACACGGATCTCCGCCACGTAGAGGTCCTGCTCGTGCAGCTTGGCCTTCCCCGCCCTGCTGACCGCATTGGCCACTGCTGAACGGAGTGTCTTCAGGACCGGTCGCTTGCTGGGCTTCGCAAGGAAAGTCAATGTCCGCAGGGCCTCGGGCACGTCCTTGCCCCTGACCAGGTCGGCGATTATCCCCAGCTTGCGGGCCGAGCCACGCTGGAACCGGCTGACCGCGGTGGCTTCCATCACTTCTTCCGCTCCTCTTCCTTCTTCTTCACGCCGGAATGCCCACGGAAGGTCCTGGTCGCGGCAAACTCACCCAACTTGTGGCCAACCATCCGCTCAGTGACATATACCGGGATGAACCGGTTGCCGTTGTGAACTGCGACCGTGTAGCCGACGAACTCGGGCGGAATGACGCTGCGCCGGGCATAGGTCTTGATCGTCCGCTTCTCACCGGTCTCAGCCATCTGCTTGAGGCGCCGGAACAGACGCTCGTCAATGAAAGGGCCCTTCTTGATCGAACGTCCCATACTATCGCTTCCTCCGCTGGATGATGTAGCGGCTCGACTTCTTCTTGCGATTGCGGGTCCGGGCGCCCTTGGCGGGGAAACCGGCTTCCGAACACGGGTGCCGGCCGCCGGAGCTCTTTCCCTCACCGCCACCCATCGGGTGATCAACCGGGTTCATCACGACGGCCCGCACGCGCGGGCGGCGACCCAGATGACGGACCCGGCCTGCCTTGCCGATCACAATGTCCTTGTGTTCCGGGTTCGACACGCGACCTATCGTCGCGAAGCACTGGAGGTCGAACTTCCTGATCTCGCCTGACGGCAGCCTCACGACCCCCCACTTGTCTTCCTTGGCCATCAACTGCGCGCTGGTACCGGCTGAACGGACCAGGAACGAACGGCCGAGCGGTGCGAACTGGATGTTGTGGACCTCAACACCCACCGGGATGTCCGAAATCGGCATGGCATTGCCGATGCGCACCGGCAGACTTCTTCCCGCTTGAATCTGGTCCCCGACCTTCAGCCCCTCCGGGCACAAGACATAGCGGTAATCCCCGTCGGCATAACTGATGAGCGCGATCCGGGCCGAACGGTTAGGGTCGTACTCCACCGAGTTGACCCGACCCGGCACGTCCTGCTTCTCCCGACGGAAATCGATCATCCGGTAGTGACGCTTGGCTCCACCGCCGCGACGCTTGGCGGTAATCCTGCCTCGGTTGTTCCGCCCGCCCTTTCGGCGCTTGGTTTCGAGCAGCGCCTTGCGCGGCTTGGCTCCCGGGGTCAACTCCTCGAAGGTCGAAACCTGTACGTAGCGCCTCGAAGGCGTAGTCGGGTTGTGTCGCTTGATCGCCATCGCTAACGCTCCAACGCCTCAATCGTCTCGCCCTGCTTGACGGTGACCACTGCCTTGCGCCATTCCGGGCGACGGCCGGAGAACATGCCCATCCGACGCTTCTTGCCCAGGTAGTTCATCACCCGGACGTCAGTGACATGAACCTTGAACAGCTTCTCGACCGCCTGTCTCACCTCGACCTTGGTCGCTCCGGTGACGACCCGGAACGTGTACTGGTTGAAATCTGCCTTCAGCCGCTCGGACTTCTCGGTAACGAGCGCGCCGACGATAACCTCGGAGGCCAGCCGACTCATGCCGCACCCACCAGTTTCAGGAAGCTCTCCAACCCGGCCACTGTGAACGCAACCACATCATGCTTGAGCACAGCGTACGGGTGCAGCATTCGGGCCGGCATCAACGTCAGCCCCGGGATGTTGCGCCCGGCACGCAGCATGTCCTTCGAGACTTCAGCCGGAAGCAACAACAGCGACCCCTCGAAACCGAAACCCGCCACAGCCTGCGCCATCAGCTTTGTCTTCGGCTCGGTCAGGGAGAAATCCTCGACGACCCTGATCGCACCCTCGGCATTCCTGGCCGACAGCGCGGCAAACAGAGCGGCCCGCCGCTTCTGCTTGGGGAACCCCAGTCCGTAGTCGCGGGGCAACGGGCCAAAAGCGATGCCGCCGCCACGGAAGATGGGGGAGCGTCGCGACCCGTGCCTGGCGTTACCGGTGTGCTTCTGACGGTAGGGCTTCTTGCCGGTTCCCGAAACCTCGGCCCGGGTCTTGGTCTTGGCGGTACCTGCGCGCTGGTTGGCCAGGTACACCCGGACCGCCTCCCAGACAAGGCTGTCGGACCCGGAGTACCGGAACACCCTGTCCGGCAGGATCACGTCGCTCTTGACCGTTCCACCGACTGAAACTACATCCATCTCGGCAATCCTGTCAGCGCTTTCTCACCAGGACCAGGCTGCCTCGGTGTCCCGGGATCGCGCCGCTCACATACACTCGCCCGTTCTCAGGCTCGACCTTTACAATCCGCAGCTTACGAATGGTGACCTGCTCGACGCCATAGTGCCCGGGCGCGGTGCGGCCCGGCAAGATCCTGCCCGGGGTCGTGCCGGCGCCGGCCGAACCGACGCGGCGATGGGTCATACAGCCGTGCGTGCGGGGACCGCCATGCCAGCCCCAGCGACGGACACCACCCGCGAAACCGCGGCCCCGGGTGGTACCGGTCACATCGACCTTGTCACCGGCCGTGAATACCTCCGGCCCCATCTTCTGTCCGGGCTTGTACTCGGACGAACTCTCGACCCGGACCTCACGCAGCACGGCCGCCGGCTCCAGGCCGGCCTTGCGGCAATGACCGACCAGCGCCTTGCTGGCCCGGCGAGGGTTGGCACTGCCGAAACCCAACTGCAGGGCTTCATACCCATGCTTCTTCGCGTTTCGGACCGCAACCACCACGCAGCTGCCGACATCAACGGCCGTAGCCGGTACCGCCGCACCCTGCTCGTCGTAAATCTGGGTCATCTCACCCTTTCGACCGAGCACGCTAAGCCTGTTCATCACCGTCAGGCGGACTTGATCTCCACCTCAACCCCGGCAGGCACCTCGAGCTTCATCAGCGCGTCCACCATATCGGTGGTAGCATCGGAGATATCCACCAATCGCTTGTGCACCCGGAGTTCGAACTGCTCGCGCGAACGCTTGTCAATGTGCGGTGAGCGGAGCACCGTGAAGAGCGTCCGCTTCGTCGGCAACGGAATCGGGCCGCAGACCCGCGCGCCGGTGCGCTTCGCCACCTCAACGATATCCTGGGCCGACTGGTCCAGGACCCGGTGGTCGTAGGCCTTCAGCTTTATCCGTATCTTCTTGGCACTGACAATAAGACTCATGTATTCTTCTTCTCTTTCAAGTTCAGCTAATACAGCCCGACCGGCTACACATCACGAACCAGGACTTTCTCAGCGGGGTTCCCTATCGTTCTGAAACGAACACGGCAGGTCCTCCGGCCGAATGCACCATTGAGATGCCAGCGTGAAATATACCGGAAGCTACTTGAATGTCAACCAGAAACATTGGCTGTATGTCCGTCTCGACGTACAGCCGGCGGGCGCCAGGTCGTCTGGCTATGCTGGATGCACGCAAGAAACCCGGGTTCTGCTCAATGACCGTGAGTTGGTCCGACCGAGAGCTATCAAGAAGGTCTTGCTGGACCTGCCGGCGCAGTTCGCGGAGCCCGGCGCCCAGCGCCCAGCGCGGCCGATACCTCCCGGCCGAAACCAGTCATCCCGCCCGAATTACCCATGACC
>JAWOIB010000124.1:0-6474 GCA_046484845.1 bacterium
GGCGGCGGGACGCGGTCCCGGGGCGTGACCACCACCGTGTCGAGCAGCAGCTCGCCCAGCCAGACCCGGGTGAAATAGTTCAGGGTCCGGTCGCCGGCGGACTTGACGCCGTAGAGCCGGCCGCTGACCTGCTCGATGCTGTCCAGCCCGGGCAGGTCGAGCGGTCGCCGGAACAGCGCGGTGTCCCGGCCAGCGACCTTGACGTAGCGCTCCCAGAGCCAGAGCAGGCCGGACCGGGCCGGGCAGAGCCGGTCCACCTCGAGCCGGGCGCGCCGGCGCACGGACCGGGCCGGGCTGGTCGCGCCGCCGGCGGCCAGCTCCGGAAAGCGCCGGCCGGGCGCGCCGCCCCAGGTCAGCCACCAGGGCCGGTAGCGGGTGAAGTAGTTCGTCTGCCAGTAGCGGTTGCCGGCGGAGTCGGTGCGCCAGTTCGAGGGCGACTCGGCATAGAACGCCAGGTAATCATCCGGCCCGAACCGGTCGGGGTTCGCGGCGCTGACCAGCACCGGCACCTCGAACATCGTATCCGGGTACGGGCCGTTCATCTCCCACTCGCCGGGAGAAAAAACCTTCAGCGTGGCCGGGTCGATGAGGGCAAGGTCGTAGCCGGCCGCCACAAGGTCCGCGCCCCGCACGCGGTACACCCCGGTGGTTTCGGTCCGGACCTTGCACCAGTCGTCCGAACGGTCGAAGAAACCGCCGCCCGCGGGCAGGCCCGCCTGCCGCGGGGCGCCGGGCAGGCCCGCCGGCGTGGGGTCGTCGGCGCGCCGCCAGCCGGCCGCGGCGGCGCCGTTCAGGAGCGCGCGCGCCAGCACCGGCTCGAACCGGTCCGGCGCGGCCCGGCCGCGCGGCTCGTGCTCGAACCGGGCGGTGACCCTCAGCCGCCGGTAGCCGGACAGCTCCTGCCGGGCGGCGTCGTAGCGCACCGGGTTCAGCCGGACCCGGGCGACGCGCCGGCCGCGGACGTCGAGGATTTCCACCAGCTCCACCAGCCGGGCGGGCCAGGGCCCGTCGCGGCCGACCGTTGCGGCGACGGCTTCCCGGCCGTCGTACGCCCGCGCCGGCCGGACCGTCACCCCGGACTGCGCCAGCGGCGCGGAACCGTCGGCGGAAAAGCTCACCTCGCCGGTCTGGGGCAGGCCGATGAACAACTCCCGGGCGGGCAGGTCCGGCTCGCCCGGCTCCGCCAACCGGTCCGCGCCCCGGGCGCGGATGGCCACCCCGCCCGGCCCGGGCTCGAACTCCAGCGGGCCGAGTTCCAGCTCGAACTCGACCGACCGGTCGTCCGCGGCCAGCAGGCGCAGGCCGTCGCCGGTTGCGGCGGGCAGGCCCGCCTGCCGCGGGGCGCCGGGCAGGGCTTCGGCAGTCGGGGTCAGCGACCGGCTGACCGGCAGGACCGGGAGCAGGGCTGCGGGGTCGGCCGCGCGCGCGGCCGGCGCGGCCATCATCAGGGCGAGGAACGCGCCGCCGAGCAGCCGGGAAAACAGCATCATCTTATCTTAGGACGTCGCTAACGGCTGTCAACCCCGGCGCGGCGCTCAGCCGGTGGCCAGCCCGACCGCCGCGCCGCCCAGCACGAGCCAGAGCGGCGCGACCCGAAAGCGCAACAACAACGTCAGCGCCAGCAGGGCGACGACCACATCCGACGGCCCGCGCACGACCGATTGTCCGAGCGTCAGCGTGGCGGTCAGCAGCATCCCGGTTACTGCAGGCATTACCCCGGACAAGAACCCGGTCACCAGCGGGTGTTGCCGGACGCGGCGATAGACGTGAATGAGCCCGAATAGCATCAGGTACGACGGCAGGAACACCGCCACCGTTGCCAGCAATGCCCCGGGCAGGCCCAGCACCCGAAACCCGACGAATGCCGCGACCTTAGCGACCGGGCCGGGAGTCACCTGGCTCAGCGCCAGCCCGTCGAGGAACTCGGAGGCGGTCAGCCAGCCGCGCACGTCCACCACCTCCTGCTGGATGAAAGGGATGGCCGCGAAGCCGCTACCGAAGGTCACCGCCCCGATCTTCAGGAAGACCAGCGTCAACTCCAGCACCTGCGCCAGCGGCCGGGCAGGGGCCGCTACCGCCAGGGGCAGCAGCCAGGGCCAGCAGGCGGCCGTTCCACGCCAGGCACCGGACAACAGGACGCCGAGCAGACCCGCCCCTAGCACGACCCAAAGCACGTCAACCCTCAGCCAGAGCGCGGCGAACGCCAGCGCCGCGATCACCCCAGCTCGCAGGCTGCGGACCTGGTCGCGGCCGATGGTGACCGTCGCCCAGGCAAGGATGCCCACCACCACCGGCTGGATGCCTGCGAACAGGCTGGTCACCACCGGGACCGTGCCGAACCGGCTGTAGCACCAAGCCAGCCCGACCATCAGCAGGAACGAGGGCAGCAGCAGCGCCGCGCCGGCCAGGGTCATCCCGCGCAGGCCGCGCAGTTCGTAACCGATGTACTGGGCGTAGTTGGAGATGAACGGCCCGGGCAGCATCTGCCCCATCGCCACCGCCACCCCGAACTGGTCATCCCCGACCCAGCGCCGCCGGCTGACGATTTCGTCGCGCATTACTGCCAGCATCCCGAGCCCGCCGCCGAACCCGACGATACCGATCTTCAAGAAGGCGAGGCAGAGCCGGGCGAGCGACACCCGGGGTCGGGCAGCGCCGGGGTCGCGGTCAGGCCCGGGAGGCTGGTTCACCGGCTGATTGTAGGTCCCCGGCCGCCGGCATCAAGCCCGCGGACCGCCGCCCGCCGAGGGACTTGAAATCGCCGGCAGGATGGTTATATACTTCTCCCGATGGCTCGCAAGAAGACAGCAGGCCGCAAGACCGACAAGGCCCGGCCGAAAGCCGGGCGGCCGCGACCGGCGGCGCCGAAACAATCCGCGCTCACCCGCCAGGAACTACTCCAGTGGCTGGCCGGCCTCCCGGTTGACGACATCCGGGCGGTGCTGATGGCGGCCGGCCGCGACCCGGAGGTCGAGGAACTGGACCTCCGGGGCGAACCCGGGCAACTGGTTGAACAGCTCGACGGCAACCGGCCCCGGCTCGAGCATCTCATCGCCGCGATTGAGGACGCGCTGGGCATCGACGAAGAAGAGCTTGGTCGCCGGGCGCGCGGCGAGTTCGTGGGGCCGGACGAAGTCCAGCCCGACGAACTGGAGGTTGAGCTGGACGAGGACGGGTTCGGGTTCGAGCCGGACGACGACGAGTTCCGGCTCTAGCCGCGGTCAGTGACCGCCGGGCAGGCGCATCAGGCCGCGCACCGCGTCGAACAGCGCCGCGATGCTGGCGTCCTGCCGGACGACCCGGCGCTCGATTTCCTCCAGCCGCCGCGTCAGCTCCCGCTGGTTCACCAACAGCCGCCGCATGCGCACGAATGCCCGGACCACGAACACGCTGGCCTCGACCGCCCGGGGTGCGGACAGCACCGAGGCGGCCATCAGCGCGCCGTGTTCGGTGAACGCCCAGGGCGGGTGGCGCCGGCCGCCCCGGCCCTTTGAGGTCACGGACTGTGATTTCAAAGCCGCGAACTCGGCCGGGTCGAGCTGGAACAGGAAATCCTCCGGGAACCGCTCGCGGTTCCGCTTCACCGCCTGGACCAGCACCCGGGTTTCCACGCCGTAGAGCGCGGCGAGGTCCGCGTCGAGCAGCACGTGCTGGTTGCGGATGAAGCGAATGGCGCCTTCCACCGCCCGCGCCGGGACCCGCCCGCCGGCCGCGGCCTGTTTCACGCCGGCTCCCTGCTTCCGGTGCGCGCCAGTTCCTTCAGCCGCCGCAGGATCGCGAGCAGGTAGCCGTGCTGGTAGGCGTCGAGCAGGTGGCCCTCGCAGACGTCGGTGGTGTGGACGAGGTCGGAGAGCAGCGCGCGCAGGGTCGCGCTGTCGGCCCCGGCCACCAGTTCGGGCTGGTGCCAGTGGCGCAGGACCATCGCCGCGGCGCCCGGCCGGATGCCGGTTTCGACCCAGCCCCGCTCCCGGAGCATCCGGACGAAGCCCTGCGCGTCCGGGCAGTATTTCAGCCGCGCCGTGCCGGGACCGTCCTCCTGCCAGGCGCCGAACTCCGGGCCGGCCTGTTCCAGCAGGGGCAGGTACCAGGCGACCGCGGCGACGTCCGCCGGGTCGGGCACGGGCAGGCCGTCAAGTCGGGAAGGCATTGTGGATATACTGGCCCGGAGTTGCCGCCGGGTCAAGTCCGAATCGGCCGGCCGGGGCATCAGACGAAAGCTGCGGGCGGTGCCGGTTGGCACCGCCCGCAATTGCCGTTCAGGTCGCGCTAGCCGCGGCTGCGCGCTTCGCTGACGGTGAGCGGCCGGCCGTCGAGCTCCTGGCCGTTCAGGGCCGCGATGGCCGCGGTGGCGTGTTCCGCCTGGGCCATCTCGACGAACCCGAACCCACGGGAGCGCTCGGTGAAGCGGTCTTTGACCACTTCGGCCTTGACGACTTCGCCGTGCTTGCCGAACAGGCTGTTCAGCTGCTCATCAGTCGCGCTGAAGGGAAGGTTCCCAACAAACAAGCGCTGTGACATCAGATTACCTCCGATGATTGTTTTAGCTTGGAATCGAACCGGTGCTACGGTCAGGTCGGCTCGGGACGCTGCTTGCGCAGCACGGGCGGACCGGAATCATAGGCCAGGACCGAACTCCAGCTTCGTACGGACCTTCGTTTGCTGTATGCCGGGTGAAGAGGTCCTTTACCCACCCGGACTCTGGAATACTACCCGCCGGGCGGGCGATGTCAAGAATTATCGGGGTCGGTTTCATCTGCCGGCGGGGCGAGCGCGTAGTCCCCGAACAGCCGGTAGACGTCGAAGAACAGCGGCCGGAACGACCGGCCGATGAGCAGCGCCCGGTCCAGGTTCGCGGCCTCCAGCGCCAGCGCGAGCTCCGCGCCCGCGTCCGCGAGCGCGTCGAGGCCGGCGAGGTACTCTTCCACCCGGTCCCGGTCGAACCCGAACCGGCCCGGCTCGAACCGCGCCTCGACCAGGTCCTGCAGCAGCTCGTCGAATTCATCAAGCAGCACCGCCAGGGCGGTGAGGTCGGCCGGGGCCAGCTCCTCGGTGCCCCGGCGCTGGGCCAGCCGGTCCAACTCCTCGACCGGCTCCCAGAGCTCGCCCAGGTGGTCGGGCAGGTAATTGACCCCGGCGGTCCCGCGCAGTTCGGCCAGCATCATCCGCATGTCGACGAGGTTCTCGGCCGCGAAAACGAGGTCCTCACCGGACTCGACCATGTCGGCCACGTCCTCGACCAGCGTGTCGATTTCGGCGAAGGTTTCAGCCCAGCCCGGCTCGTCGGGCCGCGCGTCCCGGTGACGTTCGGCGAACTCCGCCCAGGCGGGCAGCAGCTCGGCCAGCGCCGCCCGGGCCAGGCCGGGTTCCCGGTGAAAGGTGAAGTCAATCGCGGGCACCAGCGCCCGGTCCAGCTCGGCGCTGTCCCGGACGAAGTCGGTCCCGCAGCCGGCGAGGAGCGCGACCGCGGCGAGGAGGACCGGCCAGTACCGGCGTGTCATCTGGTATATCTTCGCCGCTGGCCGGGCGCTGTCAACCCTGGGCGGCCCGGGTCAGCGCGCGACCACCAGCCGTTGCCGGTCCCGGCCGGCCGGCCCGGCGAGGATGAAGTACACCCCGGGGGCGAGCCGCGACACGTCGTTATCCCCGGGCACGAGGTCCATCACTTTCCGGCCATCGGATGCGATGAGCGATGAGGGATGAGTGATGAGCGAGGCAGGTAAACGCAGTACCCCGCGCCGGATGCTGGCCCCCGCCGGTCGTTCCCTGCCCTCCCTGCGCCCGGGGTCTTCGGCGATGCCGACGGTATCCGCGACGAAGAACACGGCCCGGGCTTCGGCCTGGGCCGCGCCGTCGCTGAAGCGGAACACGGCTTCGTGCCGGCCGGGCGGGAAGCCGGCGCGGCGGGCGCGGAAGGTCGCCCCCCGCCAGTAGCGCCGGTTGTCCGGCGCGAGCCGGAAGCTGTCCGCCCCGACCTGCACCAGGCAGAGGGTGGGCGGGTTGGTGTCCGGGTCGGTGTAGCTGACCGAGAAGCTGAACTCGGTTTCCGGGGTGCCGGTATCGGGCGACACCCGGGGGAGGGTCAGGCTGAGCGGCCGGTTGCTGCCCAGCGCCGGGCGGCCGGTCTGGAGCGGGTGGAACTGCCCGGCGACGGTGGTGTCGTTGGTGGTCGCGCCGCTGGTGGTGATGGTCTGGGTGGTGGCCGCGGCATGGAGCCAGCCCTGGGTGTTGGGCCAGGGTCCGAAGCGTCGGTCGCCGGTGAGGTCGGCGATGTTACAGCGCATCAGCAGGCGGTTGCCGGAGGTGGCGGCGTCGATGTCCGCGATGCGCTCCGGGGTGGCGCCGGTGTAGCGGTTGATGGCGAACAGCCCGGTTTCCATCACCGGCCAGGCGCTGACATACACCGGGGCGAACACCCAGGAGTCGGAGGGGGCCTCGGGGTTGCTGAACCCGAATGAGTAGGCGTACCATTTGAAC
>JAWOIB010000141.1:0-21322 GCA_046484845.1 bacterium
TCGCCAACGGCGACAAACTGACCGGCTCGCCCGATTTCGGGCAGTTCGAGGTGGAGTCGCTCATCGGCAAGCTTACGCTTCCGGTCAGCGCCGTCACCGGGTTTCGCGTGCGGCCGCCCGCCGGGCGCGGACCCCGCGTGCACTGGTCGTTCGACGAGCCGGAAACAGCCGGACCCGAACTGGCACTGACCCCGTCGGTCCAGAAAGCGGCCGGCTCCAGCACAACCGCGAAGCAACCTGACGCTTCCAGCTCGCAGGCATCGGCCACAAGCCGCTCTCGCTCGACCTGGGTCCGGGCCTGCAGCCGGTATCCGCCAAGCTGGTGGACTGACTGCGGCACCAACCCGACGTGCCCCAGTACCGGTATTCCCATCTCGACCAGTCTTCGCACCAGCGCGCAGACGGCGGCGGTCGCCCCCTCCAGTTTGACCGCCTCCGCGCCCGCCTTCAGAAACAGCCCGGCGTTGCGCACCGCCTCATCGCTGGAAACCTGGTAGGAGAGAAACGGCATGTCGGCAACAACCAGCGCCCGCTGAACCGCCCGGGCAACCGCCCTGGTATGGCAGAGCATCTCCTCCATCCCGATGTTCAGGGTCGTCGCCATCCCGTGAACGACGTTGGCAGCTGAATCACCGACGAGAACCAGATCAACCCCGGCTTCGTCCAAGATACGGGCAGTCGGGTAATCGTAGGCGGTCAGGGCCACAATCCTCTCGCCGCGAGACTTCTTCCGCCGGATGCGGAAAGCGGTCTGCTTGGCCTCGGCCGCGCGTCCGTACATCAGCGACCCCGCCCGCTCGGCGAGTAGAACCGGCGACCCGCCCCGGTCGCGGTTATCGCCCGGAACAGATCCTCAAAATCCTCCTGCGAGGCCACGAAGTCGGTGCGCTCCGTATTGACGATCAACACCGGCGCGGCTTCATAGCGCATGAAATACGAGTTGTAGGCATCTGACAGCCGGTCGATGTAGTCCGGGTCTATCCCCGCCTCGAAAGGTCGCCCCCGCTTCCGGATGCGGGAAACCACCACCTCGGTCCTTGCCTGGAGGTAAACGACAAGGTCCGGCCGGCGCACCTCGTCGGCCAGCATCCCGTATACCCGGTCATACAGCGCGAGCTCGTGGTCGGTCAGGTTCAGCGCTGCGAACACCCGGTCCTTCTCGAAGAGGTAGTCGCAGACCACGTTCTCCTCAAACAGCCCGAGCTGCGCCAACTCCCGCTGCTGACGATGACGGGAAAGCAGGAAGAAGAGCTGGGTCTGGAACGCGTAACCGCGCAGGTCTTGGTAGAACCGGTCAAGGAACGGGTTGTCCTCAACCTCCTCGAGCACGAGCTTCGCGTTCAGACGCTTCGCTAGCCGCTCCGCCAGCACGGTCTTACCGACCCCGATGACACCCTCGATCGCGATGTGCCTCACGGTGTCCCCGCCAGCTCGACCCCCTCGGTGCTGACGCGACTCGCCAGCTCCTCGATCGTCAGCCCTGTCACCGGGTGCACAACGTCTGGTGCCAACTCGCGGAAAGGCAGAAGCACGAACGCCCGCTCATGCATCCGCGGATGAGGTACCCGCAACCCCGGCTCATTGATGATGTCCTGACCGTACATCAGCAGGTCGATATCGAGCGACCGCGACACGATCTCAGAACCCCGAACCCTTCCCTCCTGGCGTTCAAGCTCCAGGCAGAAGTCGAGCAGCCCGAGCGGATCGAGGGAAACATCAACCCCGGCTACGCCGTTCAAGAACCAGGGCGAGGAAGGTAGGTCCACGGGTACGGTCTCGTACCAGGAGGAACGCCGCAACTGGCCCAGCTCGGCGAGCCGGCTCATCGCGTTCTCCAGGTGTGCCAGCCGGTTGCCCTCGTTGGACCCGAGACCGAGATACGCTTGCGGCATCGCCGTCTCAGGTGCCCGCCGGTTCCGACCCGGTTTCCGGCCGGACCCGAAGGGCCCTCCGACCGTAAGGGGTCTCCCCGGCCTCGAATCTCACCGCCTGCCCGGACTCCAAGGACCGGTGGTTCTCATCCAGGATATCGCCGTAGTGCACGAACACATCGCCCTCCCTGTCGTCGGCGAGGATGAAGCCGTAGCCCTTCTTCGTGTCGAACCACTTGACCTTACCGGTGGTATCCAATTGGGCGTTCCTTTCAGGTTCTGCTGCCTGCTCTCTGCAATTGTCGGAATCCAGACTGCCCTGTCAAGTCAGGAGGCTTCTTGCCGGCACCCGCGACTCGGCGGCCGCAACTCCCCGGCCGCCGCTCCACTTGACAACAGAGGCCGGAATCCTAAGATTGGTTCGTGTCGGACCTGATATCCTCGCTGGCGGTACCGTCTGACAGCAAGATACTGCTGGTCGTGCTCGACGGGCTGGGTGGCATCCCACGCGAGAACAAAACCGAGCTGGAAGCCGCCTGGATTCCCAACCTGGACCGGCTCGCCGCCCGCTCGTCGCTGGGCCTGACCATCCCGGTCGGTATCGGCATCACCCCTGGCTCCGGACCGGCCCATCTGGCGCTGTTCGGCTACGACCCGCTCGAATGGCAGGTCGGCAGGGGAATCATCGAGGCGCTGGGCGTCGAGATCGACGTCCGTCCGGGAGACGTCTGCTGTCGCGCCAACTTCGCCACGATTGCCGCCGACGGCACGATCGCCGACCGCCGCGCCGGCCGCATCCCAACGGAACGATCCAGCAAGCTGTGCCGGCTAATGCAGGAAGGAATTCCCCGAATCGACGACTGCGAGGTCATCATCCGCCCCGGGCGGGAGCACCGGTTCGTGGTCGTCCTCCGCGGCCCGGGCCTGTCCGGCGACCTGACTGAAACCGACCCCCAGCATGCCGGTGTCGCTCCCCCGCCGGTCAAACCGCTCCAACCCACTGCCGCCCGGACCGCCGAACTCATGAACACTCTAGTCAGGCGAGCCAGCGAGTTGCTCACCGGCCATGAGCCCGCGAACGGCATCCTGCTGCGCGGCCCGGGCGAGCTCCCCCGGATTCCCTCCTTCATCGAGCGATACAAACTCCGTGCCGCCTGCATTGCCGTCTACCCCATGTACCGCGGTCTGGCGAAGCTGGTTGGAATGGATATCATACCTTGCGGCGAAACCTGGCATGAGGAACTCAAGGCGGTTCGTAAGAGCATGGCCGACCACGACTTCTGCTACCTGCATTTCAAGGACACCGACAAGGCTGGCGAGGACGGCGACTTTGACGCCAAGGTCGAAATCATCGAACGCTTCGATGAAGAAATCCTGCCTCGCCTGCTCGAGCTGAACTTCGATGTGGTTTGCATCACCGGCGACCACGCCACCCCGGCGGTGATGGGCCGGCATTCCTGGCATACCGTCCCGTTTCTGCTCAACTCACGCCTTGTTCGTCCCCAGGTGAATGTCGAGGAGTTCGGAGAACGGGCCTGCGTCCGTGGCAACGTCGGCTACATCAAGGCCAAAGAAGCCATGGCCCTCATGCTCGCCCACGCCGGGCGGCTGGCCAAGTACGGTGCCTGAGTCTCGCTACGCGGTCCTGTCTGCCTGGGACAAGACCGGCATCGAAGAAATCGGCCGGGCCCTCGCTGATTCCGGTCACCAACTGTTGTCAACCTCCAGGACCGCCGAGGCGCTGCGCGTGGCCGGGCTCCCGGTCATCGAAATTTCGGACTGGACCGGGGCGCCGGAAATTCTGGGAGGGCGGGTCAAAACCATTCACCCCCGGATCGCCGCAGGCATCCTCAACACCAGGAACGACCCCGAGGCGGAACTGATTGACGTCGTGGTCTGCAACCTGTACCCGTTCCGGCAGGGCGTCGCCCGAGGCGCGACCGAGCCTGAACTGATCGAACTAATTGACATAGGTGGAGTTACACTCCTCAGAGCCGCGGCCAAGAACTTCCCCTTCGTGGCAGCGGTTCCAGAAACCAGCTGGTACCCGGAGGTCATCGCGGACCTCGGCCGCCACGGCAAGGTCAGCGACGGCCTGCGTCGTCGCCTGGCCCTCTCAACCTTCGAACTGACAAGCGGTTACGACTCAACTGTAGCTCGCAACCTGGCCCGCTGACCAGTCCTCTCCCGCGTGCTCCAGCCTTGGCGGACTGGGGCATCGTCGGCGAGTCTATTGACAAAGTCGCAGTTATGGATAAACTCTCTAAAATGGTTATACTTGCCATCAACCCCGGTGGCGGCTCAACCAAGATAGCCGTCTTCAAGAACCGTCACTGCTTGCTGTCTGAGAACGTCGTCCACCCTCCCGCCCAACTCGCCCGGTACAAAATGGTCTTGGATCAGTACCAACTGCGCAAAGAAGCCGTCCTCGAGGTAATCGCCCCGCTCGGAGTCAAGGTGCCCCGCAAACCGCTCCAAGGCGGTCGCCACGGGCGCACCAGGGCCGAATCGGTCGGCGGTCGCCCGGCAGGCTCCCCCCCGGCAGCGGACGCCCGGGTGAAATCACCGCTCTCAGCCCTGAGCCTCGATGCCATCGTCAGCCGCGGCGGTCCGCTGCTGCCGATGCCCGGCGGGGTCTACCGAGTCACGATCCGGGTCGCGTCGGATATCCGGCGCGGCCGGGTCCAGACCCTGCACCCTTCCCTGCTCGGGCCGCTGATTTCGTACGAGTTAGGCGAGGACCTCGGCGTGCCGGCCTACTTCGTTGACCCGGAGTCCACAGACGAGTTCTGGGACGTTTCCCGCGTCTCAGGGCTGAAGGGCATCGAGCGCCGGTCGCTGTCCCACGCGCTCAGCTGCCGGACTGTCGCCAAGGCGGCGGCCCGCAAGATCGGGCGCAAGTACGAGAAGTGCAATTTCGTCGTGGTACATCTCGGCACCGGCTTCACCGTTGCCGCGCACGTAAAGGGCCGGCAGGTGGATGCCAGCAACGCCAATGCCGAAGGCCCGCTCTCACCGCAGCGGGCCGGTTCGCTACCCTCACCCGCGCTGGTCCGGCTCTGCTACTCCGGCCGGTACTCCGAGGCCGAGGTGCTGGACCTGCTCCAGCGCAAGGGCGGGCTGTACTCATACTTCGGGACCGACGACGTCCCGGCGATTGAAGCCCTGGTGGCGAAACGCAACCGGCAGGCAACGCTGGTGTATGACGCAATGATCTACCAGATTGCCAAAGAAATCGGCGCCCAGGCGGCAGTCTGCCGGGGCACGGTTGACGCGGTGGTGCTCACAGGTGGCCTCGCCCGTTCCCGTCGACTGGTTTCGGGACTGAAGGGCTGGATCAAGGGCATCTCCTCCCGGGTGCTGGTCTTCCCCGGCGAAGAAGAGATGGCCGCTCTCGCCGAACGAATGCTGGCGGTGCTCAATGGCGAAGAGCGCCCGAGGAACTATGAGCAGGAAATTACTATCCGGCGATGAAGCGGTTGCCCGGGGCGCCTGGGAAGCCGGTTGCCGCGTAGCCGCCGCCTACCCCGGAACCCCCTCGACCGAAATCCTCGAAAGCCTGGCCGGTTACGAGGACGTCTACTGCGAATGGTCCACCAACGAGAAAGTCGCGATGGAAGTCACGCTCGGCGCCTCGATATCCGGCGCTCGGGCGCTGGCCGCGATGAAACACGTCGGTCTCAACGTCGCCGCCGACCCGTTCTTCTCCGCGGCCTACATCGGCGCCTATGGCGGCCTGGTCATCATCAGCGCCGACGACCCGGGACTGCACTCGTCCCAGAACGAACAGGACAACCGGTACTACGGCCTGTCCGCCCGCGTGCCGGTGCTCTGCCCGGCGGACAGCCAAGAAGCGAAGGACTTCACCCGGCTGGCCTTCCAGTTGTCCGAGGAGTTCGACATCCCGGTGCTGGTCCGGCTCACAACCCGGGTTGCGCACTCCTACTCGATTGTCGAGCTCGACATCCGCGAGGAAGTTCCGCTCAAGGGCTACGAGAAACGGCTGGACAAAACGGTCTGCCTCCCCGCCTTCGCCCGGAAGCGGCACGCCGACCTTGAAGAGCGTATCGACCGGCTACGGGCCTACGCCGAACAGACCGAACTGAACCGGGTTGAGCCCGGCGACGAATCGCTCGGGCTCATCTGCGATGGCATTGCCTACCAGCACGCCCGCGAGGTCTTCGCCGGGGCATCGTTCCTGAAGCTGGGCATGGTCCACCCGTTCCCGGCCGAGCTCGTCCGCCGGTTCGCCGGTACCGTCCGACAACTTGCGGTTGTGGAGGAAACCGACCCATTCATCGAGAACCAGGTCCGGGCACTCGGCCTCGCGGTCACCGGCAAGGACCGCCTGCCGCGTTGCGGCGAGCTCAACCCGGAAACCGTCCGGCGGGCACTGGCCCCGGCTGCGAAACCGCCCGCCCCTGAGCAAGGACTGCCGCCCCGGCCGCCCGCGCTCTGCCCCGGCTGTCCCCACACCGGCATCTTCTACGCGCTGCAGAAGCAGAAGCTCATCATCGGCGGCGATATCGGCTGCTACACGCTCGGCGCGCTGCCGCCCCACAACGGAATGGACACCTGCATCGACATGGGCGCCTCGATAACCTTCGCGCACGGCTGCGACAAGGCCCTCGGCAGAGACGACCCCCGGCGACGGGTAGCAATCATCGGCGATTCGACTTTTTTTCATTCCGGCATCACCGGGCTGGTCAACACCGTCTATAACCGCAGCGATGTCGTCACCATTGTCAGCGACAACAGCACGACCGGGATGACGGGGCACCAGGAACACCCGGGCACGGGCCGGACCCTGCAGGGCAAGGAAACCATCCCGGTTGACATCGAGCAACTCGCCCGGGCTTGCGGCATCGAGCGGGTCGTCAAGGTTGACCCCTACGCGGTGCGCGAGACCCGCCGGCAGGTCCGGGCGGTCCTGGCCGAACCCGGCCCCGCAGTCATCATCTCGAAGCGCCCCTGCGCCCTGCTGGTGCGCCTGCGAGAAACCCCGAAGCAGGTGGACCGCGAAAAATGCGTCGGCTGTCGCTCCTGCATCGCCCTTGGCTGCCCGGCGCTGACCATGCGCGACGACAAGTCCCAGATCATCGAGACCAGCTGCGTCGGGTGCGGAATGTGCGCCGACGTCTGCCCGAAACGAGCCATCGCGTGAACCTGCTCATCTGCGGCGTCGGCGGCCAGGGCGTCCTGCTCTTCTCCGACCTCATCGGCGGCATCGCGATGTCCGCCGGGCTCGACGTCAAGCGCAGCGAGGTCCACGGCATGGCCCAGCGCGGCGGCAGCGTCAGCACCCACGTCCGCTTCAGCCCACGGGTTCGTTCCCCGCTCATCGAAGCGGGCACCGCCGACCTCATCGTGGCGTTCGAGAAACTCGAAGCGGTCCGCTACGTCCATTTCCTCGCCCCCGGCGGCCGGCTGTTCTACGACGGCTTCCGGCTCGACCCGCTCCCGGTCCAGTCCGGGCTGGTCGAGCGACCGGAGGACGCCGCGCTCGAGGAAAGGCTGGCGGCGCGCGCCCCGAACCGGGTCATGATCCCGGCGTTCGAGACCGCCCGCAAGCTCGGCAACGCCCGGGTCCAGAACACCGTCATGCTCGGCGCGGTTTCGCGCGGCCTCGAGTTCCCGTTCGAAACCTACCAGGCAGAGATCCGGCAGTTGGTGACGCCGAAGCTGGTCGAACTCAACCTCAAGGCACTCGAGGCTGGCCGCAGCCTCGTCGGCTGATTCAGGTCCCGGGCCGCTGCCGCGCCGCGCCGGCTCGTCCCGGCCTGCCGGGCAACCAAGGACTGCCGGAGCAACCTCAGGGAACGTCGACCGGCAGGGCAAGATTGAAACTCTCGCCCTCCAGCCGACCGGTCAGGTGCAAAACATGCCGGCCCGCGGGCATCTCGGCGCCGCCCCGGACCCAGCCACCCGAAACGTACTCCACGCCGGCGAGCTTCGGGCCGGGCGCATCCGGGTCGAGCAGCGTGCCCAGCCCGGGGAAAGTCACCGACAGCGCGGTAAGCTCAAGGTCGTAGTTGAAACCGAAGAGAAACTCGGTCGTATCGAACGCGGCGCTGCGCCGGCCCGTAACGCTCGCAACCGGGTCGCGCCAGGTACTGACCGTGACATTCCGGACGTCGGTCTCCGCCCCGTCGAAAACCTCGACGGGCGTTCCGCCGTACCCCGGACGATAGCTTCCGTCGCGCACGCCAACGATGTCCCGGTCGCTGATTCGGCCGTCGCGGTCCACGTCCTGCCATGCCAGCAGGTAGTAACTGCCGGCGGGCATCCCGGACAGGTGGAACGCCGACCGGCGCTCGTCTCTGCCGTCGTCCGAGGTGACCGCCGCCACCGGCGCCTCGCTCAAATCGAACGTGGCATGAAGTTCGACCCGGCTGGCGCGCACGTCGCCGACATGACCGGACTCCAGTATCAGCTCGCCCACGACCGCGGTCTCCTGTCGACAGCCGGGCGCCAGCAGCCCGAGCAGCAACACCAGTCGCAGGTAGCGCATCCGCACGGATTCTAACCCCGGCGCCGACCCTGTCAACGGGCTATCCCCCGGGACAACCGCAGCACCGCCGACTGCAGTGCACCGGCCTGCCGCCCCACCGCCCGGTCCCGGGCATCGCTCTGCAGCCGGTAGCTGGTCGCGACCCCGCGCTTGATTTCCGTCCCGGCCTCGTCGCCGGCCGCGGCTGCGGCCAACGCCAGCGCCAGGTTATCGACCGCCGCGGACAGCTCCCGGTGCTGGGACTCCAGCTCCGCCCGGACGCGTTCGAGCGCGTCGCGGACCACGCTGAGGTCGTAACGACGGGAAGCCTCAAGGCCGGCCGCGAGCCGCTCCAGCGAACTCGAGGCCTGCCTCAACTCCGCCAGCCCGAGCCCGATGCTGTCCATCAGCACCCGCGCCGGCTCCAGCCCTGCCGCCTCACCACTGGCATCGACCGCCCCGCCCGGCAGCCACGGCAGCAGCCCCACGACGCGCTGCCGCTGGCCCTGGACCACCGCCACCCGGTACCGGGCCGCCAGCGAGACTTTGCTCACCTCATCCACTGCCGGCACAGACGGCAGCGGCTCCCGCACCACTGCCTGCTCGCCTGGGCCGGTCGCGGGATCCGGCTCCGGCTCGCTGACACCCACCGCCTCCCAGCCCGGCAGTAGCGGCGGCCGATAGGTCAACACAAGGACAATGCCCAGCCCGACCAGCAGTATTGCCAGCGCCGCCACCGAACGCCGGAAAGTCCTAAGCCGAGCCACCTGCCGCTCGTCCGGCCGGAACTTCAGCCGGCCGGGGTCATCGTCTGCCGGGGGTCCGAGGTCAGTCACACTTCAGGTTACCCTGCAAACCCGGACTGTCAATCACACGCCCCACTCGCCCGGTCCTCGAATGATGAAGTTGAGCTTGTGCTCGACCTCGCAAGAATTCCGAACCCCATCAGCAACCGCGGCACCAGGTCTTGAGCCCTGCCCGAATCCGCCCCTCCCCGGGACTCCCATCTGCCGTCTCCCGGCTCGGCCTGCGCCGCAGGTCGCTTCACAGAGTTATACACCAATGAGACGGTCGGCTTTCCGGCCGGTTGCGGGCCACGAGGGGCACGGACGGGCTATCGGACGGAATATAGACGAGTTAGCCGGTCTGGACGACCTACCCTACCCCATCCCGGTAGCCATCCCCGGGGCCGTTCCCCCCCTGGCTCCCCCTACGGCTCCGGTAACCCCCTCCGGGACGGCTAGGGGAGCGGCTTACCCTACGGCCAGGGTGACGGCCACGGGTAGGGCTAAGGGTACGGCTTGGGTGACGGCTCCGGGTATCGCTACCGGTATGGCTCCGGGGACGGCTACCCCGGTGGCTACCCCGGTGGCCAGGGGGACGTAGGTGGGAGTGGGGGTCGGAACCGGGACCGACCTGAAAGCTAAGACCCGGGAACCGACAGTCCTCCCCGCTTGACGCTCCCACCGGGCGCGGTATCGTTTACCCGAGGTGTTACCATGATGAGACTCCGCCCTGCCTTCATCACGCTGCTGCTGGCCGGGACCGCGTTGGCCACCCGACCCTGGACGCCAGCCGAACTCAGGGCCTGGGAACGCGATTACCGCCCGGCCCCGCTCACCCGGCCCGACTTGTTGCCCGAAGGGCCGCGCCGGTACAACTACCTCGAACGCATCCGGATGATGGCCGACTTCGTTGCCCGGCACCAGGTCGCGGACTCCGGCTCGCCCCATTTCGGCGGCATCCGGGAAGCCGAACACCAGCCCGAGATCATCGAGACCGACAACACCCAGGAAGCCATCTGGGTCTGGTCGCGCTGGTACGAACTGACCGGCCGCGACGATTACCGCGAAAACCTGCGCCGGGCATGGCATTACGTGCTCAACTTCCCCGCCTACCGGGAGCACAGCGGCGATCCGTCAAGCCTCTGGTACGCGGTCTGGAACTGCGGGCTGGCGTTCATGGCCGAGTCCCGCTATCGTGCGGCCTATGCCGATACCAGCTTCCGCGCATACGCCGATTCCTGCCGGGGCTTCTTCCTCCGAAACCCGCTGGGCACCGGCTACCTCGACTGGTTCGTCACCGCCCAGTCCGCGGGTATGGCCTACGCCTGGGCGGTGGAAAACGGTAACGAGGTCCTGCGCGATTCCGCGCTGGCGCGCGGCACCCGGGTGAAGGACTGGCTGGAGGACGACGCAGCCGGCCGGCTGGGCTGGGCCCAGTGGGCAATGTGCGGCGGGACCGCGTTCTGGGGCGTCGCCAACACCGTCGGCCTTGAGGATACCGCGGCCGGCCGGCGGTGGGTCGAGACCTACGCCGAAAGCCTGCCCGGGTTCCACCCGACCGGCAACTGGAACTGCTCGCACAACATCTGGCTGGCCAACGCCTGGCGCGCGGCTGCTGAGCTCGGCGGCAACGAACAGCAATGGCGGATTCACCAGTACCTGCTCGATACCCTGCTGGCGCTGGACACCGACCGCGACGGCGGCATTCCCGCGACCTGGACCGACCCGGATACGCGGGACCAAACCTGGGTTTCGACCTACCTGCATTTCATGGCGATGGACGTCTACACCACGCCCACCCACGAGCGGGACGCGGCCCAGCTTGAGTTCGCCAATCCCCGGCCCGGCCGGCTGCTCATCGCGCCGGACAGCGCCGAGGTGCTGGTCCCGCTCGCCAACGTCGGACTCCGGGACCTGGTCGCGGTGGAGATGAAGGTAACCGGCGCGGACTACCAGTCCGGGCTGACCGTCCCGTCGCTCCCCTTCCTGGCGATTGACACACTCACCTTCCCCCGGCTGGCGGTACCCGTGCCCGGCCGCTACTCACTCGAGGCGGTCACCACCGCGCCCGGCGACGAAGACCCGGCCAACGACACCAGCCGGGTCGAGTTCAAGGTCTACGGCCTGCGGACCGTCGCCGGCCGGCTGACCGACTCGGTGACCGGAGCGGGCGTGACCGCCCGGCTCTACGCCCGGGTTGCCGGGGACCCGGCGGCCTGGGATTCCTGCGAGACCGACCCGGCAGGCGCGTTCAGCCTCCGCGTCATCGACACGACCGTCGTCATCAGCGCCCGGCCCCGCGCCCCCTACTACGACCGGGACTGGCAAGTCATGATCACCGGCGACACGACCGTCGAGCTCGTCACCTCCACCGCCCACCTGCTGCTGGTCAACAATGACCCGGCCGCCGCCTACCAGCGCTACTACACCGACGCGCTCGACGCGCTCGGGGTGACCTGGACCGCTTGGTCGCGCCCGGACTCGGGCAGCCCGCCCTGGCGGGTCATCCCGGCCCTGCGCAGCCCAACGGTCATCTACTACTCCGGCGACGCGGACGCAGGCACCATCCCGGCCGAGGACCGCGACAGCCTTTCCGCCCGGGCCGGGGCCGGCATCAACCTGCTGCTGTCGGGGCAGGACCTTGCCGAAGAACTGGCCGGTACGCCCTTCCTCGCCGACCTCTGCGGGGTGCAGTACGACTCGACCGGCTGGGCCCGGTTCTTCGCTTTCGGCAACCGGGCGGACTCGCTCGGCCGGGACATCCACGCGTTCGCCACCGCCGGTGGTGACGGCGCGGGCAACCAGCGCTCGCGCGACATGCTTTCCCCCCTGCGCAACGGGGCCGCCACCCTGCTGGTGTACGACACCATCAGCGAACTCGGCGCCGGCATCAGGCGCACCGACCACGCCACCGGCAGCCGCGTCATCACGCTAGGGTTCGGGTTCGAAGCGGTCAACCGCCCCAGCTCCCGGCCCGACTTCCTCGACCGGCCGGGACTGCTCGCGCGCCTGCTGTCCTGGTTCGAAATCCCGACCGGGATTGCCGGGCCGGAACCTCCCCGGGTCCGGGCCGCCGCGCTGCGCGCCTGGCCCAACCCGTTCCGCCGAGCCGTCCGGCTGGCGGCCGACCTGCCTCCGGGCACCCGGCTGGTCGTCTGCGACGCTGCCGGTCGGGTCGTCGATCGGCTGGTGCTCGCGCCCGGAGATGGAACGTCCTGCGCGACCTGGGCCTCCCGGTCGCACCCGGCCGGGGTGTATTTCGTCGCCCCGGACCGCGCCCCGGCTCCCGCTCTCCGGGTGGTGCGCTTGCCCTGAGAACCAGCCGCGCCGGCTGAAAAGCAGGCGGGCGGGGAACACCCCGCCCGCCTGTCATCTGTCCCGAACGCTACTGCTGGACGACGACCTTCATCGTCCCGCGTCCGTCCCGACCCCGGGCGTAATACACCCCCGGGCTCAAATGACTGATGTCGTTCGCGCCCGGCTTAAGCGCCATCCGCTCACGGCCGGCCGCGTCAAACAGCGTCACCGGCTCCCCGCCCGCCGCGGGCGGCAGGTAGAACACCCCCCGCGCCACTGTCGGCAGCCGCCGGGAGTCAATACCCTCACCGGGCCCTTCGGCCACCCCCGCAGTAAGAACCCAGACCGGCTGCTCGATGACGTTGTTCTCCCAGACCATCTCCCAGCGCCCCCAGACACTGCACCGGACCTGGAACACCCCCCGCTGGAGCGGCGTCCACTGCCCGAAATCAACCGTGTCGCGCCGGCCGGGCTGGAGGATAACCGTTGTCGTATCCCAGTAGCCGTCGGTGATCTCAAACCGCAGCTTGATCAGGTCCGGCACCGTCCCGCGGTTCTGGATTTCCACCAACGGCACAACCGCCTGCGCCGAGTCCACAGTATCGGGCGGGGCGAAGACCTGCAGGACCGCGATGTCGTACACGTTCACCCGGCAGCTGGCATCCCGGAAGTTGTTGGGCTGGACGTCGTCGCCCGCCAGCTCGGTCGAACAGCGGACTGCGACCAGATCGCGTTCCCGCGCCTGCCATTCCGGGAACTCCACGTAACGCAGTTGGCCCGGCTGGTGGCCGGAAACGGTCGCAACCTCGTCGTACAGCGTGCCGATGCGCATCCGGACCTGGTAGCTCTCCACATTGTCGCCGTAGTTGTACACCGAACAGGCCGGCACGACCGTCGTCGCGGAATCAACGCTCCCGCTCGGGGCCAGGATGCGCGTGACGCCGACATCGTGGTCAATCGGGTCGGGCAGGTACTGGCGGATGAGCGCGTCGATCTGGGGTTCGTTGAACCCCTCCGCGATGTACCGGATGATACCGTCCGGGCCGACGATGTAATTGAGCGGGACATACCCGTTCTGGCGGTACACCGCCCAGACGCTGCCATTATCGCGCAGGAACGGGTAAGTGTACAGCCGAGCGTACTGCAGCACGATGCTCGGCGATTCGCTCAGGTTGATCGTTACCGGCACGAAACCGTTCGGGCCGTAGTTGTCGTAGAACACCTGTAAGCGCGGCAACTCCGCGCGACAGGTCGGTCAGGTCGAGGTCCAGAAATTCAGCAGCACGACCTTCCCGCTGTACTCGGACAGGGAGTGGTAGACCCCTGCCGTGTCCGGCAGCGAGAAGTCGGGCGCCTGCTGGCCGACCTGCAGCAGCGCCAGCGCGCTCGCGGGCAGCAGCGCCACCGCCGCCAACAGGACGGGCAGTACCGGTCTCAATCTGCTCATACGTCACCTCTCAGTTTCGGACCCGGAATGCGCCTCGCTCTCGAATGATGCTATGCCGGCCCGGGCCATCGTCAACCGCTACGCCGGCTAGATCATCCGGCTGCCGTTGACGATGAGCGCGTAGCGGCAGTGCAGGTAATCGGCCGCCCGGCGCGAAATCACCATCCGCGACATGAATATCTCGAAGTACTCCATCACCGGCGCGATGCTGGTGTCAACCCGGAGTCGGAAGGTAATCGTCCGCTCCTGCTTGTCCACGCTCAACGTCGAACTGCGGACCGCGTAGTTGACCCGGTCGTGGATGTCGAACTTGACAAATGCCGGGTTGCGGACGCGCGAGCGGTGCACGTCCGCCTTGTCGGCCAGGATCAGCGCCGCCGAGACCTCCGAGACCGGGTGGCCGCCATCTTCGTGGTGGTTGCCCACCGCGCCCATCACCCGGACGACCTCGCCGTAGCCCATGCCCATCCGGATCAACACCTCGCGGGCCAGCAGGGCGCTGGTGCGCTCGTGCTGACCGCGATTAACCGCGTTGCCGATGTCGTGGAGGTAACCGGAGATCGCCGCCAGCTCCGCGGCCCGGGGGTCGCAGTCGAGTTCGGTCAGCACCTGCCGGGCGTTCTTGGCCACCAGCCGGCAGTGCCGCTCGCCGTGCTCGGTGTAGCCGAGCGTCTCCAACTGCTTGTCCGCCTCGCGGATGAGCACCACGACCTCGGGGTCGCGGACGACGTCCTTCAGGGTTACCACGCGGCGTTCGCTCACTGCGGCGCGTCCCTGCTCGTCAGGCTGCCGTCAACCAGCGCCGCCTTGAGATACTGCTCGTATTCGTCCAGCAGCTTGTCATCACCGACCATCTGGTTCTTCCATCGGATTGAAACCTCGTTCGAGCCGAAGGTCTTGTCCAGGAAGATCTGGATTTTCGGCCCGGCATTGTAGTTCTTGTCGATGATGATCACGCCGCTCGAGTTCGGGTTGTCTCCGCAGACCTCGAAATGCTCGGCAGCCTTCTCCGCGTCGTAGTCCCAGAGCTCCGGGCCCTTGACCACGCGCGTGTAGAGCAGGAACTCGATCAGGTTGTTGGCGACCCCGAGCATGACCATGTAGTCCTCCATCGGGGCGGCGCCGGCCATGTGGTTCTTCAGCGGCAGGTGCAGGCAGGTACCGAACTCGCCCCGCCCCTCGCCATAGTAGACCCGGTCCGGGTTGATGAAGTTGCCCAGGTCGCGGTGTCCGAAGTACAGCATCTCGCGGTCTTCAGATTCTGCCGGCCGCGTGCTTGCGCTTGAGGTTCACAAGCATGTCGGCCGTCATCCGCTCGAGGTCGTAGTCCGGCTGCCAGCCCCACTCCTCGCGCGCCGCCGAGTCGTCCACCGAGGACGGCCACGAATCCGCGATCTGCTGCCGGAAATCGGGCTCGTAGCCGCATTCGAAACCCGGCATCTGCCCGGCGATGCTCGCGGCCAGCTCCCCGGCCGAGAAGCTCATCGAACCGACGTTGAAGTCGGAGTGATGCTTCAGCGTCGAGACGTCGGCCAGCATCAGGTCAATCGTGGCCTTGATGCAGTCCGGCATGTACATCATTGGCAGCCGGGTGTCCTCGCGCACGAAACAGGTGTAGCGGTTCTGCTTCACCGCCTCGTAGTAGATTGCCACCGCGAAATCGGTGGTGCCGCCCCCGGGCGGGGTTTCGTGGCTGATGATGCCCGGGTAGCGCAGCCCGCGGACGTCGAGGCCGTACTTGTGGAAGTAGTAGTCGCCCAGCAGCTCGCCCGCGACCTTGCTGACCCCGTACATCGTCTTCGGCTTCAGGATCGTGTCGTTGGGGGTCCGGTCGCGCGGGGTCTCGGGCCCGAATACCGCGATTGAGCTCGGCACCAGCACCTGGACCATCTCGTGCTCCCGGGCACACTCGAGCACGGTCAGCAGCCCGTTGACGTTCACGTCCCAGGCCAGCATCGGGTTCTTCTCCCCGACCGCGGACAGGATCGCGGCCATGTGGACGATGGTATCGACACTGTGCTTCTTGACAACTTCTTCGAGCGTCTCGCGCTTGGCGACGTCGATGAAGTAGAACGGGCCTGAGTTCTTCAGTTCTTCACTCGGGGCGGTCTTCCGGCCGGTTGCGACCACGTTGTCCGCGCCGAACCGCTTGCGCAACGCCAGGGTCAGTTCCGAGCCGATCTGGCCGACCGCGCCGGTCACGAGGACGTTCTTTATCTCACGCTTCGTGGACATGGTTTCAACTGCTCCTTTCGGGATACGGTGTCAAAGACGAAGGATAAATATACCCGCGCCCGGTCGCGGGTCAAAGGAAATCGCCGCGGGTCTGGACAACCGGGCCGGCCGGAATATACTAGCTTCTGTAGTCCGATATGGTGAGTGTAGCTCAATTGGTTAGAGCACCTGACTGTGGCTCAGGATGCTGGGGGTTCAAGTCCCCTCACTCACCCTCCGGCGGGTTCGGTTTGCATTCCGCCGATGGTCTGCTAGACTGCCCGGCAGTCGCGCCCGTAGCTCAACCGGACAGAGCGCCGGGCTTCGAACCCGTAGGTTGCGCGTTCGAGTCGCGCCGGGCGCGTTGGACAACATGTCGGTTCCCGGGCCCTTCCCGGAATCGCAGGCTTTGCCCCGCTAGCTCAACTAGGCAGAGCAACGGATTCTTAATCCGTGGGTTGCAGGTTCGATCCCTGCGCGGGGTATTGAAGGTGGAGGTCGTGGGGACCCCTGCCGATGCCGTATGACAATGAACGCCTTACTTGCGTTGTGCCTGTTCGCCGCCGGGTTCTACCGCCCGCCGGTCCCGAACACCGCCCCGCTGCCCGACACCGGTGCGGTCTGGGTCTACTTCACCGACAAGGGCATCTCCACGGATGCCGCCTACGCCGCCGCTACCCGGGCGACCACGCTTTCCGCCCTGCCCGAGGTCCGGGAGAGGCGCCTGCGCGAACCGGTCCGCGGCTTCGACTACGACGACCTGCCGATCCGGGAGGAGTACATCCGCGCTATCGAAGCGCTGGGCGCCCGGCACCGGACGACATCACGCTGGCTCAACGCCGCCAGCTTCGAACTGCCGCGCCCGCTCCTGCCCGCGGTGCGCCGGCTGCCCTTCGTCCACGACCTCCGGCCGGTGGTGCGCGAACGCCGGCTGGCGACGGACCGCACCTTCCCGGTTTCAGGAACGGCTGAAGTCCGCAGTCGTGCCGTCGATTCTGCGACTGCGCACCGTTTCTACGGCCCGTCCTACGACCAGGCGCAGATGATGGGCATACCCGACCTCTTCTACCGGGGCTGGTACGGCACCGGCGTCAAACTGGCGATTTTCGACACCGGCCTCCGGCTCGAGAACGTCGCGGTCCGCGACCTGCGCATCCGTGCCCAGTACGACTTCCTGTCCGGGGACAACTTCTTCGCCGCGGCCGCGACTGCCGACTGGCAGCCCCGGCAGGCGGACTCGCTCCGGTTCCTCGGTCTCGCCCGGGACCCGGCCCTCGCGCTGACCGGGGACAGCCTGCTCCTCGCCTTCTGCGCCGACAGCTTCGACTACCGCTCGGTGTACGCGCCCCGGCGCGCCATCTTCTCCAGCACCAACCACGACCCGGACCGGGGCTCCGACTGGAGCGCTCCACAGCTCATCGCCCTCGCCGCGCGCTCCTCGCAGGTCAGCTTCAACTCATTCGAGCATCTGCGCTTGGCCGACGCCAGCTTCGCCGCCTACCTCGTTTACGGCGAAGTGAGCTATAGCCACAACATTGGCCTGGCCGGCAACATCTGGCTCAACTACCGGCGCGACGGCTCGTGGCGCGAAGGGCTGAGGCTCGGGTCCGGCCGCTGGCCAGACCTGCAGGTCCGCGGCGAGCGGCTTCTCGCCGCCTGGGTGGAGGACGACTCGATCGTTCACTTCCGGTTCGGCGCGGTATCCGACAGCCAGCCGGCCCCGGGTTGGGAGTTCCAGTCCCGCGTACCCGCCCCGGAACCGCTCGGCGGCATGGCGCTGGCAGTTTCGGACTCAACCGTGCTGGTGGTAGCGCCCGCGCGGCGCTCCGACCGGCTCTACGCCCTCCGCTCCACCGACCTCGGCGCGAACTGGGAACCGGCCCGCGAGCTCGCTCCCGCCACCCCGACCGGGTTCCACCTGGCCGCTCGCGGCCGGGCCGCGGTGCTGTTCTACAAAGACGCCTCCGTCTCTCCCTTCACCCGGCTCCGCACCATGCGCACCCCGGACCTCGGTGCGAGTTGGACAGCGGGCCCGACGCTGACCGAGCGCACCCTGTCCCTGGGCGGGCTGGCCGCGGCCTGGCCGGGTCCTGGTCTCGACCTGCTCTACGAGTCTGCCGGGCTGCTTCACAAGGCCCATTCCCCCGACTCGGGCCTCAGCTGGCAGCCTGCGGTCGTGCTCGACTCCACCGGGTTCTGCTACCAGCCTGCCGCAGACGGGCTCAGTGCTGCCGGCGGTTCGTTCGCGGCCTGGTTCAAGCGTGGTGATGACAACGCGGTCTGGGAGCCGGCGGACACCGCCCGGTTCTCACGCATTCAGCCCAACCACGGCACCCGGATGGCCTCGATCATCGCCGGCTACTCGCCATCCGGCATCATCGGGGTCGCGCCCGGGGTCGAACTTCTCATCGCCCGCACCGAACTGCACCTCACCGCCGGGGGGCGGGACTACGAATACGACCTTGAAGAAGACACCTACATCCAGGCGCTGGAATGGGCCGAGGCACAGGGTGCTGACATCGTCTCGACCTCACTCGGCTACCGCGGCTGGTACACAGACGAGCAACTCGACGGCAAGACCGCGCCGATATCGGTTGCCGCCTCGCTGGCGGCCCGGCGCGGGCTGATCGTCGTCACCGCCATGGGCAACCGCGACACCACCAGCTACCCGCACGGCCGGCCCTACATCGTTGCGCCGGCAGACGCCGAGGGCGTCGTCAGCGCCGGCGGGGTCCAGCGCGACGGCAGCTTCTGGCGCGGCACCGGCACCGGACCAACCGCCGACGGCCGCTGCAAGCCGGAACTGGTCGCGCTCTCGGACACGGTCGCGGTCGCCCGTCCCGACACCGTTACCGGCCTGGAAGGCTCAGCCGGGACCTCCTGCGCCACCGCGCTGATTGCCGGCGCGTTCGCCCTGCTCAAGGAAGCGCACCCGGACTGGCCTGCGGAATCGCTCAAGGCTGTCATGTACCGGACCGCCGCCCGCTCGGTCCAGAGCTGTACCTTCGGGTTCGGCCTGCCGCGGGTCGACGAGGCGTTCCGGCTCTACCCGCCCGGCACCCCCGCCGAACCCCTGCCCGCCAACCGCATCCAGGCCTTCCCGAACCCGTTCATACCTGCGCAGCACGACCAGGTCTGGTTCCAGCTTGAGCTTGCCCGGCCTTCGAGCCGGGCTTCAATCCGGGTTTACTCCTCCTCCGGTGCGCTGGTTGACACCTTCAGCCTCAACCCGGAGCTGCTGGGACGGCCCGGGCGCTACGCCGAACTGCCCGAGCTGGCGGAGATCGGCGCCCGCTGGGACGGCCGCAACTCCGACGGCAGGCCGGTCGCGGCCGGGCTGTACCTGGCGGTCCTGCACACTACCTACGGGCAGGCGGTCTGCCGGTTCGCGGTCATCCGCTAGGGCACCCGGGCTTGACTTGGACGGATGTGCTGACTAGTATAGAGTGCATTCTAGCCCGGCTGTTTGCCCGATGCGTTCTTCCAGCGTAGCTCAACGGTAGAGCATCCGGCTGTTAACCGGAGGGTTACAGGTTCGAATCCTGTCGCTGGAGCTGAAAGATTGCGGGCCGCTCCGAGGAGCGGCCCGCAGTTCCATCCAGGGCCTGACGCCCCGGCACGGCTAGTTCAGCACTACCGCCTTCGCAGACTGCGTCCGGCCGTCCACCGTCAGCCGGTAGAAGTAGGTGCCGTTGGCCACCCGCCGGCCGTGATTGTCGGACCGGTTCCAGGTCGCAACGTGCTCGCCGGGCTCGACCACGTCACTGACCAGCGTCTTAACCAGCTTGCCGCTGATGTCGTACACGCTCAGGTCAACCCTGCCGGCGCGCGGCACCGTGTAGCTTATCCGCCCGATGTCCCGGATGAACGTCGGCACGCTAGCGGCCACGCTCCAGCCGAGTGTCGGCTGCCCCTCGCTGACGCCGGTCTGGAATATCTCGCCCCTAATGACGTTGGGCAGGATAACCGTGTTGTACCCGCCGGTGACCCAGATGATGTTGTCGTGGATCGCCGCGCCGTGTGACCGGTTGATCAGCAGCAGGTCGCGGTCGGTGCTCCACGAACCGGACGCCACGTCGTACCGCCAGACTGTGTTGACGATCGTGCCGGCCCGGTAGCCGGCGATGATGTAGATCCGGTGGCCGAAGGCCCCGTCGTCGTACAGCACTGCCTTACCCCAGCCGATCTTGTCCGGCATCGAGTCGGCGCCCATGTCGGTCCAGGTGTTGCCGGTAATCGAGTACTTCCAGACCGTACCCCGGGTCGAGGTGTAGTCGTTGCCCGACATCCCGCCGATGACGTATATCGTGTCGCCGATGCAGGCGGTCATCGGGTTGCGCCGCGGCCCGGGCATGTTGGCAAGCTGGGTCCAGGTGTTGGTCGCCGGGTCATACCGGTGGGCGGTGTTGTACGGCGCCGCGGTGCCGGTAACCCCGCCAAACGAATAGACGTAGCGGCCGTCGGTCTCGAACTCGTAGTACAGCACGTTCGACTGCGGCATCGCCGCACCCGCCACCCAGGTATTGTCGCGCGGGGAGTAGATGGTGATGTTGTTGTAGTTGCCGGACGAACCGGAACTGCCCCCGCCGCAGTAGATGGTGTCGTTGATGGCGACCGCGTCGTGGTTGTGCACCCCGACGCTGCCGGCCGGGTGCGAAACCCCGCTCTCGGCCCATGTCGCGCTCGGAACGTCGTAGGTCATCACCTTCGGGTGCGAAGAGTGCACGAAGCAGTTCCCGCAGACCACGTGGAGCTTGTCCCCGTTGTGAGTCATGCAGGCCGCCACCCGGCTCACCCGGTCCGGCCGGATGGTGTCGGACTGGGTCCAGGTGATGGTGTAGTTCATCACCGTCGCCTGGCTCTGCGCGGTGTCATTGGCCCGGTTCTGGTCTCCGCCCAGCAGCGTCCAGCTCGTCACGTCGTACGTCCCCCCGACCGCGTTCCATTGCGGGGAGAAGTTGACGTCCGCCGATGCGCCCGGGGCCAGCGGCCCGGGGTGCGTCAGGCTAGCGGTGTAGACCTGGATCCCGGAAGAATCGATCTTAATGTGCACCGGGATGTTCGACTGCGGATCGGTGCCGAAGTTGCGGATCCGCACCCGGGGGACAACCGCCCCGGGGGTAATGATCGTCGCCGGCGCGAGGATCGCGCTGACCCCGACGTCGTTGGCGTTGCCCGTCGACATCTGCTCGAACTGCACCACGTTCGTCGGCGTGAA
>JAWOIB010000117.1:0-7919 GCA_046484845.1 bacterium
GGACGTAAACCAGCGCGTCCTCACGCATGTTGGCAATCACACAGAACTCATTCGGCTGGTGGGCCGAACCGGTAGAGCGCCCCCAGACGACTGTCGGTATGCCCCGCCGGCGGAAGAACGACGCCACGGTCCCGCCGCCTATCCCGGCCGGCGCCGCTTCGCGGCCCAGCACCTCGCGGACCGCCCGCGCCAGCATGCGCACCACCGGCGCATCGGCAGAAGTGGGAGGCGGAGCCTGCAGCCACTGGGACGTCGTCAGTTCAACAGTTGTCCCGCATCCTGCCGCAACCCGTTCCGCGGTATCCTTCATCACGGCCAGGACGTCTTCAAGCTGGTAACGTGGAAGCACCCGGCAATCGAAATGGAAGACGTCCTCGCCCGGAATCGTGTTCACGTTCGGTACGTTCTCCTCCTTCCGGGTCGGCTCGAAGGTCGACTCCGGCGGAGAATACAGCGGGTCGGTGTCCGTGAACCGCTCATGCAGGGTCCGGTCCACCGCGAGGACTATCGCCGCGCCGGCCCGGTGGGCGTTGCGGCCCAGCGACGGCATCGAAGCGTGCGCCTGCGCGCCCAGCACCCGGAACCGCACCCAGGCGATGGACTTCTCCGCGACCTCGAGCATCGTGCCCTCGGCGTTGCCGGCGTCCGGCACCACGACCAGGTCATCGGCCCGGCACAGCTCGTGGTTGGCCAACAGCCAGTCCACACCGAACTTCGAGCCCACCTCCTCGTCCGCGACCAGCATCAGCGCCACGTCGAAGGCGGGCCGGAGCCCCAGCTCCAGCATCACCCGCGCCGCGAAGCACGAAGCCACCAGCTCCTGCTGGTTATCCTCCACCCCGCGGCCGTAGATGCGGCCATCCTTGACCATGGCCTTGAACGGGTCGGTCTCCCACAGCTCGCGCGGCCCGGCCGGCACCACGTCCAGGTGCGTCATTACCCACAGCGTCCGGGACCGGTCCTGCCCGGCCAGCCGCGCCACCAGGCTCGGCCGGTAGCCACACGGCGCGGCCGGGTCCGGGGCCCGGTACTCGGTCACCTCCAGCCCCCACCCCTCCAGCATCGGCCGCAGGAAGTCCACCCGGGCCTGCTCGCCCCCGCCGCCGGAGGCGGGGCTGACCGCCGGCCGGGCCACCAGCTCCTCCTGAAGGCGCACCATCTCCAGCTCGAGTTCGAGCAGCCGGGCTGCCACGCGGTCAAGAGACTCATCACAAGACATGCCAACCATCCTTTGCCTGGTCAGTTACAGGCCGACGAAGATGACGGGCTGTCCGGCACCGGCAGGACCGGCGCCGGACAACACCGACACAGAGTGACTGCCCTGCCGCCGCACCGGAAGCCCACGACGCCGAGCCAGACATCCGGGCTAATCCGCGGTCTTGATTGCGTACGGTAGAAGCCAGCCGTTATGATCGTAAGGACCGGTCCGCTCAAGCAGGGTGCCGGTGCTCAGAATGTCGAAGATGGCGAAACGGAGACCGGGAATGAGCTGGGCGTTCCAGGTACCGACGTGGACGCCATCGCCCTGGTGCTCGAACGGCGCGCGGACGAACAACCAGCCGACAAACGCGTGCAGGAAGGCATGGCAGTCTGAAGTATTGGTGTAGAGTGTCATCGTCAACTGCTCGCCGGGAGTGAACGAAACCAGGCTGTCCGGTGAGTGGTAGGAATTGAGCGGGTCCGTGATGGTGAAATCACGCAGGGAGCTCTGGATGCGCAGGCTGTCGATGCGCACCGTGCTGACCGTATCCGATTGCCCGTAAGCGAGCGACAGCCGCTTGAACCGCCAGCCCCGGTTCGTCTCGGTCTCCCCCCCCTCGCGCAGGAAGATGGCGTTGAGCTGAACGCGCTCGGTCAGCTCCTTCACCCAGCGCTCCGATGTCGTATCGCTGGTCCTGACCCAGTGAATCAGCTCGCCGTAGTTGGACTGGTGCCAGCTCACCCGGGCCGAGTCCTCGACAATCTCGACCTCGATTCTCGGCTGGGGGTCGTGAGTCTGGGGCCCGCGCCACCAGAGTCCCAGCATGGTGTCGTCGAGCAGGCCGCCGCCTGCCGCCGAGTCACCCTGGGTCCCGGACTTGAAGTACGTGGTATCCTGTTCCACCAGCGCCCGAATGGCGGCCTCGTCGGTGACCTTCTCGCCGCAGGATGCGACGAGTACAACCACCGCCAGCACCGCCAACGCGCATGCGAGTCTCTTCTTCATCTCAGCTCCTTTGCCGTTTGCGCTTCCGTCACGGGTCATTGTAGCTGGCCTGCTCCGGGCTTCAAGGTCATCGCAGGACGACGACCTTGGCAGTCCCGCGCCGGCCCTCGACCCGGACAAGGTACACACCCGGGGCCAGGTCCTGGGTGTCGAACCAACCGGCCCCGCCCCGGTCCAGCTCGATAGCAATCCTCTCCCGGCCGGCGCGGTCGAAGAGCCGGGCCGCCGGCCCTGCCCCGGCCGGACACCTCACCTGCAGCTTCACGCCGCGGCGGACCGGGTTGGGCCTGACTCCCGACACTGGTTGCAGATACCGGTGCTCGCCCCCGGCAACAGCCACCGTCGTGTCCCCGATCGAGAACGAACGCGGGGTGACCTCGGACACGGTATCGTCCGGTGCGGTCACGGTGTACCGAATCCGGCAGTTTGACGAACTCACACCCTCGGGTACCTGCCACTGCCACCGGCCGTTGTTGCGCAGGTCGTTGGCAATGACCTCCCACGGCCCGTCCGGCCCGGTCGTGGACAGCTCAAGCCGGACCCGGGAAGCGGACGGTTCCGGGACCGCGCTCCACCAGTCCACAAACCGGACACCGCGGTTCTTCAACCGCTCGCCCCCGCGCGGATAGACCGGGAACACGGTCAGTCCGGCAACCGAGGTCGTCTCCTTGAACGCATGAGCTACGTTGATATCACTCGGCCAAGTACCCTCCCGGGCCCAGTACACGATATCGGGTCGGCCGTTGTGGTCAAAATCCGCGCCGGTACGCAGGGCGGCATAGGTGCCGGCGCGCGGGGTATTGAACCCGGCCGCCTCGGTCCAGGTGCCCGCGCCATCCCCGAGCCAGACCCGGGTCTTGCCCCGCCCGAACGCCAGCAGATCCACGAATCCATCCGCGTTCATATCGCAGAGCTGGGTGGCCTGAAACGAATCCGCCTGAGGCAGGTCACCCGAGAACTCGGTCCAGCGCTGGAGGCTCTCATCCCAGGTCCAGACCTCAACCCCGCCGCCGGAATTGGCGAACGCCACATCCGCCCCGCCGTTGTTGTTGACGTCGCCGGGTGACAGCCCGCGCAAGCCGGAGGACGAAGCCGGGAGGCCTGTGTTCGCCGGGGTGAAGCCGCCCGCACCGTCACCGAACCAGATACTGCCGGTACCGTGCGCCGCGATGACATCCAGGTTGCCGTCGTTGTTGATGTCTCGGAAGTAGAACTCCATACTGCTGTTGCCGCCGGTGAAGCCGAAGGTGCGGCGCCAGGCGCCGTTGCCCAGGTTCTTGTATACATGAAGCCCGTCGCTCGCGCCGAAGGAAATCGAGCCGATGTCGAGCAGTCCGTCGTTGTCGAAGTCACCGAAGTCGGTCGCGTGCATGCCCCAGGTCTGGCCCTCCTGCGCAAGGTTGTCGCCCCAGGCGGTCCAGCTCCGACCGGTGCCCTCGCCCAGCCCGACCCCGATGAGCTCGCTCCCAAGCGGATTCTGGGTGTAGTTATGGTGCATCCCGTAGCCGACGTCCCAGTGCCCGTCGTTGTTGACGTCGCCGACCGCGATGCCGCCGTAGCCGAAAGTGTCGTTCGGCATGTACAGGCTCCAGTTACCGGTCCCGTCCCCGAACCAGACCATCACCCCGCGCTGCTGGGTGTTGATGAACGGGCTGCCGTGGTCCCCGATGGACAGGATATCCACGTGGCCGTCGTTGTCGATATCGGCCATCTCCAGCTCTGTCCGCCCGCCGTCCAGCCGCGGGTTGTCCCGGAACCCGTCCGACGACTCGACATAGCCCAGCTGCGCCCGCGCCGCCAGCACCAGCACCGCGCACGCGACCATCTGCCTCGCCATGCTCACGCGTCACCTCCGTTCGGCCCGGCAAAGCCGAAGACCGCCCAGACCGGCGCGTGGTCCGACCGGGGATAGCCGTTTGCGCGCCCCGCGCCGCGCGGGGGCGGGTCTTCCAGCAGGCGGGTTTCGACCCCGGCCGCCTCCAGCCGGGCATGCAGTTCCCGGGTGACCAGGATGTGGTCCAACAATGCCCGCTGGCCCCAGCCCACGTACGACACCCGCGCCTCGGCCGGCATCGCATCCGAGACCGCCAGCAGTTCCGCGTCACCTTCGCCGCTCGCGAACTGCCTGGTAAGCGCGCCCCGGACCACCCGGACCCCTTCGGACTCCGGCCCGTCGTTAAAATCACCCAGCACCGCAAAATGGTCCGCGTCACCGCGCGCCATCGCCTCGTCCAGCCGGCAGCGCAGGCCCGCCGCCTCGTACACGCGGCCCGCGGTCGCCAACGCCAGGCCCAGCAGCTCGCGCCGCCGGGGCGGCTCGCTCTCCGGCACGCGCTCGACCTCGGGCCGGCCCGACTTCAAGTGCACCGCCGCGGCCTGGAGCGTCGAGCCGTCGGGCAGGCGCACCCGGAGCCACGGTACCGAACGCCGGAACGGCAGGCTCGCGAGACCCTCCGCACCGGGCAGGACCGCCGGGAACTCATGCCACTGGCCGCGGGCCACCACCGGCAACCGGGTCAGCAGGCCGACTTGGAGCTGGCGTCGGTCCGCGGTCAGGTCCGAAACCAGGGAATCCGGGTACCGGTCGAGCGCCCGGGCCAGCTCGGTAAAGGCCGACTCCTCGCGGACCTCCGCGACCGCGACCAGGTCGGCATCCAGCTCCCGCAGCACGCCGGCGAGGAACTCCAGCTTCCGCTCGTACACGCCGTCCGGGTTGTCCTCCCGGCCGAGGTTCTGCAGGTTGTATGCGGCGAGCTTGACTGACGGCGCGGACTCCGCCGGAAACGCACTGCTCTCTTCCATGCGCTACTACTCTGCTTCGGGAATCACCGTTGTCAAACGATACGCTGCCGCCCTGCCGGAGAAACGCTGACCTTTGTCTCCCGGGAGCCCGGCAGCCCGGTCACGCCTCCTGCCGGTGGGCAGAGCGCGGTCCGGGTATCTCCCGCGCAGCCGGAACTAGAACAGGCTGAACTTGAAATAGCGTCGGGGCTGCTGCCTGACGTCCAGCAACAGCGCGTTGAGCGCTTCATTTGTCTCGAGCAACTCCCGGTACAGCTCATCCGAAGACAACAGCCGGCCCGCGGTCGAGGACTCGTCAAACAGCCGTGAGAGACTGTCCAACCGACCGGCCACGGCGCTGATCTCGGCCGTGGCACCGGAGAATCCGCGGTTCAGGCCGTCCAGGCTGGCGTTGAGCCGCCCCAGCTCCAGGCCTATCGCCTCGACGACCTCCTGCCCCGCCTTGCGCAGCTCATCGGAAAGCTGCTCGGGGTCGAGCCGTTCCATCATCCGGTCCACGCGCAGGAAGGTCTCCTCGAGGTCCAGCGCCTCGTTCAGTCCCTCGAACTCGTGGCCATCTTCGGCCACCTGGCCGTGACCGGGCATCACCATCACCCGCCGGTCACTGCCGAGGTAACTGACCGACCTGATCGCGAACCGCGAATCGACCCTCAGCGTGACCTCCCGGTTCAGCAGGATTTCACAGCGGACTCTCTCGCCGTCAAGCGCCAGCTTCCCGACCCGGCCGTGGTAGAGCCCCAACACTTCAACCGGGTCGCCCGTTCTCAGGCCGGTGGCGTCCGGGAAGTGAACCACAACCGGCCGGCGCCGCCCGCCCTCGATCCTGCCCGAGAACCAGAAGAACGCGAACAACAGCGCCGCGATCCCGAGGAGCACGAAGGCCACCACCAGAAAATCACGCACATTCCGGTTCATACTGCTCCTTTCTCACATCATCGAGCCGGGCCAGCCGCCCGTCGCGCAGCATCAAACAGCGGCCGGCCACCTGCCTGGCGGCATCAAGGTCATGTGTCACGATCACGTTTGTCCTTCCCTCGGTCTCCCGCAGCCCGGCAATCAACTCGAGAATCCGCGCGCGCATCAGCGGGTCGAGGCCGTTCGTCGGCTCGTCGTAGAAGATCCACCGCGGGTCCACCGCCAGCGCCCGGGCAAGGGCGACCAGCCTGGCCATGCCGCCGGACAGCTCGGAAGGCATCAGGCGCTCATGCTCGGCCATACCCACCCGGGCCAGAACCTGCCGGACGCGCTGCTGCACCTGCCGCTCGCCGCCGGAACGGGTCTCGCGCAACGGCAGGGCGACATTGTCGAACACCGACAGCGAGTCGAACAGCGCGCCGTTCTGGAACACGTAGCCGAGTTGCGCCAGCACCGGCGCGTTGCGGGAAAAGGCCCCGTACCTGATGAGCACACCATCATACGTCACGCTGCCCGCATCCGACGGCAGCAGACCGGCCATGATGCGCAACAGCACCGTTTTGCCGATTCCCGAAGGGCCGAGAATCACCAGGGTCTCACCGTCGGACACGACGAGGTCAACGCCGTCCAGCACCTGCCGGCCGTTCAACCTCTTGCTTATCCCTGCCAGCTTGATCATCGTCCGAACAGGAATGCCGCCATCGCGAAATTGAATCCCAATATCAGGGCCGAAGCCGTTATCACGGCGCGGGTTGCCGCGCGCCCGACCTGCTCGGCCCCGCCGGTGGCCTCGAGCCCGGCATAGCACCCGCTCAGCCCGATCACAACCCCGAACAACACCGCCTTGGCCAGCCCTCCCGCGAAGTCCCGAACCTCGAAGAAGCGCGTCAACCCGTAGCTGAACGTGCGCGCGGTGATGTCGAGCGCGACGACGGAAGCCAGCATGGCCATCGCGACCGCGACCAGCTCCATCACCACGACCAGCAGCGGCATGGACAGGGCCAGGGCGACAATCCTGGGCAGGCAGAGATAACGATTCGGGTTGATGCCCATCACCAGCAGGGCATCAACCTGCCCGGTCAGTTTCATCGCCGCCAGCTCCGCCGCAATCGAGGAAGCCGAGCGCCCGGCGACGACAAAAGCGGTGAAGACCGGCGCCAGCTCAATCAGCACCAGTCGCCCGACCCCCATTCCCACGAAGTACTTGGGCACGACGCCCAGCAACTGGTATGACGTCTGCAGCGCTGTCGTCAGGCCCACGAACACCCCGCATAACAACACCACGGGCACTGCCGCCAGTCCCTGCTGATACAACTGCTCGGAAATCCTGGGCAGCGACCGGCGAACATCCCAGGGCACCAGCACACTGCGCCCCAGCAAGAGCACGTACCGCACAGGCCCTGCCAGCATCTTCATCACTGCTATCCTACCCCTGCACTCATAACTGTCAACGCGCGGCAGTTGCTCACGAGACCCCGACGGGACGACTCGACACCAACCGCCTGGCGCCCGCCGGACTTCGGGCGACGGTTCCCGGTCTGCGCTCAACCCCGCCGGGATTCCAGACCCTGCCGACCATCCGTCCTACGCGTCTCGGTTCGCAGAGTTATACACCCGGGAGGCGGCCGGTTTTCCGGCCGGTTGCGAACTACCGAGGCCCGGACCGGCTATCTAACGCGAAATAGACGAGTTAGCCGGTCCGAGGGTGCGAGTTCAGTACATTGTTAACACTTTATTGTCAGGACATGGGTTACAGTATCTGATGAAAAGGAGGTGTGACCATGTCCTGGATAGAGAACCGATTGCAGCGTCTCCGCGCCGAGTTTGTGATGCTGGCGAGAGAGTCCGACACGTGTATGAAGCGGGTCTGCAGTGAGTTCGGCATCAGCCGGAAGACCGGCTACAAGTGGCTGCGCCGGTACGAGGAGCACGGCATGAGCGGGCTGGTGAGTCGCAGCCGCCGGCCGCGGGGAAATCCGTTGCAGCTGTCGGGGGC
>JAWOIB010000125.1:0-4165 GCA_046484845.1 bacterium
GGTTGAACTGCACCGTCTGGTCGTCGCCGGTGATCGGCAGCCGGGTGCCGACCCCGGTGATGTCGTACCAGTCGAACACCGGCGCCTGGACGTACCCGGAATCGCCATCGTCGTAGGCCCAGTACCGCACCGGCGACGCATTGTCCGGGATCGGGTCCACCGACCGCAGTTCCCCGACGATGAGGGTGAAGACCAGGCTGTCGGCGTAGTCGGTGCCCGCGAGGTGCAGGACCATTCGGGCCGGGTGCTCGCGCGGGGTCGCGGCGTCGGCACTGACCACAAACCGGTCGGCGTTGTTGCGGCGGGTCGAATCCGGCAGCAGCTCGCCGAAAGTCCCGGTCGAATCGGGAATCGAGACCATCGAATCCCCCGTCCTCAGGATGCCGGTCAGTCCGCTCACCCCGACCCGGCCGACGTTCTTCAGTTCCACAATCAGGTCCGCGGTCTCACCCGGGTCGAGCTTGCCGTCCGCGTTGCCGCCCGGCGGTGAATCGATGACCGTCCGGCCCTGGAGTACTAACGCCGGCGCGCTGACAACCACCGCCTCGATCGCGTCGAGGTGATAACCATCCGTGCCGATGTTGTCATCCGCGATGCGCACGAACCGGGCCACGGACTGGCCCGCCACCTGCAGGTCGTAGCCCTGCGTCCCGGTGCCGAACCCGGCGTAATGCCAGGGCCCGTTCCAGTCATTGGCCACATACACGCTGCAGGCTCCCGGGCTGCCGTCGTCCTCGACGACGTAGAAATCGATGCCCGGGCCGTTGATGATCGGGGTGTTCTCACCCATGTCGAAACTCGCCCAGGCGCCCTTTTCGAGCGTCAACCGGCGGCCGTCGCGCGGCCCGAGCGCCCACCAGGCGCTGGTCGAGTTCGAACTGCCCAGCTTGCTGGTGATGACGCGGAAAGCGGTCGGGGCCGCGACCGAGTCGGGCGCCAGCGCGATGTCCAGCCAGGCCGAACCCTCCGCGGGCACCACCACACCCGGTATCGTCCGGGTCGCGTAGCCGTTGGCGCGGACCGTGACCGAGTAGGTCCCGGCGTGCAGGTTCTTGTGGAAGTAGCCCATCGTATCGGCATAGGTGAGCCAGTCCGGCGGCGTCAGTTCGATGCGCGCCGCGAGCGGCGCGCCGCTGACCGAGTCCAGCACCCGACCGCCGACGCCCCATCCCACCCGCTCGATCATCTCCTGCATTGCCAGCCAGTTCTCGGCGTTGATCTCATCGATCTGGGAGGGCGGGCTGGGCTGGCCGTTGCAGACCTCGATGCCGTAACCCTGGGCGCCGGTCGCGCCGTAGTACCAGTCGGTCGAGCCGCCGTTGACCGGGTACAGCCCGCGGGCTATCTGGCAGTAGGGATACCCGGCAAGCTGGCCGTAGCGCACCATCTCGTACCGGTGCACCACCGAGTCCATCGTCGCGAGCTGGGTGTAGCCCCAGGGCCACATCGCCCGCTCGGTCCCGGAATGATACTGGGTCCACATCGCCATCGGGTTCGCGACCCCGAGACGGTACAGCGCCTGGATCTCCGGCTCGGAGAACGGGCCGGACCCGCCGCCGGACCAGGCATAGCCGTAGTTGCGGTTACAGTCCACCCCGCGGCCGTTGGTGCGCGAGCGCGAGATCAGCCCGTCCGGGTTGACCATCGGCAGCAGCCAGATTTCCCGGCTGTTGACCCAGCGGGTGATGTCCGGGTCCGAACCGTAGCCGTTCACCAGCTCGAGCAGGACGTGGTGGGCAATCTCGGTGCCGTTGTTCTCGTTGCCGTGAATCGTGAAATCGAAACAGATACGCGGCTCGCCCTCCATCACTGTCGGGTTGTCCGAAATCTTCATCGCCAGCATCAGGTTGCCGTTGTAGGACGTCCCGATCGTGTCGAGCACGCAGATGCCCGGGTGGTCCTGGGCGATTATCGCCCAGGTATCGCAGATCTGCTGGTAGGTGTGGAAGAAGGCGTCGAACCGCGCGGCCTCCTCCCGCATGTCCCGCACGAGCACGTCGACTGAGTACCCATGTGCGACCAGCCAGTCGTGGTCTTCCCGGGTGAAGGCCGCCACGAAGCTCTCCGGCCCGACCTCGTAGAACTCGAGCACGCGGTCCGCGAGTTCGTCAATCCGGCCCGGGCTCAACCAGACCCGGAGCTTCATGTCCACCGGTTCGTTCCGCGCGGCCGCGCGCGCCTGGCCCGCCGGCGCGACCAGCAGCGCCAGCACCAACAGCAACAGAGAACGCATCAACGCTCCTCCCGGGTCACCCCGGTCATCCTGCCCGGTCTCTTCGCACCGCCGCGGCACCGGCTCAAGGCAACCTGGCCACGACCGCGGTCGAGTCCGACCAATCCGAAACATGCCCGAGGCTGTCGCGCGCCCGGGCGCGGACGGCGTAACTGCCCGGGTCGGAATACGCGTGGCGCACCACCAGCCAGGAATCGGGCTTGACAAAATCCGACCAGTCGCCCAGCGTGTCACCCCAGTCGAACTGGAGCGCGACGCGCTCGTTCAGGGGATGCGCGGCCGACGACATGCAGCCGAAAGAATCTCCCACCACGACCGTGTCCGCCGCCAGCCGGGGCCGGGACGGCCGGGACGGACCGTACTCGTACACCCGGGCGAAGAACGGGTCCGAAACCGCGCCCGGGGCGTCCCGGTCGCGCGCCCGGGCGGTCACCTCGAACCGGCCGGTGTCGCCGTAGCCGTGGGCGAACGCGGCCCGCTCGCCGGACGGGTACCAGTCACTCCAGTCGCTCTCGTTGCCGTCGCCCCAGTCCACCCGGTACCCGACCGAATCGCCGTCCGGGTCGACCGACCAGGCCGACAGCCGCAGGGTATCGCCCGGCCGCAGCCGGGCCTGCCCGGACAGCAGCGGGGGTTCGGGCGGGCTGTTGCGGCAACCGCCGAGCATCACCAACAGCGCGAGGACAACCAGCCGTCGCATAGCTTTCAAGCTTAGGCCGTCGCCCCCGGTTGTCAATACAACCCGGCAAACCGGTCAACCCCCGGGGCTTGCGCAGGGTAACGGCTCTGCTAGAATCCCTGTCGATGGACAGCCCTGATATCGTCATTGTCGGCGCCGGCCCGGCCGGGCTGACCGCCGGGCTCTACGCCGCCCGGGCCGGTCACCGGGCGCTGATTCTCGAACGGGCCATGCCCGGCGGCCAGGTCGCGAACACCCCGGAGGTAGAGAACTACCCCGGCTTCGTCGAGCCGGTGGTCGCGGTCGAACTGGCGCAGGCCATGCAGCGGCAGGCCGAGCGCCACGGTGCGGAGATCGAGCTGACCGAAGCCACCGCGCTCAAGACCGGCCCGCTGGTCGTCGAGGCCGCCGGCGGCTCCTACCGTCCCGCCGCGGTCATCATCGCCTCGGGCGTCCGGGCGAAAGAGCTGGGCCTGCCCGGCGAGAAGGAACTGCGCGGCCGGGGAGTCTCCTACTGCGCGATCTGCGACGGCGCCTTCTTCAAGGGCCGCGAGGTTGCGGTCATCGGCGGCGGCGACTCGGCGCTCGACGAGGCGGTCTACCTGTCCGGCATCTGCTCCCGGGTCCACCTCGTGCACCGGCGGGACGAATTCCGCGGGGTCAAGGTCGCCCAGGACCAGGTCCGCGCGCGCGACAACATCGAACTCGTGCTCTCCCACGTCGTCTCCGCCATCAAGGGCAGCGGCCGGCTCGAAGCCATCGAGGTCACCAGCCGCAAGGACGGCTCGAAGCGGGACATCGTGGTCGCCGGGCTGTTCATCTACGTCGGCTCGGTGCCGCACACCGACTGGTGCCGCGGCGTCGTCAGGCTCGACGACGGCGGCTTCGTGGTCTGCGACGACCGGCTGGCCACCAGCGTCCCGGGCGTATTCGCGGCCGGTGATGTCCGGGTGTCGCACCTGCGCCAGATTTCCACCGCGGTCGGCGACGGCGCGCTCGCTGCGATGATGGCGCACGAGCACGTCACCCGCCGACGCTAGCATCATCAGCCGCACCGCAGCTCTCGCGCTCCTGCTCCTCGCCTGCGCCGCCCCCCCGCCCGGGCCCGCGCCCGACGCGGCCGAACTGCTCGAACGCCGCTACCGGGAACTGCTCCCCCCGGGCGCGCCGGTCGGAGTCAGCATCGTCTCGCTCGGCACCGGGCGCACGCTGTTCCGCTGTCTTGACACCCTGCCGCTGGTACCCGCCTCGGC
>JAWOIB010000161.1:0-9800 GCA_046484845.1 bacterium
TGCGCCGGATGACCGGGAGAATGACCGGCCGGGTCGCTTTCCAGGTCACCGGTCCGATGACCGGGGGGATGACCCGGGGGGTAGGGGAGGGGGGAAATTCGGATGTGAATGAAACGCAGACAATACAAGGAGTTAGCCGGATATTCATTTCAACTCGATGGATGGTGATTGGTATCACGGGTCATGGGTAATTCGGGCGGGATGACGGTTTTTCGGCTGATAGTATCGGCCGCGCTGTGGGCCGGCAGGCCCGCGGTGAGGGCTTCGGCTGCGCGGCAAGACTGATATGATCCCGGTGGCATTGCCTCGTGACACTGTCGCTGGGGCATCATGAACTCTGCCGCATGAGGTTGACATCGTCGGACGCGTGGCGTATAAGTTCTAGTGCGGATTCTGTCTGTCGAACACGAGAGTGACCTCCGGCAGGAGCTGGCCCGTGTCGGTGCGGACGAGTCGTGCTGGGACATCTTCGTCAGCAAGAACAGGATGCTGGCTTTCTCAATTGTCGGGCTCTCGACCGCGGCAGCCAATATTCTGAAGCAGACCGCCATCGGTTGCGGTGGCGATTGCGCGGTTCACCGCGCGGTCGCGTCCGGCCGGGTGCGGAGGAGCGATGCGGTGCTGTTCGTTTCCCGGCGGAGATTGCCCGAGCTTCGCCGCCGGCTTGAATCCCAACCCGAGTGCGTCGCACGGCTGGCTCCGTGTCTGCTGGAGCAGGAGCGTGCGATGCTGAATCCGAACCGCACCATCGTCATCGGCGGCAGGAGGGTCGACCTCGCAACCCGCACCCATGTGATGGGCATTCTCAACGTTACCCCGGACTCGTTCTACGACGGCGGCCGTTGGCTGGACCCGGAGCGCGCGGTCGACCAGGCATTGCAGATGGAGGCGGAGGGTGCCGATTTCGTTGACATCGGGGGCGAGTCCACCCGGCCCGGTTCCGAACCGGTGCCGCCGGCAGAGCAGGTCCGGCGTGTCCTGCCGGTGTTGCGCCGACTGCGCGCCCGGCTCCGCGTGCCCGTTGCCATTGATACGGGCAGTGCGGCCGTTGCCCGCAAAGCCCTCGATGAGGGCGCGGCAATCGTCAACGATGTGTCCGGTTTCGCGGCTGACCCGCGGTTGGCGAAGCTGGTTGCGAAGTCCGGTGTACCCTGTGTGGTGATGCACCTGCCGGCAGCTCCCCGCACGATGCAGCGCCGGCCCCGGTACCGGAACCTGATGGCCGAGGTGGTGGCCTCGCTGGAGGCCGCCATTGCGCGCGGCACCGCGGCCGGGGTGGCGCGCGAGCAGCTGATTGTTGACCCGGGGCTCGGTTTCGGCAAGACGACATCGCACAACCTGGAGCTGGTGCGCAGGCTCCGGGAGTTGGAGTCGCTGGACCGGCCGATTCTGCTCGGCCCGTCACGGAAGCGCTTCATTGGTGAGCTGACCGGTACCGAACCGGAAGACCGGCTGGAGGGTACGCTGGCGGCCTGCGTGCTCGGGGCACGGCATGGGGCCAACATTGTCCGGGTTCATGATGTCAAGCCGGTCGTGAGGGCCTTGCGGGTTCACGATGCGCTCGTCGGTCTGGCACAGGGCAAGGAGGGGTAGCTGCTTTCTTTTGTGAAACTGCGGGCGACAGATATCATCGATGTCCTGCTGGTCGCTCTGTTGTTCTACTACTTCCTGCGCTTCCTGAAGGGAACCCGGGCAATCAGGATGCTCTACGCCCTGTTGTCGCTGGTGGCGCTGTCGTTCGTTGCCAGGTGGCTGGATTTCAAGGCCCTCGGGTTCATTGTCAGTTCGCTCACCACGCTCTGGATAGTCGCGTTCGTGATTCTGTTTCAGCCTGAGCTGCGGAGCATCCTCACCCGGTTCGGCCGGGCGCCGGGTCTGCGGTTCCTGCTCAGGCACGGTGTTGCCGAGGAAGAGGTGGTCGCCGAGGTGGTCGAGAGCGCCAGTCAGCTGAAGCAGCGCAGGGTCGGCGGACTCATCGTGATTGAGCAGGGGCTCGGACTGCGCGAGTACGTTGAAACCGGTACCCGGCTGGATGCGAAGGTATCGGCCTCGCTGATTACTTCGATTTTCGTCCCCGCCTCGCCGTTGCACGACGGGGCGGTGATAGTCTCCGGCGATCGTCTGGTGGCGGCCGGCTGTACCCTGCCGCTCTCCGATGTGGCGTATCGTAACGGCTTCCTGGGCATGCGTCACCGCGCCGGCCTGGGCATCGCGACATTGACCGACGCAATCGCGGTGATCGTGTCCGAGTCCAGCGGCCGGATCTCGCTTGCCAGTCGCGGCAGGCTGCTGGTCGATTTGACCCCCACGCAACTCAGGTATAACATTGGCCAGTTGTTGCAAAGGAGACCTGACTAATGACAGAAAACCGGATTCGACTTGTGCTGTTCGGCGTCGTGTTCGCCATCGTGTTCGGGGCCTATCTCTACAGCGTTGCGCCCACATCTGCGTTCTGGGACTGCGGCGAGTTCATAGCGGCTTCCTACGTGCTGGGCATACCGCATCCGCCCGGCACCCCGCTGTATGTCGCGATCGGGCGTCTGTTCACCCTGTTGCCGTTGCGCCCGGAAGTCGCTTTCCGGGTCAATTTCATCTGCGTGCTGTTCGGGGCGCTGGCCTGCGCGCTGATCTACCTGATCGTCGTGCAGTTGATCACCATCTACCGGGAGCGCGACAAGCACCCCTGGCTCAAGCACGTGGCCGGTGTGTTCGGAGCGTTGATGTGCGCGTTTGCGTTCAGTTTCTGGGACAACAACGTCGAGGCAGAAGTCTACGGTCCGTCGGCGACAGTCGCGCTGGCGGTGCTTTACATGGCGATGCGCTGGCGGTTGCGGGTCGAGGCGGGCACCGGCGACAACCGTCTGGTGCTGTTGGCGGTGTTCATGCTGTTTCTGTCCACCGGGATTCACTTCACGCCGATGATTGTGGTGTTCGCGGTGCTGATTTTCTGCCTGCTGGTCAGCCGGCGAGCGATTCTGAACCTGCGGCTGTTCGAGTTCGCGTTCGGCCTCCTGACGGTGATGGCAGTCGCCGCGATGCCGTCCGGGGGCGGCGAGTCAGTTGTCTTCAAGATCTTTGTGGCCGCGGTGATGCTCGGGACGACCTTCCTGGGAATCCAGGTGATGGAGCGATCGGACTCGACCGCGTCCGTCATCTGGGGACTGGGCCTCCTGGCGGGGGGATTCCTGGCAGGTTATCTCGCCAGCCAGGGTGAGATGATGGACAACACGGTCCTGTTCCTTGCGGCACCCCTGGTGGCGTTCGTGGAGATGTGGGTGGAGACCCCGGCCCTGTTGATTGCCTTCGTGCTGCTCTACGCGGGGTATCTCTACTGGTTGCACACGAAGGGCAGACTGAGCGTGCTGTATGTCGGGATGATGCTGGGGCTGGTGATGGTTGCCAGTTCAGTGCAGTTCATCATGTACGTCCGGGCCGGGGTTGGGCCGCCGATAAACGAGGTGGACCCGTCGAACTGGCGCGACTTCGTGAGTGTGCTCCGACGCGAGCAGTATGACCCGATGCGACTGCTGCCGCGCAAAACCCAGTTCCTGACCGAGAACGACTACCGTATCGGGACCAACCCGGCCTACGGTCTCATCCGCGGGTTGTTCGAGCAGGTCAAGTTCTACCTGCGCTACTTCCTCTGGCAGTGGGGTGGGGCTCGCTTCTTCGACATATTCTCCCGGCTGAGCTGGCCGGCGTTGCTGGGGATTTTCCCGCCCCTGCTCGGGCTGTGGGGGATGTGGCACCAGTTCAAGAATGAGAAGAAGTCGTTTGTGCTGATCTTCTTCTCGTTCCTGGTCGCTTCGCTCGGCCTGATAGCGTACCTGAATCTGAAGTACTCTCCTTCCGACCCCAGGCCGCATCTGCAGTTTCGCGAGGTTCGCGAACGTGATTACTTCTATGCGTTCTCGTTCGTGTTCTACACGATATTCATCGGCGTAGGTGCCTACGCCTTTCTCTGCTGGGCGGTCGAGATGGTCAGAGGTCGATCCAAGAAGATGGTGGCCTGGGTGTTGGCCGGTGCCACCGTCGCCTACGGCTTCGTGCCGATGGTTATCAATTACCCGGATGTCACAAGGCGACACAACTGGATCCCGGCCGAGTACGGTTACAACATGCTTGTTTCCTGTCCGGGTGAGAAGACCGTGATCTTCACCAACGGTGACAACGACACGTTCCCACTCTGGTTCATGCAGGAAGTACCGTCGGAAATTGCCGACCTCGACCCGGAGTTCGGCGACAACGTCGCGGTCGCCAACCTGTCGCTGCTGAATACCTATTGGTACTGCAAGCAGCTCAAGGAGTGGGGTGCGCCGATATCATTCACGGTCGAGGAGATTGAGCGTCTGCCCCAGGGCTTCGTCGGCGACGGGAACCGGACTTTCCTGCTCAAGGACATCATGATGCGTGATATCGTCGCGACCGCGGGCGGGGTGAAGCTGAGATGGCCCGACGACTATGCGTCAACGAGTGAGGAGTTTCAGCGCAAGGTCTTTGGCGGGGGCTACGAACCCCAGCGTCCCGTCTACTTTGCGACGACGGTCTCGACGGACAACCTCCGCGATTTCAGCGGTTACCTGGTGCTGGAAGGGTTGGTCAACCGGGTCGTTCCGACCTACGGCCAGAACCAGGTCGACGCCGAGAAGACCCACGACCTGCTGTTCAACGTCTACAAGATGAACTCGATGCTGGACCCACGGGTTCAGAAGGATGAGAACACCCGCGGCCTGCTGATCAACTACGCAGCCAGCTACCTGGCGCTGGCGAACGAGTACCAGCGGCAGGGCAGGACCCGGGAAGCACAGGAGGTCCTGACCCGCGCCATGGATTTCGACCTGGATGACCAGCGCCGGGTGCCGTTGTTCTACCACCTGTCGATCTTCGCCTTGCTCAACCATGACTATGCGAACGCACTCGCCTACATTGACTCGATTGAGTCGCTCGGGTTCAGCGACCCGGAGTTGACGATGCGGCGGGGTATGGCGCTGCAGGGGATGGGTGAGGCGGCCAACGCAGAGCGTGAGTACGTGGACGCGGTCACCGCCGCGCCCGACCGGCCGGAGCCGGTCCAGGCACTGTACCAGTTCTACCTGGAGGATATGCGCGATACAGTCAAGGCTCGGCAGGTGCTTGAGAGCTGGCTGCGCCGGATGCCGACGGATACCATCGCGCGGCGGATGCTCGAGAGCATCCAGTAGCCGGTCAGGGTGCAGGTTCGGCGCAACTCTTCCCGGCGGAGATAGCTGAAGGCGTGCACGAAGCCTCAATGGCCCGGAGCATGCTGGACGTCGTACTGCGGGTGGCGGAGGAGCAGGGCGCGGGTCGGGTAACGAGGATTGTCCTTGCGGTCGGCCGGGAAGCGGGGGTGGTGCCTGATTGCCTCTGCGGTTACTTCGACACGCTCAAGGCAGGTACTCTGGCCGAGAGCGCCGAGTTGGTCTTCCGTGAGGTTCCGCTGGTTCTGCGTTGCCCCAAGTGCGGTCGGGAGTTTGCGGAACTCGGCGACATCTGCGGCTGCAATGCAGGAGCGGTTGTGCTCACCGGCCGCGAACTGACGGTGGAGAGCATCGAGATCGAATCGGCCTGAAGCCTCGCGCAGGTCAGTCGCTGACAGTCGGGTGAGCTTCAGTGACGGGAGTCTTCCGGCAGGCCGACCTCAGCGGGAGCCGGTATCGTCGCGGTTGGCTTGGCACCCGGAGTTTCGGGTGTATCTAGTTGCCGGCCGCTGCCCGAGGGCTGCGGCCGGTGCCTTCGGGGACTCGGTTGCCCCGTGCTCAGCCACCGAAGCGGACGATGCGTTCGAAGCTGTCCACTTCGAGCGCGGCACCACCGACAAGCACCCCGTCAACTCCCGGGACGTTCATAAGCTGGTCCACGTTCTCAGGGTTCACACTGCCGCCGTAGAGCAGGCGCAGATTGCCGGCGATCCCGGGTGAGAAACGCGTGGCGAGCCAGTTCCTGACGAGTGCATGGGCAACGCCGACCTGCTCCGGGCCGGCGGCCCGGCCGGTGCCGATGGCCCATACCGGTTCGTAGGCGACCACGAAAGTTTCGTCCGGTCCGACCTGGCTGAGCCCCGCGGTCAGCTGGCGCTCAACGACAGCCTGGGTTGCATCGTCGTCCCGTTCCTCGATCTTCTCTCCGACGCAGAGAACCGGCATCAAGCCGGCGTCGAGCGCGGCCCGGACCTTGCGACCGCAGTCTTCATCCTTCTCGCCGAAGATGTGACGGCGTTCAGAATGGCCAACCAGTACGTGACTGCAACCGAGATCGGTGAGGAACGACGTCGCTATCTCACCAGTAAAGGCCCCCTTCGGTTGCCAGTGCATGTTCTGAGCGCCGCAGGACAGGCGCGATCGCCCCAGTTCCTCGGTGACCGCAGGCAGGGCAGTGAAGGGAGGGAAGACGACGACATCGCGGTCGCGAACGTCGTCGAGTCGAACGCGGAGCTGGATGGCGAAACGGCGGGCACTGCTCGGGTCGAGGTGCATCTTCCAGTTGCCGGCAATCAGCGGTACGGCCATGTGGTTACTCCTCGTCAGCCAGGGCTTCGATGCCCGGCAGCCGGCGGCCCTCAAGGAACTCGAGGCAGGCTCCGCCGCCTGTCGAGACGTGGCTGACGCTACCGGTCAACTGCCACTTCGCAAGGCAGGCAACGGTATCTCCTCCACCAACGACCGTGGTGGCGCCGCGCGACGTGGCAGCGGCGATGGCTCTCGCGACCGCCTCGCTGCCGGAGGCGAAGGCGTCTTCCTCGAAGACGCCCATGGGTCCGGCCCAGACTACCGTCCGGGCACGGCTGATCGCATCGGAGTAGTTCGCGGCGGTGGTTGGTCCGATGTCCAGTCCCATCTCGTCATCCGGGATACGGTCGGCCGGGACCACGTGGGCACCGTCAGCATCGCCTGTGTCGCGGGCAGCGACTATATCGACCGGCAAGACGAGCTTCGGGTCAGCGGCGAGGCGGCCGGCAGTTTCTACCAGGTCCGGCTCGTGCAGGCTGCGGCCGATGCTTGCCCCGCGTGCCCTGAGGAAGCTGAAACTCACGCCGCCGCCGATGAGCAGTTGATCCACCCTGGTCAGCAGATTGCTGATGACGCCGGTCTTGTCGGAGACCTTGGCGCCGCCGATCACCGCCACGAATGGCGAGGTCGGTTGCTCGATGACCCTGCTCAGGAACTCCACCTCGCGGCCGAGCAGTAACCCGGCCGCCGGCTTCTCGAACAGCCCGGCGACGGCACTGGTCGATGCATGCGCACGGTGAGCGGTGCCGAAGGCATCGTTGACGTAGGCGTCGGCGAGACGGGCGAGTTGATGTCCGAACTCAGGGGTGTTCTGCTCCTCGCCGGCGTGAAAGCGCAGGTTCTCCAGCAGGATAACCGAGCCGTCCGGGGCATCCATAACCAGCCGCTCGATAGCCGGCCCGACGCAGTCGGGCGCGAACAGGACTTCGCGCGCCAGCAGCTGCTCCAGTCGGACAGCAACCGGCTTCAGGCTGAGTTCCGCGCAGCGTTTGCCCTTGGGCTTACCGAGGTGGGACGCGAGGATGACAGTCGCGCCCCGTTCGAGCAGCAGGTTGATGGTCGGCAGCGAGGCGCGAATCCGAACATCACTCGTGATGGCGCCATCGCTGTCCAACGGCACGTTGAAGTCCACGCGAACGAACACCCGGCGGTCCCGGACTTCAAGACTGCGAACCGACAGCTTCTTCACAGCCGGCTGGCGACGAAGCGGAGCATGTCCACGAGCCGGCAGGCGTAGCCGTACTCGTTGTCATACCACGAGAAGGCCTTGACCAGGTTGCCGTCCACGACGGCGGTCAGTTCGGCGTCGAGGATCGAGCTGTGCGGGTTGCCTACCATATCTACCGAGACCAGTGGGTCAGTGCAGTACTGCAGTATGTCCTTGAGTGGGCCCTCAGCGGCCGCCGCGAAGGCCGCATTGACAGTTGCTGCGTCGGTTGACTTCTCGACCGTGCAGGACAAGTCGACGATCGAGACATTCGGCGTCGGCACGCGGATGGCCATCCCGTCGACTTTGCCGGCGAGTTCCGGGAAGATGACGCCGATGAGCTTCGCGGCCCCGGTTGTGGTCGGGACCATTGAGAGCGCGGCAGAGCGAGCCCGACGCAGGTCGGAGTGGGGCAGGTCCAGGAGGCGCTGGTCGCCGGTGTAGGCGTGGACCGTGGTCATGAAGGCCCTGACAATCCCGAAGTTCTCGTGGAGCACCTTCGCCACCGGCACGACGCAGTTGGTCGTGCAGGAGGCGTTGGAGATGATGTGGTCACGGGAAGGGTCATACTGGTCGTGGTTGATACCAAAGACGAAGGTATTGACGCCCGGTCCTTTAGCTGGGGCGGAGATGATGACCTTCCTGGCGCCGGCGGTAAGGTGGGCCTGTGCCTTGTCCAGCGAGCGGAAGATGCCCGTGGCTTCAATGACCAAGTCAGCGCCCAGTTCGCGCCAGGGCAGTTGAGACGGGTCTTTGACCGCGGTCGCTCGCGCGGCGCGGCCATCGATGATGATTTCGTTCTCGCCGTGCGACACTTCACCAGCATACGTGCCGTGAACCGAGTCGTACTTGAACAGGTGTGCCAGGGTCTTGGCATCCGCGAGATCATTGATCCCGACCAGGCGGAATGAGCTGTCTTCCGTGGCACGACGAGCGACGAGTCGGCCGATACGGCCGAAGCCGTTGATGGCGTACTTGATCGACATGGAACCTCCATTTCAACAACGTACCGAGTCTCGCGTCAAGCATATCAGGAACCCCCCCGGGGTCAAGCACCGTGGCAGGCAGGTACAGTTCACCCTTGGGCTTGACACCGGCATTCAGCAGGCAAGAATGAGGAGTGGTACAACTTAGCATTCGGATCGGCTTCGCAGTCTCAGTTGCATTGCTGCTCGCAGGGTGCGGTCGTAACGCGGTTGTACGGCCGGTGCTGGTGGAGGACGGGCTTGTCCCATCGCTATCGCATGCGACAGGCGGTCAGCTGGCGGGTATCTGTGCGGACGGTGACGATGTGCTCGTGCTGGAAGCGTCCGGAGCCCGCATCCTGCGGTTCGATTCGAAACTGGGGCAGGTCGAAACCCTGTCTCTGACGAATCGGGTTGTGGCTCCGCGTGGAATCGCCGCCGATCAGTTCTATGTCTACGTCTTCAATGACCGGACGCTTTTCCGGCTGCTGAAGAAGGACCCGCTGCTCAGGACTTGGTTGCACGGAGTCCGAACGACCGGCTTGGCCGGGTTCTCTCCCGGTGAGATGCTGGTCAGCGATGCCGAGCGGGGAGCGGTATGGCTCAAGACCATGTTCGGTGACAGCAGGGTCTTTCTGGCCGCGGCAGACCTGGTGCAGCCCGGGCAGTTGGCCGCGCTACCGGACGGGATGTTTGCGGCATTGAGTGGGGACAACGTCATTGTCCGATTCAACCGGGCGGGGATTGTCTCATCCCGGAATACTCTGCCTGGCCAGTTCGACCTGATGGTTGCTGATCATCTCGGTTCGCTCTATCTGGCGCTCAGCGGGCACCCGGAGCTGGTTGTCGTGAAGACCGATGGCAGGAGTCTGCGCTACCGTCTGCTCGGTGTGACAGATGCCCCGGTCCCGGTTGGCCTGGCGATCAGTACCCGCGGGCTGGTCGTGCTGGACCGCGATGCACGCCTGCTGCTGTACCAGTTGCCTTGAGGGTTCGGAGACGCCGCTGTCCCGGTAGCTCAACCGCTCTGTGGATTCCTCCGGTTCGTGTGGCCGGGGGTCCGGTCCGGGGCTGCTTCCTGCTGTGGCTGGTGGCCGCAGG
>JAWOIB010000181.1:0-13442 GCA_046484845.1 bacterium
AGCAGCTCGAGAAAGGCACCTCGCCGCTCATCGGCCGCGAGGGCGAGCGGGTGCTGGCCGACTGCCTGACCCTCACCGACAACCCGCTCCGCCGCCACGGCCCCGCAACCGCGCCCTTCGACGGCGAGGGCGTCCCGTCCCGGGTGAACCCGCTCTTCGCGCGCGGGGTATTCAGTGGCTTCCTCCACGACCTCGACTCCGCCGCCGCCTGCGGCTGCCGGAGCACCGGCTCCGCCCGGCGCGACTACGACTCGCCGCCCGCCCCGGGGCCCGCCTGCCTCGAGCTCGCGCCCGGCACGACCGCACTTGCCCGGGCCGTAGCCGATACGCGCGCAGGCCTGCTGGTACTCTACTGCGTCGGGGGCGGCCAGTCGAACATCCTGGCCGGAGAAGTCGCGCTCAACCTCACCGCCGCGCTCAAAATCGAGGGCGGCGAGCTGGTCGGCCGGGTGAAGGACGTGATGCTCGCCGACAACATTTACCGGATGCTCTCGACCGTTGACCGGGTCGGGGATGAACCGCGGGACACCGGTCGTGACTTCCTGCCCTGGCTGAGCTTCCCCGCCCTGAAACTGGCCGCCCGCGACTGAGTATGCTTGCCCCCTCCCGGACCTGAAAGGAGTACTGAATTGAAGAAGAAACAGCCTGCTGCCGCCCGCCCGGGGCTGGACCCGGCCGACCTCCGCTGGACCTGCCCCCCGGACTGCGTCGAGTTCGAAACGACCGACGACATCAAGCCCCGGCCGGCCGAACCCGGCGATGACCGTTGCGGCATCGTCGGCCAGCGCCGGGCGGTTGACGCGCTCGCGCTCGGCCTGGAGATCAACGCCTCCGGCTACAACATTTTTGTCACCGGCCCGGTCGGCACCGGCCGGACCACCACCGTCCGCCAGCTACTCGAACGCTACCAGCACGCGGAGCGCCGCCTGGACGACAAGTGCTACGTCAACAACTTCCGCGACCCCGACCAGCCGACCCTGCTCCGCTTCCCGGCCGGCGGCGGCCGCCGTTTCGCCCGGGCAATGGATGAACTGGTTGAGCACCTGACCCGGAACCTCCCCGACCAGTTCGAGAGCGAGGCCTACCAGCAGCGCCGCAACAACATCATCGAAGGCTTCAAGGAGCGCGGCGGCGGCAAGGTGCGCGAGTTCGAGAAGAAGGTCGCGGCCGCCGGGTTCGCGCTGGTCCAGGTCGCGCCGTTCGTGAAACCCGAACTGGCGCCGATCGTTGAGAAACAGCCGGCGAAGATGGAGGCACTGGCCGGGCTGGTCGAAGAAGGCAAGCTCAGCCCGGAACGGGCCGAGGAAATCAAACAGGCTTACCGCGAACTCTCTTCGGAGCTGGCCGCAATCTTCAAGGAGATCCGCAGCCACGAACGGGAAGCGCGTGAGGGGATCGAACAGCTCGACCGCGACATCGTCCTGCCGGTGCTGGAGGAGCGGCTCGCGGAAGTCGCGGAACAGCATGCTGGCGACGACCCCGCCGCCAAGCGGACGGCGCCGCGGCCGACCGGACCCGGCGAGCCGCCCGTGACCGACCGCGGCGAGAAGGTCCAAGCCTGGCTCGAGGATGTCAAGGAATCGGTGCTGGGCAACATCGACCGGTTCCGCAGCCGTCCCCAGGAAACGAAGGCCGGTTCGTCGGACGGCGAAACCGACACCTTCTCGGAGTACCGGGTAAACGTGCTGGTCGACAACCGCCGGACCAAGGGCGCGCCGATCGTGTTCGAAACCAATCCCAGCTACAAGAACCTGTTCGGAACCATCGAGCGGGTGGTAGATCGGTCCGGCCAGTGGCGCACCGATTTCAGCAAGGTCAAGGCCGGCTCCATCCTGCGCGCCGACGGCGGGTTCCTGGTACTGAACGCGCTCGACGTCCTGGTCGAGCCCGGGGTCTGGGCGGCGCTGAAGCGGACGCTCCGCCACCGCCGGCTGGAGATCTCCCCGTACGAGCCGCTGCTGTCAATGCTCTCGGTGACCGCGATGAAGCCCGAGCGCATCGCGATCGACGTCAAGGTTGTCATGATCGGCGACCCCCAGCTTTACTCGCTGCTGGCTGCCTACGACGAGGACTTCCGCAAGATCTTCAAGGTCCGGGCCGACTTCGACTGGGTGATGAACCTCGATGATGAAGCCATCGGCCAGTACGGCCAGGTCATCAAGCTGCTCTGCGACAACGAACGCCTCAAGCCCTTCGCCCGGACCGGTATCACCCGGGTCATCGAGTTCGGCGTCCGGCTCGCCGGACGGAAGGACCGGCTTTCGACCCGGTTCAACATCGTCGGCGATGTGCTCAAGGAAGCCGACCACTGGGCGACCAAGGCCGGGGCGCCGGCGGTTGGTGCCGAACACGTCGAGCAGGCGCTGGCTGCGCGGCGCGAGCGGGTCCGGCTCTACGAGGAGAAGCTGCACGAACTGGTCAACCGGGGCACGGTGTTCATCACCGTAACCGGCAAGGCCCGGGGCCAGGTCAACGGCTTGGCGGTCTACGACACCGGCGAGTACAGCTTCGGCAGCCCGTCCCGGATCACCGCCCGCACCGGCGTCGGGTCCGCGGGCATCGTCAACATCGAGCGCGAGGCCCAGCTCTCCGGTCCGACCCACGACAAGGGCGTCTACATCCTGACCGGCTACCTGCGCTACAAGTACGCCCAGAAGCAGCCGCTGGTGATGTCGGCGTCCATCACCTTCGAACAGAGCTACGGCGGCGTTGACGGCGATTCGGCCTCGTCCACCGAAATCTACGCCCTGCTCTCCGACCTGTCGGGCCTCGAGCTCCGCCAGGACCTGGCGGTCACCGGCTCGGTCAACCAACACGGCCAGGTCCAGCCGATCGGCGGCGTGAATGAGAAGGTCGAGGGCTTCTTCGACATCTGCGCCGCGCACGGGCTGACCGGTACCCAGGGAGTAATGCTCCCGGCCGCCAACGTGCCCGACCTGATGCTCCGGCTCGACGTGGTCGAGGCGGTCCGGCAGGGCAGGTTCCACGTCCACGCGGTCTCGAGTATCGATGAGGGCGTCGAACTGCTCACCGGGGTCCCGGCCGGGCGGCCGGCGCGGGACGGCAGTTACCCGGCCGGCTCGGTCCACGGCCGGGTCATGAAGCGGCTGGCCGAGCTCGCCAGGCTGCACCGGATTCACGTCGATTCGGACCGCAAGAAGGGCCGGGCGAAGCAGCGGGTCGGGCTGCGCCGGAAGAAGCTCTAGCCGGTCCGGACCGGGGCGGACGCGGGTTCGGCCCCGGGGGCGATGCGCGCGAGGTGAACGAAGCCGGCGAACCCTTCGGGCAGGACCACCCCCCCGGAAACCACCAGTCTGAGACCCTCATCGGTAGTGATCCCGGTCTCGGTAAGCTCGTCCTCGGGAATCAGCGCCAACCAGCCTGATGTCGGGTTGGGAGTCGTCGGGAAGTAGACGAACACCGCCCGGCGGCCATCGGCCAGCGTGAAGCGCTCGTCCGAGGTCACGAACCCGACCGCCAGCAGGCCCCGGCGCGGGTACTCGACAATGACCGCCTGCCGCAGCGAACTGCGCTTGACGAAGACCGCGTCGGCAAGCTGCTGGGTGGAGGTGTAGATGCCCCGGATGAACGGCAGCCGGCGCATCAGCCGGTCAAGCTGACGGACGAACCAACGCCCGGCGATGCTGGAAGCCAGCGTCCCGACCGCGACGATGAACACCAGCAGCACGACGAACCCGATGATGGTTGTGACCCAGCCGGGCAGCCGGACGAGCCAGACGTGCCGGGCGAGCAGGGGCGACAGCAGGTGGCCGAGCCGGGTGACCAGGAACCAGATGACGAGTATGCTCAGCCCGAGCGGGAGCACGGTGGCGATGCCGGCGAGGAGGTACTTGCGCAACCGCTTCACGCACACAGTCTAGCGCGCAACTTGCCGCCGGGCAATATCTACCTGGAACCTGGCACCCGGACGCGGACCGCTCCCGGCAGCACCTCGAGCCGGAACCGCCTGGCCCCGGGCCAGTCGAGCAGGTCTCCGTCAAGCTGAACCGGGACCGGCGCGGCGAACTCCAGTTCGACCGTCGCCCCGCTCAGGAAGCTCACCTCGGGCATCCCGCCATGCGTTCCCCGGACCAGCCTGGGCAGACAGCTCATGATGCGCGCCCGGCCGCATGCCCTGATGACGCAGACCTCGAGCCGGCCGTCGTCGGGCTCGGCACCGGGCGCGACCTTCATCCCGCCCCCGTAACAGCGGCCGTTGGCTGCGGCCACCAGCAATACCGACTCCTCCCGGGTCTCGCCGTCGACCGCCAGCCGCACCCGCGGGCAGTCGAAATTGCGCACCGCCAGCATCACCGCGCCCACGTACAACGGCAAGCCGCGCAGGTGCCGGAGCCGGCGCGCCTCCTGGATGACCCGGGCGTCGAACCCGAACCCGGCCGCGTTGACAAACAACGTTTCCCGGCCTTCAGAAATCACCCTGGCCGCGTCAATCGCCCGCGGCCGGCCTTCCACCGCCACCCGGCACGCGGCCGCAGTCTCCTGCGGAATCCCGAGATTCCGCGCCAGGTCGTTCCCCGACCCAACCGGCACCAGCGCCAGCTCCGGCGCGTCCGCGCGCCCGGCCAGCCCGGCCGCAACCTCGCGAACAGTACCGTCACCGCCGACCGCCACGAGCAGACCGCCGCTGACGCCCTGCGCCAGCTCGGTGGCGTGTCCCGGGCGTCCGGTCTCGACGAACTCGATTCCCGGCAGCAGCCGGGCGAGTTCGCGCCGGGCCCGGACCCGCAGCCGGGCACCTGGCCCGCGGCCGGCTGCCGGGTTGACGACGGCCAAACGGGCAGTCATGGATTCAGGCGGTCCGGGCCTGGCAGCGGCGGGCGATATCAACCGCTCGGTCGGCGATGATGGCCGGGTCTGGTCCGACCAGCAGGAACAGCGGCTCCTTGCCCCAGCCTCGGCCCTCGTAGAATACCGGCGGCACCCGGCCGCCGCATGCCGCCACCAGTTCGCGGACCTTCCAGGGCATCGAAGCCCGGTTCGCGCCGATCAACGCGGCCGGCTCGGCGGCGCGGTCGAGCGCGCCGAACGCCAGCCCGCGCTCCCGGGCCCAGTCCCGGACGAACTCAAGGAGCTGCTCGTTCCAGCGGAAATTGAGCGCGCTCCGAATCGCCGGGTCGAACCGGCGGAACTCGATGATACGCCGGGCGAGGTGGTCCGAAGCGCCGAACCGGACCGGCCCCGCCGCCCTGGGCAGCCCGCCGACCACCGTCAGCCGCCCGTCAATCGCGGCGACGTCTTCCGGCCCGGCCGCCCCGGGCAGGACGCAGGCGAAGTTGGTGCGCACCTCGGGCACCAGCGCGGCGAATTCCGGGCAGCCTTCGAGCCGACGGACCGCCGATTCCAGCCGCGCCAGCGTCTGCTCGCGGTCCGGTGTCAAGTCCCGTTACCGGCGCAGTTCCCCGGCGATGAGTTCCGCGACGCGTACCCCGGACAGGAACATCCCGCCGAAGATCGGTCCCATCCGCGGCCCGCCATGCACCGCGTTGGCGCACATCCCGCAGACCCAGAGACCGGGATAGACCTCGCCGGTGTTGGACAGGGTCAGCTGCTCGGCACGGTCGGCCCACATCGGCCGCTCACCCTCGAACCCGCCCGAAGGCGTGTTCAACCGGACCCGGGCCTTGCGGACCAGGCCGTTGACCAGCTCGGCCGGGTGGCCGGTGGAGTCCACCACTGCCCGGGCGGTCATCGTCAATGGGTCAACATGGAGGTGGGACAGCTCGACCGCGCTCCAGTTCAGCACCAGCCCCCGGATGCGGTCCTCGACCAGCAGCACGTCCTCGGCCGAGATGAGGTTGAATATCTTGACGCCGGCCCGGGTTGTGCGGAGCAGCAGCGCGCCCAGCACCTGGATCGAATCGGCCACGAAGTAACCGGGACGCTGTTCGTGCAGCTCGACCCCACAGTTCTCAAGCAGCCGCGCGGCCTCCTGCTGGACGACAATCTCGGAGAACATCATCCCGCCCCCGGGCATCCCGCCCCCGGGACGGAGCGCGCGCTCGAACACCGCGGTCTTGAACCCCTTTTCGGCCAGCGAGAAGGCCGCGGTCAGCCCGGACGGCCCGCCACCCACGATCGCGACATCAACTTCCAGGTTCTCGAGCAGCCGGCCGGTGAACCGTTCGATTATCGCCCGCGAAATCTCGACGTCTTTCAGCTCCAATTCCAACCTCCGCGGTAAGACTATCACGACCTCCGGGCCCTGCCCCGAGCGGGACCGGCCCTTGCTACGGACGCGGACAGTCTAACCCGGCGGCGGGTTGAGTCAACGCTCCCTGCCGCTTCCCATCCGGCCGCAATTTCTTCTTGACAGCCTATGCTGTCCAGTTTATCTTATTCTTGGAGGTTTGAGATGCTCCCGGCAGGGGTGCCGGAGACATCACACTTCCTGGACGGATCCGCGACCGGCATTGCAGCCCGGCTGCCCTGCCCGCGCGGGAGATGATGCGGCCGGGCAACCGGCCGGAACGGTGAGGAGGTACTGGATGGGAACAACCGGACCGGAGACGGCTCTTGTGGCACAACTCGAGGCCGGTCATGAAGTCGACCGCCTGCTCCAGTTGCTGGCCGACAACCCGGACGAAACCATCGGCTGGGAGGCGGCCGAGGCGCTGGCCCGGCTCGGGGATGCCCGGGCCATATCCCCGCTGCTTGCGAGTCTTGACCACGCACGCGCCCCGACGCGCCAGCATGCCGCCCGGCTGCTGGGTGAATTCCGGGCGGTGCCCGCGGTCCGCCCGCTCATCGAGCGGCTCGCTGACCGGGACCGGTATGTCAGGGCCGCCGCCGCCCTGGCGCTCGGCCAGGTCGGAACGCCGGAAGTCCTCGAACCGCTGACCGCAGCGCTGACTGACAAGGAATCCTGCGTCAGAATCAAGGCTGCCGAAGCGTTGCGCCTGCTGGGCGACGGCCGGGCGGCACCCGCGCTGACCGGCGCGCTCAAGGACGATGACGCCCGCGTGCGCGAAGCCGCAGGGCTGGCGCTGGCGGAACTGGTGCCGGCCGCGGCAGCGGACAAGAACCCGCCGGCCCCTGAGCATGACATCGAATGGTACTTCTCGCTCGAGCCCTCAGCACCCGACGACAGCCAGCCGGCGGAGCCCGGTGACGAACCGCACCCGGGTTTGCCCTCTGAACCTGCGGCAGACCGGGCCGACGGCCTGATCAGGACCCTCACCGCCGGGGACTGCTGCGCCCGTCTCATTGCGGCCGAGCAGCTCGCCCGGGAGGGCGAACTGCGGGCCATCGAACCGATGATCAGGAGTTTCGCCGGCTGCGATGCCGCCTACCGGGAAAAGGTGGCAGCCCTGCTCGCCGGGATGGGCAGGATCGCGCACCTCGCGCTCGTCCAGGCGCTGAGCGACCGCGACCCTGACATCCGCGTGGGCGCGGCGGTCGCGTTGGGCGTTGCCGGCGTCGAGCTCGCCGCCGAACCGCTGCTCCGGGCCGCGGGAGACCGGGACGCCCGGGTGCGGACCGCTGCCATCATCGCGCTTCCCCGGATGAAACCCGCCGCCTTCGCGCCGGTCGGCGCCCCGGACGCGTTCGGGACGCTGGTCGCCGCGCTCGACGACCGGGACCCGCTCGTCCGCCGCAGTGCCGCCGAAGCGCTCGAACACATCTCCTGGCAGCCCGCTGACCCGGGCGAGCAGGCCCGGTACCAGGTTGCGCTCGGGTGCTGGGAAGCCGCCGCCGCGCTCGGCGAGCCGGCGCTGCCGGCGCTGGCGGCCGCGCTTCGCTTCACCGACGTGGACGCGCGCGGGCAGGCCGCCCGGACGCTGGTCAGTATTGGCCCGGGTGCGGCCGGGCTACTGCTTGCCGAACTGGCCGGCCCGAGCGCCCTCGCCCGGACGATGGCCGCCTGGGCGCTGGGCGAGCTCCGGTCGGCAGACGCGGAAGCGAAACTGGTCGCGGCCCTCGAGGACCCGGACCCGGAGGTTCGTGAGGCCGCGCTGGTCGCGCTCGACAAGCTCGAGGCCACGGACCGTTTCGACCGCCTCACCGCGCGCCTGACCGATGCGACTGACTTCGTCCGGGTAACCGCGGTGGAGGTCGTCGGGCATCTCGGCAACGGCCGGGCAGCCGAGGCCATCATCGGCCGGCTCGGCGACGAATCGCCGGACGTGCGCCGGGTGGCGGCCGAAACCCTGCGCGGGCTGCGCGACCCGCGGGCCATCCGGTCCCTGCTGCGCGCGCTCAACGATGTCGACCACGGGGTCCGCTACGCCGCGGCGGAAGCGCTCGAAGTCCTCAACCGGGTCTGACCGGACCCGGCTCTTCGTCTCTCCGGTCAGTCGCCGGCCGGTCGGTCGTAGAACTCCTCCTCGGCCCCGACCTCCCATTCGTCCTCGATGATGTGCATCGTCCAGTAGTCCGCCCAGTGCAACAGCAGGGTCAGCGGCTCCTCGCGCAACCCGACGCACTTATTATCGTCGATGTACTGCCCGTCGTGGTACACGATCGCCTGCGACTCGGAATCGGTCAGCGGGATGTACTTCGAGACCAGGTACAGGCTCCGCACCGCCACGCCCATGTACACCAGCTCCGGGTTGATGGTGTAGTTGATGCCGCGCTTCTCGCGCTCCCACTCGTTCTCGTTGGGCAGGTACTGCGGACGGCCCGGCATCCCGACCTTGCCCGCGTCGTGGAACAGCCCGACGATGACGCAGCTCTCCTCGGAGATTTCCGGCGCCAGGCTCGCGCGCAGCCCGAGCAGGGTCTCGGTCACCCCGACCGAATGCGCCAGCAGCCCGCCCGGCTCGTTCAGGTGGAAGCGGGTGCTGGCCGGGCTGGTCAGCCAGGACGTATCCCGCTCCATCATCGTCACGAACTCCAGGAACGGCCCGCGCCGCTCCTGCACCTTCCGCTTCAGCTCCTCGTACCGCTTGTGCAACTCCTGCATCGTCTCCTCCCGGTCAATCGCCGAGCGCCCGGTCGAGCACCGCGGCCAGCTCCGCGACCATCTCCTGCGAATACCCCCGGTGAATGTGGGCGACCCGGCCCTCCCGGTCCACCACCACGACCGCCGGGAAGCCCGCCAGCCGGTAGTCCTGATCGGTCTGCCGTGACATCAGCGTCGGGTAGCTGAGCTCCAGTTCCCGGGCCGCGAACCGGGCATCATCCGGGTCATCGTCCACGTACACTCCGAACACCGCCACTGCCCGGTCCCGGTAGCGCCGGGCCAGCTCCTCGACCTGCGGCAGGGCCCTGATGCACCAGCCGCAGCGCCGGTACCAGAAATCCAGCACCACCACCCGGCCCCGGTAGTCGGCCAGCCGGTAGGTCTGCCCGTCGAGGTCGGTCAGCTCCCAGCCCGGCGCCGGCTCGCCGATGAGCGCGTCTTCCTCGCGCCCCGCCGCGAGCAGGCGCCCGGTCACGCGCTGCCGCCAGGCGATTTCGCTGTCCGCGTGCCCGACCAGCTCCGGCAGGGTCAGCCCGGCCCGGGCCCGCGCCAGCGCCGAATCCGCCGCGGCGCACAGCTCGGCCGCCCGGCCCGGCTCCATCTCGGCCCGGTCGGTCAGCGAATCCCATTCCGCGAACGCCGCGAACCAGACCCCGGTCTCGGTCGCGAACCGGTCCAGCTCCTCCGCGTCCAGCTCCCGGATCGTGTCGAGCACCGTCGTCATCACCCACCGTCCGGCCGCGTGGCTCCCCTCCCTGGAAACCAGCTCCTTGTGCACCAGCAGGCCGAGCGCGGTGTCGAACAGCACCGTCGCCCCGAACTCCGCCTCCAGCACCCTCGTCCTGAGCCCGGTCTCGAGCTGGCGCAGAACCAGCAGGTGGTCGTCGAACGGGGCCATCCCCACGGCCGAGAACTCCATCACCGCGTAACCGGACGGGTCCGGCGCGGTCCAGCCCCGGGCCGCTTCGCGGGCGCCGGTCGGCAGCGGGGTCAACAGCGCCGCCACATCCTGCGCCTTCAGGGTCCGGTTGCGCTCGTACCGCCCGTCCGGCCCCACATCCGCGTACGCCAGCATCGTCCGGGCCGGCGCCTCCTGCCCGGTCGGGAACCGCTGCTCGCTCTCGGTCACGAAAAGGACCAGCCGCCAGTTGCCGCCCGGGCTTTCGTTCACCACCAGCAGCCGCACCATCCGGTCCAGGGTCCCGATGACGCTGTCGCCCTCCTGCCGCTCTCCCCGGGTCCGGTACACCAGCTCCTGGCCCACCTCGAACCGGTAGGCGGGCACGAACGGCTGGCCCGGCGCCAGCATTTCGCGGCCGGCCAGCACCGGCTCCAACGTCGGCGGGCGGGCGGGCGCGAATGTCAGCAGCCCGGCCGCGACGCAGGCCAGGACCGCCGTCGACAGAAACTTGCGGGTAGTCATCATTGCCTCCTGGTAAGCGCTTCCGGAACGACTATGCCCGAGCCTCCCCCCGGTGTCAAGCAACTCCCGCCCCGAGCGAAGCTTCCCCATTCCCGGGCATGACCGCAGGAAAAGCCCCTCTCGCGGGTCAAACACTCTGAATGTCGAAAGCCCGCAATCGCTTTCACCCCGGGCTCCCGCCGGGCGCCCGGAAGGAGTCATGATGAAACACCTGGTACTGCTGACCGTGCTGCTCCTGCTGTCCGTATCGCCGGCCGCTGCCTCCAGCCCGGTCGCATCAGCGCCGACGACCGCGGCCCCGGTCGAGGACGCCGCCGGCCCCAACGACCCGGCCGGTCCGCCGGACCAGGGCCGTTCCGACACCGAACCTGCGGCCCGGCCCCGGCCGCCCACCGCGGACCGGGCGGAACCCGGCCCGGCCCCGGCCCGGAACGACGAGCGGCCGGCCCGCCGGGAAGCGCCCGCGGCTGTCGCCGCCCCGGTCCTGTCCACCAGCGCCCAGTCCCGGCCTCCGGCCTCCTCCGGCCGGACCCCGAGAGGCGAACCGACCCCGCCCCCGTCCATCCAGCACGGCCCCCGGCGCGGCCGCGGCGGCTGGCGTCCGCCGCCCGCCCCACCCCGCGGCCGACGCGGCCAGTGGCGTCGCGACCGCTACGTCCGGTTCGGCTCCTGGCGGTTCCTCTTCTTCTGCGGCCCGGTCATCTACCACCCGCCGCGCACCACCCATGTCGTGCGCCTGCCGCGCCGCACCGGCGTGTACGTCCGGCAGACCGGCGACGACGAAATTGGCCGCGCCTTCGCCAGCTCGGTGCGCGAGCGGCTCCGGACCTCCGGGCTCAAGGTCGCGCACACCGACGCCGACGCCGGGCTCGAACTCTACATCGTCAGCATGGAAGAAGACCCGGAAGACCCGGGCTGGGGCTCGGCCATCTCGGTCTCCTACATCAGCCACCCCGGCCACCGGTTCATCACCGCTCAGCTTGTCGACGCCGGCTACGAACAACTGGACGACCTCGCGGACATGGTCGTCTCGTACACCGGGGACCTTACCGCGAACTACTGGCGCTGACCCGGTCGGGTGGCTTGACTCGCCCGCGGCCGCGCCTACCATTCGGGCGATGCCGCCCCAACCCGGCGAGCCCTGCCGTGCCTACCTCGACATCGAGACCACCGGCCTCGACCGCCGCCGCCACGAACTCACCGTCGTCGGCATCTGCCTCGAACACGACGGCCGGCAGGAACTCGTCCAGCTCCACGATGGCTCGCTCACCGCGAGACGCCTCCTCGCCGCACTGCCCCCGGCCTGCCGTCTCTACTCCTACAACGGTGCCCGGTTCGACCTGCCCTTCATCGCCGCCCGGCTCGGCATCGACCTCGCCCGCGCGTTTCCGCACCGCGACCTGATGCACGACTGCTGGCGTCACGACCTCCGGGGCGGGCTCAAGGCGGTCGAGGTCCGGCTCGGCATCGGCCGCGAGACTGCCGGGCTCGACGGCGCGGCCGCGGTCTCGCTCTGGCGCGACTACCGGCTGAACGGCAACCACGACGCGCTCCGGCTCCTCCTCCGCTACAACGCCGAGGACATCACCAACCTCGTGCTCATCCGGCGGAAGCTCGGGGTCCGCTAGCCCGGCGCGGAAACCGCTTGCGGACGCCCGGGCGTTCAACTACCATATCCCATGGCAACGCGCATCATCTTCGCCTGCGTCGGCAACTCCTGCCGCAGCCAGATGGCCGAGGCCTTCTGCCGCGAGATGGGCCGTGACGTCGAATGTGCCTCGGCCGGCTCCAGCCCCGCGACCCGGGTCCAGCCCGACACCATCACGGTGCTCAAAGAAGACGGCATCGACATCGCCGGGGCCCGGCCCAAAGGCTTCCCGGACCTGCCCGACCTCCGCTTCGACTACCTCGTCACGATGGGCTGCGAAGTCGCCTGCCCGTTCCTGCCCGGGGCGAAGCGGGTGGACTGGGACATCCCGGACCCCTACGGCCGGGGCATCGACGAATACCGCCGGGTGCGGGACATCATCCGCCACCACGTGCGGGACCTGCTCGAATCGCTGGACCTGCTCCGGCACCGGCCGGACGACGACCACCAGCCGCTCGCCTGAGCGCGACCGCCGGTGAACCCGGACCCTGCCGTCCTGCCCGCGCACCGCGATACCGTCGCCGCGCTTCTCGCCCGCCGCTCGGTCCGCCGCTACGCCCCGGTCCCGGTCGCGCCCGCCACGCTCGCCGCCATCCGGGCGGCCGTCCCCGGGGTCCGGCCGCTCAGCGCCGACGGTGCCTTCGCCTGCGCGGTCGAATCAATCCCCGGCTCCAGCCGCCGGCTCGCCGCCGCGCTCGGCAGCTACGCCGCCATCATCTCCGCCCGGCAGTACCTCGCCGCCCGGCTCTCCCGCCCCGCCGGCGCTCCCGGCTGGCACCCGGAATTTCACCCGCTCCTCGAGTTCGGGTTCCGGGTCGAACAACTCGTCATCCGGCTCACCCGGCTCGGGCTCGGCTCCTGCTGGGTCGGCACGCTCCAGCACGAAGACCGCGCCCGGGCGCTCGTTGGGGCCGGACCGGCCGAGCGCGTCCCCGCGGTCGTCATGTTCGGTCAACCGGCCCGCGCCGCCGGCGCCAGGCTGGTCAACCGGGCGCTACGCGCGGTGGTCGGCGCCCCGCGCCGGCTCGCGTTCGACCGGTTCGCGTTCCAGGACCGGTACGGCACCCCGCTCGAGCCGGAGCCCGACGTCCGCTTCCTCCTCGACTGCCTCCGCCACGCGCCCTCGGCCGGCAACGCCCGGCCCTGGCGGGTGATCCTCCGGGACCGGGAACTCCTGCTCTGCGTGGACGAAAGCGCGGGCTACTACCGGCTGATGAAACTCGCCCGCTGGGGCTACCCCTGGCTCGATGCCGGCATCGGCCTCGCCCACCTCACCATCGCGCTGACCGCGCTTGGCCGCCCCGCGGACTGGCAGGGTGTGGCTGACACCCCGGACCTCCGCGCCGCGCTTGACCTCCCGGCCTCGGTCAAACCCATCGCCCGGCTGAACCTCACGGCTGGCTCAGACACCCCGGCCCGCGGCAACTGAACCGGCCTGCCCGGCTGCC
>JAWOIB010000023.1:0-13292 GCA_046484845.1 bacterium
GCTTCGACCGGTACCCGCGCGCCACGAAGTCCTTGTCAACGAGCCATGACACGGTCGAGGTCGGCAGCCCGCCGAGGTGCACCGGCACGACCGGCACGTGGTTCATCTGCGCCAGCATCCCGATGCCCGGCTTGAACGACGCGAGCTCGCCGGTCCGGCTGCGCGTTCCCTCCGGGAAGAGCACGAGCTTCCCGCCCGACCGTAGAATCCGCGCACAAACGGCCAGCGCTGACCGATCGGCCCCCCCCCTGCGCACCGGCCAGGCGTGGAAGCCCCGTATCAGCCAGGAGAAGAAACGTGACGCGCCGAAGAGCTCAGCCTTGGCCAGAAAGTTGAGCTCGCGCGCCGCCGCCCAGGCCAGCACAAGCGGGTCAACATTGGTCAGGTGGTTTGAGGCAATGATGCAGGCGCCCCTGCCCAGATTCCGCCGCCCGCGAGCCCTCAGCCCGATTGCCAGCGAACCTGCCGGGCAGCTTACCAGCCAGCCGAGCCACCAGTGCAAGCTCATCGGACCCCGCCCGGTCCGGGCATGTCAGCCCCGGAGGGAAACGAACAGCCCCGCACAGCCGGCAACCGGTTCAGGTCATCACGGCCCTGGCGGCGATATTCACCATCCATCATCCGGGTCTCTGCCCGAAGCGACGGCGCGCCAGGTCACAAACGACACCAACCTGCTCGTCGATGGTCAGGTCGGTGGTATCCACCAGCAGCGCATCAGGGGTTCTCACCAGCGGCGACATCTTCCGACCCGAGTCAAACTGGTCACGTTGCACCAGGTTCCGTCTCACATCAAGCATCGATGCGCTCGCGCCGGCCGAGATGATCTCGTCGCGCCGCCTGCCGGCTCTCGCCCGGATGTCGCAATCGAGAAACACCTTTAACCCCGCTTCCGGAAATACGACACTCCCGATGTCCCTTCCTTCACAAACCACGCTGTACCCCCGGGCAACCCGTCGTTGCACCGGAACGAGTGCCCGCCGCACCATCGGAACCGCCGAGACTTCGCTGACATGCCCGCTGACTCTTGGTTCGCGAATCTCGCGGGTGACGTCCCGCCCATCAAGCATCACCCGGTAGCCCGCGGACAGCCAGTCAATGCCAACCCGGGTCTGCGCCAGCAGTCGATTGAGCGCCGGCCGGGACGAGACTTCAGTTCCCGTCTCGAGGCACTTAAGGGTCACAGCTCGGTACATCGCCCCAGTATCAAGGTGCCGGAAACCAAGCCGCGCAGCAACCAGCCGTGCGGTCGTGCTCTTACCCGAACCGGCCGGCCCGTCAATCGCTATCACGAAGTGCGCCAAGTCACGCGTCTGCGTACCCCCCGGGCTCCCGGACAAACGTCCTGCCTCGATCAGCAGTCTACTCCGTGCTCTCGCGGATAGCCGCCTGCTTCACGAACTGCAACTGCATGTGACGCAGCCGCGATGAAATGGTCCGGGCAATCGCCCTCATGAAATGATATCCCAGTTCGGGGTCTTCATCGAACACACGCTCCATCTCGCCGATGCGGAACTCGAGCACGGTCGCGTCAGTCAGAGCTTCTCCGCTTGCCGTATACTTCGGATTCCCTACCATCCCCGACCATGCGAACATCTCGCCCGGACCCAGCGAGGTCACTATGTAACTGTTACAGGAAACGCCGAAATCGACTTCCAACACCACCGCAACCCGGCCCTGCATCAGCACGTAGAACCTCTCCGCCGGGTCACCCTGCCTGTCGATAACGGTTCCGGCCTTAACCTGTCGCTCCCGGGCCAGGGGCACAATCCTGTCGAAATGCTCATCCGCCAAGCGCCTGAAGCCCGGAACGCCTCTCAGGAAATCCTTGATGTCCATAACGTCCTCACTTTCGAGTCAGTCTAGCGCGCCAGCCGCCCGGGTCAAACGGATGCCTTCACGGCAGGACCAGCGTTCTAGAACAGGTCGTGGAACGAGATGTCGAGCACCCGGTTCCGTGGGAAGTCCGGGCGGTTACCGACAATATCACGCAGTGCAAGTCCAAACCGGAACTGGTCATTGAAAGTCCAGCCTATCCCGGCATTCAGGAACCCGCGCCCGCCTGTGCCCTGACGATTGTCGTTCGTAGCCAGGTCGTACTCCAGCACCATCTCGAAGCCGCCGGGGAGGTACTGGTTCGCCACCGCGAAGCCGCTCACCCCATCCCAGTAGTTCACCGCGGCCTGGAGGTAGGTCCGCGTCGGCTCAATCGTCTTGCCGATCGAAAGGAAACCGCCCTTGGGCAGAACGCCGTAATCACCATCCGGGCCCTGGCTGTCGAAACCCTGGCTCTCGAAACCGACTACCAGGTCAGGGAAGAACCCCTGCTCGAGCAGGATGGCGCCCCGGCCGAAGAACTCGGGCCGGTTGTACATCAGGGGGGTCTCATAACCGACAAGTCTGTCACCGCCGTACGCCACACCGAGGGTCAGTCGATCGAAGAGCCCGATGCCGACTCTCATCAGGGCACCGCCCTGCCCCCAGAGTCGCGCGCTGACGTAGTACTCGGCATGCGCCAGCGACCTCGGCACCGGCTGGTCGATGTGGTACAGCGACGCGGCAGCCAGACCGAAACAGGCCAGAAGAACTACCAACATTCTCATGCCGCAGAATAGCCGCAACCTTCGCAGCTGTCAAGCCGGACAGCATCCCGAGCGAGCCGCCCCGTTCACGCTTCCGGCCCTGCCCGCCGGGGCGGCCTGTTTGACAGTGCGGCAGGAATTGATACCATACCATCAAGCTTTTGGCCGCGATTCTTAAGGAGGATTTAGTGCGCAGTTCTATACGTCTGAGTACGTTGCTTCTGGCTCTGCTTGCCATCTCTTTCCCCGGGCGGCTGGCGGCACAGGCAATCCCGCTTGATGCCCTGCTCCGCGGGGCGCGGATCCACTACTCGCAGGGCCGATACGACCGGGCACTGGAGACATTCCAGCAGGCTCTGGCGGAGTATGGCAGCGCGGCCGACCCGGCGGCCCGAGCCGATATCCACATCTGGCTCGGGCTCAGCGAAGCCCAACTGCGCCGATTCGCCTCCGCCGCGGCCCACTTCGCCACTGCCATTGAGCTCGACGCCAGTACTGTCGAACGGCTCAGCAAAGACGACCAATGGGCTCACTGGTCGTGGACCTCGCTGTTTAACACCGCCCGGGAGCTCTTCGCCCAGGGCAAACCCGATTCAAGCCTGATCTACGCCCTCGCCGCCGCGCAGATTGACGCATCACGGCCCGGCGCCTTCTCCCTCGTCGCTAACAGCTACAGCGCCCTCAACCGCTACGATGACATGCTGGCCACCGCTCGCGAGATGCTCGGCAACGACCCAAACTCCCCCGAAGCGCACAGCCTGATCGGTCTCTTCTTCCTGCAGCCGCCGGATGACTTCTGGTCCACCGAGTTGAAAGCGGCCCGCTGGGATTCCTGCGCCCACTACTATGGCCGTGCCATCGCGCTCTACGAGGAACGCTACGCCGAAGCCAGGAAGAACCTCGGCGACAAGCTTGGCGTATCCGCCGGACCGGAACTGGACGAGATTGCGGCGAACCTGATTGAGAAGAGCCGCTCGCGTGACCAGCAGGTGCTGAAGGACTACATCGAGAAAGACCTGAAGGCGGCCAGGATTCTGCCTGAGATCGCCCAGTACGCCTCGGCCCTCTACTACGCGGCGGGCAACCTGAACACGGCCAGCTCGCGTGCCGGGTCGGCCCTGCTCCGCGCCTCTGCCGAAACCGCTGGTGCGACCGCGGACGGCTTCAGATCGCAGGCTGAGGGCTTTTTCACCAAGGCCCTGCTGTACGATCCGCTCGACTTCGCGTCGCTCTACAACCTCGGCATCGCCCAGTATCAGGCACAGAACGACTCGCTTGCCGAGCTGAGTTTCCGTCGCGTCGTGGAGATGACGGTCATGCCGCTGTCGGAACTCCCCGATCCGCTCCGGGCGGATCTCCGGTCGCGCGTCACTCCGGAAGCCGCCGCCTCAGGATATTTCCAACTCACGGGTGCGGAACTCGCAGCAGTCGATGAGGCAATCCACGAAATGGGCAACCCGGTTGCCGGTTTCGCATTCCTCTACCTCCCGGAACTGCGCGCGCGCAGGGAATTCATCACCCCGGGACCGGAGGACGAAGCCGGTATGTACCTGAGCATCCAACCCCCGGCCGCACTTGAGAACCTATACCTGCTTGCCGGAGTAACCCAGACCAGCATTGGCCTGGCCCTTGAGAAGGCCTCCAAGGGCTCGGGCCGCGCGAAGCTGGAGCGGGCAATCGTCAATCTCAAGGCAGTTCTGGGCTTGGACCCCGACAACGCGGAAGCCTGGCAGAATCTGATCCACTGCTACCGCGAGACCGGCCAGGACCAGAAAGCGCTCGAAGCCGCCCAGCGACACCAGCAGCTCACCGGCGGGCGGCGCTAACGGAGAACATCCAATGACCAAACTGCTGAATATCGCCATCGTCCTACTTACTGCCGGTCTGGTCGCAGTTATCCTGGTTCCTCAACTCCAGGAAGGCCGCCCGCGGGTCGTACGGTTCGCATGCGACAGCACCATTGCCAGTCTGCCCTTCTTCGTGGCCGAGGACCGAGGGCTATTCGCTGACAACCGCATCATCCCGGAGATCGAGTTCTACTCCGATCCCGACCTGGCCCTGGCCGAGCTTCTCGCCGGCAAGGCCGATGTGGGCGTCTTCCCCTGGATAACCGCCATCCAACACGTCTCCGAACACGAAGAAACGCTCCGGGTCTTCATGTCCCAGGACTTCCGCGCCACCATACCCGTGGACGCGATTGTCGTGACCAAAGCCAGCCGCATAGGCACCATCAAAGACCTCCAGAGGCAGAAGCTCGGCTACCCCCCGCAACTCCGGGGAGCGATCCAGCCCTTCCTGCTCCAGGCAGACCTGCCGGCCGAACTGGTCACAACCATCGAGCTCCCCCTCTCGCAACTGACCGCGAGCCTCGCCTCCGGGGACATAGGCGCAGCCTGGCTCATCGAACCGCTGGTGGCGATGCTGGACACTTCGCAGTTCCGTGTCCTGGAGATCGGTGCTCTACCCAAGTTTGTGTCCGCGCCATACCCCGGGGCAGCGGTGGGCTTCTCCCCCGAGTTCATGAACACCGGCAAGGTCATGCTCAGCCGCCTGAAGCTCAGCCTTGATGCCGCAGCCTCGTTCGCCGATGGCAAGACCGACTCCGCCCGGGTCATCCTGGCACGTTATCTCGGCTACGACCCGGAACTCCTGGCGGCCTGCCGGATGGCGGAAGTGCAGCGGCTGGTCGAAATCAACAAGCCGGCGATCAGAACTTTGGCGTCGCGGCTGGCAGTGTCCGGCATCATCACCGGCGACGTTGACACGGACAAGATGTTCGTACCGCCGGCCCGGATGACGCGCTGAACGCAGACTGGAGCCCGGTCGTGCTAGACGGGGGGTCGGCGGTCCCCTGTAACCCGAAACCCGCCTACGCGGGGTTGAAAAGGCATCATGAGTTCCTGTGTGGACGAACCAGGTTCGCGAGCGGTTCAGGCGCTGAAGGTCGGGTCCGGCGATGCCGGTCACCGCTAACCCCGCCAGGACCGGAAGGTAGCAACGGTATGCGGACCGAACGGCAGTTGCCGGGTCACCTGGCCGGAGCCAAGCCCTCGCGAGCCCTCCTCCCGGAGGCACGAAGATGCCGCACGACCGGCGCTCCAAACTAACCGGGAACCCACAGCCAATGCCTGAACGGCAGACAGGTGTTCCCCGTGGCGAACGCCGGGTCCTGACTCTCAAGTACCGACCTGGGAACTTCGCTGAGTTGATGGTCCAGGATCACGTCCGCGACACACTGACTCGGGCAATCGCCAACAACCGAGTGGCCAACGCTTACCTGTTTGCGGGCCCCCGGGGTGTCGGCAAGACCTCGACTGCCCGCATCCTGGCCAAGTGCCTTAACTGCTTGTCATCGGAAGCACCGACCACGGAGCCGTGCGGCCGGTGTCCGGCCTGCGTTGATATCGCCGGGTCCCGCAGCCTCGATGTCATCGAAATCGACGGTGCGTCGAATCGCGGTATCGAGCAAGTCCGGGAGTTGCGCGAAAACATCAAGTACTCGCCCGCCAGCCTTCGCTGCAAGGTGTACATCATCGATGAAGTTCACATGCTGACCGAGCAGGCATTCAATGCGCTGCTCAAGACCCTCGAAGAACCCCCGGCCCACGCGCGTTTCGTGTTTGCCACCACCGAAGGCCACCTGGTACCGGCGACGATCATCTCGCGCTGCCAGCGATTCGACTTCCGCCGTGCCACACCTGAGGAAATCGCCCGACGACTGCGCTGGCTGGCTGTGCAGGAAAATATCAAAGCCTCAGACGCTGCCCTGCTCGCGATCGCCCGTCGAGCCGATGGCGCAATCCGGGATGGAGAGAGCATTCTCGAGCAGCTTGCCACCTACCAGCCTGAGGGCATCGAGCTTGCCGGGGTCACGGAGATGCTGGGACTCGTGCCGGCCGACGCCTTTCCGAACTACACTGATCGACTGCTGGATGGCGACATCGCCGGTTCGCTGGCGATCGCAGAAGGGCTGTTCGACCGCGGCTTCGACGTACTCGAATTCTACTCAGGCCTGGTCGGGCATTTTCGCAACATCGCATACACGCGGACCGGCAGCAACACCGACGCGCTGGGGTTGCTCCCGGAGGAACGCGCGCGGCTCACCGCCCAGACCGGGCGCATCACGCATGGACAGGTTGTCCGGGCGCTGGAGCTGCTCGTCCGGGTTGAGGACTCCGCCCGGCACACGCTGATGCCGAGAATCCTCCTCGACTACATCTCGCTTGAGCTGGCCGCGATCCTCGCTCCAACGGGCGATTCTGCCGCCCCCCTCAAGGGAACCGTCGACCGTCGTCAGGATGCCGGTATCGACACGCGTCGCGAAGCCTCGGGAGGAACCGCGGCCGCAGCAATCAAGCCAACGACAGAGAAGGTCTCGCGGACCAGGACACCCGGGGCCAAGACCGACGGGACCCGCCGGCCGACAACACCCTCGCGGGCACCTCTGAAAGAAGAAGACTCCGCGCCACCGAACCCACAACCTGTCAGTCCGCCCGACAGCGACAATCTTGTCGAGCGCATGCGTCGCTTCCTCGGTGAAGTTGAAGAGGACCGACGACAGCAGTGAAGCAATCCCTTACCCGGCTGATGGACGCACTTGTCGAACTGCCCGGGATTGGTCGCAAGACCGCCCAGCGCATCGCCCTGCACCTCCTGCGTTCCCGCGCCGACCAGACCGAAACGCTCGTGCGGGCCCTGACCGAGGCGCGTGAACGACTGCATCCTTGCCCCACCTGTTTCAGCCTGACCGAGAACGACATCTGCGAAGTGTGCGCCGATCCCCGGCGCGACCACGGAAGCATCTGCGTTGTCGAGGAAACGGGTGATGTCCTGACGCTTGAGGCGACCGGCCGCTACCGAGGCGTCTACCATGTTCTCGGAGGTGCCCTCTCCCCGATCGACAACATCGGCCCCGAGAACCTCGGCATCAACCAACTCATCGCCAGGGTCGGCACCAACTCCACCCGCGAGATCATCATCGCCACCAACCCCACCACCGAAGGCGAGGCAACCGCTGTCTACCTTGCCCGACGTCTGCACCCTTCCGGCATACTCGTAACGCGCATTGCCCGCGGTCTACCTGTCGGCTCTGATCTCGAGCTGGCTGACGGCGAGACAATCTCACGGGCATTCGAAGGCCGTCGTGAAATCTGAAGGCAGTAGCCAATGGAGAAGATATGAAACTCACCATAACCGGCCGCCACTTCGAGATCACCCCGTTCCTGCGCAGCCACGTGGAGGAGAAACTCTCACGGCTGGAGTCCTACAATGACCGTATCCACGAAGCAGAAGTCGTGCTCTCCAAGGACCATGTCAACGAGATCGCCGAAGGCCGGGTCCACATCGGTCACACGGTCATTCCTGCCCGCGCCGAGTCAACCGACATGTACGCCTCGGTCAACGAGCTCTTTGACCGACTGCTGGTCCAGATGAAGCGCCATGAGGGCAAGCTCCGCGACCGCAAACGCCAGCCCGCCGACGACTGATGATCACGCCTCCGGGGTCAGGACCTCTGCCCACGCCCACCGATCGTCCTCAGAACGGCGGTGGCCAGCCTGCCGCCTCGTCCAAGAAGATAACGGTCGGCGCGCTGCTCACCGAGATGAAGGACGACTGGCACCTCGTCCTGGTCGCCGGGGAAGCCGGTCTCGACCGCCACTACGTAATCTCACCTGATATCCACCGACCCGGTATGGCCCTCGCCGGTCACACGGGAGTCTTTCTTGCCGAACGCATCCAGATCGTCGGCAGCACGGAACTCAGCTTCCTCGAAACGCTCGACGATGACGCCGCGCGCGCCGCAGTCCGCAGGGTGTTCGAGCTCGCGCCACCCTGCTTCGTCGTCACGAAGAATCACGACCTGCCGCCCGTCTGGTCCGACGAATCGAAACGCACTGGCATCCCCGTCCTGCGCACGCCGATGGACACAACTCCCTTTATCCACCGGCTCAGCGCCTACCTCGACTACCGGCTGGCGCCCGAGGCCTTCGTTCACGGAGAGCTGGTCGACGTCTTCGGTGTCGGCCTGCTGGTCACCGGCGTGTCCGGCATCGGCAAGAGCGAGTGCGCGCTCGACCTGGTGGACCGAGGTCATCGCCTGGTCGCTGATGACATCGTCAAGGTTCTGCGCCGCGGCACCGGCATTCTGATGGGCTATTCCGCGGCCCGCTCTCCCCTGCTCGCTCACCACATCGAAATCCGCGGGGTCGGCATCGTCGACGTCTCCAGCCTCTATGGCGTCCGGGCGATAAGAGTGCAGAAGCGTATCGAGATAGAGGTGAACCTTGTTCAGTGGCGACAAGGTATGGACTACGAACGGGTTGGAATTGAGGACCAGCTCGCTGACGTCCTCGGCGTGCACGTCCCTCGCGTCCAGATCCCGGTCATTCCCGGGAAGAACCTCGCCCTGGTGCTCGAGGTGATTGCCAAAAACCACATCCTGAAGGTCTTCGGCTACCACCCCGCCAAGGTCTTCAACGACGAGCTGATGCGGGTGATGCGAGGCACCCGCCGTGTCGACCCCTTCATAACCGATGACCCCGAGTAGTCCGAACCACCAGGGGCCCGTCTGCCCGCAACAGGAAGTTGTCGGGGTCATTGTCGGCTACGGCGACCTGCCGAACGCTCTCCGCGAAGCCGCCCTGTCGATCATCAACGACCCCGAGGCCCTCGAAGCCGTCTCCAGCGTATCGCGCCGCGCCGAGGGGCTTGATGCCAGGCTCGACGCGATAGTCGCCCGCTCACCCGGCAAGGCGATACTGCTGTTCGCGGACCTCTACGGGTCGAGTTGTGCGCTCAGTGGAATTCGGTTCCAGGACCGACACCCGGGAACAGCCGTGCTGTGCGGTGTGAACCTGCCGATGCTGGTTCGCTTCCTCCACTACCGTCGCCGGCTCTGCTACGCCGAATTGGCCAGCTTCCTTCGCCAGACCGGCAGCGAAGAAATCCGCCCGGCCGGGAAGCCCTGAACCCGGGTCGCGCCACCCCTGCCCGGGGCGTTCTGCGCTACAGTTGCCTGGTCAGCGCTCTCCGCCAGACGGCCTCGGCCTGGCGGAGATCAAGTTCAACGACCCGCTCGCCCTTCAGCCCGTAGACGACAAGCCGCGCCTCGGCGGTCGTCCGGCCGATGGCAGCACAGGGCAGCCCGCGCAGCAACCTCTCGAACTCCGCCCGCCGATTCGGAGCGACCTCGCAAAGAAACCTGGTGTTGGACTCGCTGAAGAGCAGGAAGTCATCGCGCCGGAACCGCTTTGCCCCCGGTGCGCTGCGGAGCCGAACCTCGCAACCCACCGGCCCGGGGAAAGCCATCTCCGCCAGTGCCACCCCAAGCCCACCCTCCGAGAGGTCGTGACAGGACCTGACCAGGCCCCGGGCGATTGCTCCACCCAGCGCCCTCATCAATCGTCGCCCCCTGGCCGGGTCGACCTTGGGCACGTCCCGGCCCAGACCCTGGCAGATCCGGTAGTACTCGCTGCCGCCCAGCTCCTCGTGAGTCTCACCCAGCAGGTAGATGGCCGATCCCGGCGACTTGAAATCCGGAGTAACCGAACGCCTGCCGTCGGCGATGACGCTGACCGCGGATATCAGCAGCGTCGGCGGAATCGGCAGGGAATCACCCGTCGCTGTCCGGAACTCGTTGTACAAAGAGTCCTTGCCCGAGATGAACGGCGTCCGGTAGCCCAACCCGATGTCATAGCATGCCTGGGCGGCCCTTACCAGCCCTGCCAGCTGGTCAGGCCGGTCCGGGCTCCCCCAGCAGAAGTTATCGAGCAGCGCCATCATCTCGATGTCGCCGCCCGCTGCCACGCAGTTGCGCAGGGCCTCGTCGATCGCCGATGCCGCCATCCAGTACGGGTCGACCAGGCCGTACCTCGGGCGCAGCCCACAGGCAACGACCACCGCGCGGTGCGAGCCGGGTCGGGGCGAGATGACGCAGGCATCGGTAGGCCCGGTCGAGTCAGAACCGCAGAAAGGCTTCATCACGCTCAGACCCTGGACCTCGTGGTCATACTGCCGCACGACCCATTCCTTGCTGGCGATGTTCGGGGCCTGCAGCAACTGCAGCATAACCGGCGTCAGGTCGCGCCGCACCCTGATCATCGGGTCGGGCACATCAGGCCGCCGCCAGCGGGCCTGCTTCCGTCCGACGCTCCAGCCGTTGTGCAGGAACTTCATGTCGATGTCGGCGACCTCGTATCCACGCCAATACAACGCCAACCGCCGGGTCCCGGTGGTCCGGCCGATGACGGTCGCCTCCACGTCGTGCCCTGACGCCAGCTCCAACAGCTTGCCGACCTTCGACTGCGCGCAGAAGACAACCATTCGCTCCTGCGCCTCTGAAATCCAGACCTCGGCCGGGGTCAGCCCCTCGTACTTCAGCGGTACGCGGTCGAGATGAATCTCGCAGCCGCTCTTACCGGCCAGCTCGCCGACCGAACTGGACAACCCGCCACCGCCGCAGTCGGTCGTGGCGTCAATCAGGTTCAGGTCGCGCGCCTCGAGCATGAGGTCGAGCACCTTCTTCTCCTCGATCGGGTTGCCGATCTGCACTGCTCCGCCGGAAAACTCCTGCGATGCCCCATCGAGCTCCAGTGACGCGAAAGTCACCCCATGGATACCGTCCCGGCCGGTCCGGCCGCCCAGCAGCACAATCGCCTGACCCTTACGGACGCTCTTCTTCAGCCGCTTGCGCGGAATGATGCCCAGCGTTCCGCAGAACACCAGGGGATTGCCCATGAACCGCTCGTCGAAGTACACAGCGCCGTTCGCGGTCGGAATGCCCATCCGGTTTCCGTAATCCCGGACCCCGCGCACAACCCCGCGCATCACCTGCCTCGGGTGCAATACTCCCTCGGGCACATCCACCGGCTTGCTCGAAATCGGCGCAAAGCAGAACACATCCGTGTTCAGAATCGGCCGCGCTCCCTGGCCGGTACCCAGACAGTCCCTGATGACCCCGCCGATCCCGGTTGCGGCCCCGCCGTACGGCTCCAGCGCCGAAGGATGATTGTGGGTCTCAACCTTGAACGTCAGCGCGTACTCGTCGTCAAACGCTATCGCCCCGGAGTTGTCATGGAAAACGGACAGGCACCAGTCCGGGTTCAGCTCTCGCGTCAGCCTGAAGATCGTGGACTTGAGCAGGTTCTTGATGACGCGGCCGTCATGGTCTATCTCACCCCGAAAGGTCTTGTGCTGGCAATGCTCGGACCAGGTCTGGGCGAACGTCTCGAGCTCCACGTCGGTCGGCTCCCGGCCCAGTTCACCGAAGTGCCGCTGCAAAGCCAGCATCTCCTCGCGGTTCAGGGCCAGCAAGCCCCGGCGGGAAATGCCCTCCAGTTCGCGCGGCGACCTGCCCGACAGCCGAACGGTCCGGCGTCGGAACCGATACGGCCGCGGGACAGCAAACACCGCCTCTCCCGGCCGGGCGACATGCTCGATCAGCGGGTTCATTATCAACGCGCAGATGACCCGCTTCTCGCCCAGACTCAGCCGCCGATTGAAGGCATAGCCCCTCCCGGTACGCAACTCCGCGCCGGGGAAACCCATATCGGCCAGGGCCCGCAGTGTGCTCGCCTCGCTCGGGTCCATCACACCCGGGTTGTGGAGCACCTCGATATCCAGCCTGGCGACCTCTCCCATCGACACCCCAAACCCCTCACTCACCGGGTCAGAGAGGAGTTCGCGGGCGATCCGCTCGACCGCCTTCCGCTCGCCGGGCTCATCGCCGGCCGCGCTGAGTCCCCTCACGAAGTACAGCCGGGAGAAAACCACCTCGGTCAGGTTGCGCAGCCCCGACCCTGCCAGGTCCGAGCGAAGGGCCTGCGCGACCGGGTCACGCCCGCGCTTGGTGACGGCCACTCGCCAGAACACAAGGCAGGATAGAGCCGGCGGCCGGGCAGTCAAGCGGATATTTGCCGCCGGTCGGGCGCGACCGACGACGGCCGGTCCCGGAAGCTAGCCCTCCGGGCCGAAAACGTCTCTCAGGAGCAGCTCCAACTCGCGGTCCAGGGAATCCAGCTCCGGCCCTTCCCGCGCCAACACGGTCCGCACGTAACGCGAAACCGTGTTGACCAACTGCCTGTACCGCTCGAAGACCGTGCTGCGGTAACGCTCAAGCTCGCGCTGGCTTCGGAACGCTGCCAACGAATCCAGTTCCGCCAGGTTCGCCCGGGTACCGGCAAGCTCGGCCGATATCACGGTAGCCAGCGACTCCTGCTCTGCGGTCGGGAAACTCACCTGCGCATGGTAGCGCTCGTAGCGCTGCTCGATTCGATGCAACCGACGCCTGGTGCCGGACCGGAACTGACGAAGCCCCTCGTCCGGCTGTCGTGGCTGCAACTGCACCGGGGCCTCAACCGGCTGAATCCGGCGAACACTCCTAACGACAACCAACGCGGCGGCCACTACGGTCATCAACAACAACAGGCCTACCAACAGGAACAACGCTGTCCGTCTCTTATCCGCCTGTCCGATTCTGGTACTCATTACTGACATTATAATACGGACAGGCCGGGGAGTTCAAACATACGCAAACACCGGCCTCGCCCGAGGCGGATGTCAATTCAGCCAACCCCATCCTCCTCCCGACCCGGCCGGCGCATCCCGGTTCGCAGAGTTATACACGAGCGAGGCGGCCGGTTTTCCGGCTACCTGCGAACTACCGAGGCTCGAACCGGCTATCTAACGCGAAATAGACGATTTAGCCGATCCGAG
>JAWOIB010000058.1:0-13450 GCA_046484845.1 bacterium
CGGGCCGCGTCCGAGTAGGAGAAGTCCGAGCCGGCGAACGACTGCCGGAGCATGTGGCCGGCAAGCTTGGTGCTTTTGCCCACATCCCGGAGCCACATCCACATCTCGTCGCCGAGCTTCAGGAACCGCGTGCCCCGGTCCCGGGCCGGCGCGGTGAACTCGATGCTCGCCCTGTCCTCGCCCTCGGCCCAGCCCTCGAACTCCTTGGTCCGCACCTCGCCGCCGATGCTGATCGCCATCCGCGCGCGGTAGCTCATCGTGCCGGCGGTGGTGTTCCGATCCAGCCGCTCGACAATCTCCTCAACGGTCAGCGCCGGCGCCGCGATGACCAACAGCACGCCAAGCGCGGCTACGCGGCAACCGGCCAACCCTGTCAGCTTCTTCATCACATTGTCCTCAACGCCTCGGCCGGGCTGAGCTTCGCCGCTCGGCGCGACGCGAAGAACCCGACCAGTAACGAAAGCCCGATGCCCATCACCATGCTGATGACTACCGCCGCAACGGTCAGCTCAGGATAGATGACACCCTGCATCAACGCTGGGTTGACCTCGTTCTGGGTCATCACCCGGACGTCAATGCCCTGCGCCTGGGCAAGCGCGGTTAGCCCCGCGCCCAGCCCGGTCCCGATTGCGCTGCCGCCCAGCCCGATCAGCCCGGCCTCGAGCACCAGCGCCCCGACCACCGCCGCCCGGGACATTCCCAGCGCCCGCATCGTGCCGATCTCCCGGGTGCGCTCGAATACCACCATCATCATCGTGTTGACGATCGCACTGCAGGCCACCAGCAGGATGACCAGGTACATGATGAAGTAGGTTGTGTTCGCCATTCGGATGTACCCGATGATGCCCTCGCTGGTCCAGGGACGCGCCTCGGCTTCCGGGTCGGCCAGCCGCGTCCCGAACCGGGTCGCGACCGCCTCGGCCCGGCCGGGGTCGGCGAGCATCACCACCACCTCGCTTGCCCGGCCTTCAAGGTCAAGCAGGTCCTGGGCGCGGGCCAGGGTGATGAAGAAGTGGTTGCGGTCGATCTGAGCGATGCCGGTGTTGAGCACGCCCCGGACGACCAGGTTTGCCCCGGTCGCGGACATGTGGGCGGTCTGGGTGATGAGCACCAACGTATCGCCGGCCGCCAGCCCGAGCCGGTCGGCCAGCTCCCGACCAAGCAGGATGTCTTCCTCGCCGGTGAAGTAGCTGCCGGCCGCGACCGTCGGCGCCAGCCGGAGAATGTCCTCCTCGCGCCCGGGGTCAACGGCCAAGCCGATCGCGGCGAGGCTGGTTTCCCGGTTGTTGAGCATGACCCCGAATCGAATCCGCGGCGCCCAGGCGGCGACCTCCGGGTCCTCGTCTAGCATCGCCGCCGTTTCCGGTCCGAGTTTCATCGCCTCGGACAGCGGCAGCAACCGCTCGCGCCGGAGGTACTCGCTACGGGCGATTCGGACATGACCGGTCCGGAGCCGGGCGGTATTATCGCTGATGTCGCCGAGGATTCCTCTCAGCCAGCCTTGGGCGAACACGATCATCACCAGCGCGATGACAATCGCCAGCGCGGAGAGGATGCTTCGGCGCGGGTTGCGGGTGACGTTGCGGGCGGCCAGCCTCAGGAGGTAGCCCATCGCCTACACCTTCCTCAGGGCATCGGCAGGCTGAACCCGGGCCGCCCGCCGGGCCGGCAGCAGCGTCGCGGCCAGCGAGACCAGCACCCCGAAGACCAGCACCTGCACCACTACCGCCCAGTCCAACTCGGCGTGCAGGTACATTCGCACCGGCATCGTCACCCCAGCCCCGCTCATCCCGGCGACCATCTCGGTCATGTCGATCTTCAGCGCGGCGAAAATCCAAGTCGCGGCGATGCCCAGCGCGGTGCCCAGCAGGCTGCCGAACGTCCCGATGAACCCGCCCTCGAACAGGAACAGCGCCATCACCTGCCGATAGCCGAACCCCAGCGCCCGCATCGTGCCGATTTCCCGGGTCCGCTCCATCACCGCCATCAGCATCGTGTTGACGATGCCGACCGCGGCGATGATGACCACCACCAGCATGACCATGCCCGCCACCGCCCCCTTGGTGCCGGATATGTCGAGCACGTCCTGGCCCAGCTCGCGCCAGGTCCAGCCCTCGACCCCGTCAAGCCCGAGCCCGGCAATTTGCTCCCGGGCCGCCGGAGCGTCCTCACGCCGGGCCAGCCGGACCGCCACCTCGGTCACCGCCCCATTCATCACCAGCAGTTCGTCGGCGTCCTCGAGCGCGATGACAGCGGCATTGGCGTCAACCAGCATACTGCCGGTGCCGAGCAGGCCGACCACCGTGAAGTCGAGCGCGTTCCAGCTCTCGGCCCGGGTCCGGACGACGAGCGTCACGTAGCCGCCGGTATCGACCGCCAGGTCCTTCGCCAACTCCTGCCCGACCAGCATCTCGCCGCGGCCCTGCGGCCAGCGCCCCCGGACAAGCGCCTCCGGATACTCGAACACCCGGCTGTCGGTCGCGAGGTCGATGCCGATGCCCATTATCGGCAACTGGTCGGTGCCGGTGCCGATCTCGGTCGCGAACACAGTCCTCGGGGTAACGCGTTCGTAGCCGGCCTCGGCCAGCCGGGCGCTGACCGCGTCCGGGTCCGCTACGACGATGTTCACCGGCAGATTTCGTTCCTCTTCGCGGTAACCAGTACCATGGAGTTTGACATGGCCGGTTTCCATTGCGATGAGGCTGCGCAGGGTCCAGACCTCGAAGCCGCCCAGCATGCTGTCCATCAGGATCATCGCCGCCAGCCCGACCGAAATCGCGACGAAGGTGATGACCGTCCGGCGCCGGTGCCGGAACACGTTGCGCCAGGCCAGTCGGAGCAGCCGCACCTCAGGCCTCCTTGCGCCGGTCCTCGACCACCGCGCCGTCGTGGAGCACGACCAGCCGCCGGGCGAAGTCCATCACCATCTTGTCGTGCGTCGAGAACACGAAGGTCGTGCCGAGGTCCTGGTTCAGCGCACGCATCAGCCTCAGGATGTCCTCGCCGGTTGCGGAGTCGAGGTTGGCAGTCGGCTCGTCGGCCAGCACCAACTTCGGGTTCTTCACCAGCGCCCGGGCGACCGCCACCCGCTGCTGCTGGCCACCGGACATCTCGCCCGGCCGGCGGTCGAGGTACTCGCCCAGGCCGACGCGCTCGAGAATCTCGGTCACCTTGCGCCGGCGCTCGGTCGGTTCCTGCCTGAGCAGTATCAGCGGCAGTTCGACATTCTCAAACGCCGACAGCACCGGCACGAGGTTGAAGGTCTGGAACACGAAGCCGATGTCGTTCTTGCGAACCTCAGAGCGTTCCCGGGAAGACAACCCGGCCACCGGCCGGCCGGCAAGGATCACCTCGCCCGAGCTCGGCTCGTCGATGCACCCGATAATGTTCAGCAGCGTGGTCTTGCCCGACCCGGAAGGCCCGACCACCGCGGCAAACTCCGCCCTGTCCAGTCGCAAGGAGACACTGCGCAGGGCCGGAACCTCCATCCTGCCGACGCGGTAGCTCTTGCTCAAATCCCGCGTTTCGACTACCGCTGCCACCGCTTTCGACGCTTCAGCCATCACACCTCCGATGTCAAGCGCTTGAACCGCAAGACGTTATCCGAAGGCGGCACACGCCGCCAACGACCGCAACCAGATTCTAGCCCCAACCCCTGCTCGAGTCAATACCGGACACCGACAGCGGGACTCACCGACATAAGCCTTTACAAAACAGCAAGTTACCTAGCGGAATAGTTTCCCGGCCCCCTAAATCACCGACCTGCTGGGGGTTGTGGGCGCAGGAACCGCCCTGAACCCGCCCGGACAGGGGGGTGCGGCTCATAACCGAATACCTCTCAATCACCTGCGGAAGGCACAGTTTTGCCTAACATAATTCGAAGTGCGTCAACTGGACCCAACCGCATCACAAACAACATCTTAAGAGAAATCGGCCCGGATTCTTGACACCATGTCTGGGGGTGCTACCCTGAATGTGCCAGTATTGACGGTGTTGCCACCGATTGACTGCTGACCACCCACCAAGGTGTTTTAAATTGGGCGGACCGTAACGGAGGTTCCCGGGCTGCCCATGCGCGATTAGCTTCGCGGTCTTCTAAAGGAACCACGACCTCTCTTGTTGGGCGCCCCGGTTTCGGCCGGGGCGCTTTCTCAGCGGCCGCCACCGGACATCCGCAGGAAGGTCTCCGCTTCGCGGTCGGCCGGGTAGAACATCAGCGCCCGCCGGAACTCCGCGACCTGCTCCTCCTGCCGGCCGCTCACCGCGGCCAGCGTGGCTCGGAACTTGGCCTGCTCAGCCGCGGAGGCCAGTTGCAGCCGGCGCGTCACCCTGAGCGAGTCCGGCCCGAACCTGTACAGCACCCCGGCCGGCCCGGAAAAGCGGGCCAGCAGGCCTTCCGCGTTCAGCCGCCAGGTCCGTGTGTCCGAGGCCCGCGCACCCCGGTACTCCAGCCCGGGCCGGTCGTCGCTGAACAGCCCGGCGCCGCGGGTGAACTCCGCCAGCGCACCGGCGTTGAGCGCCATCCCGGCGATGAGGTCGTCGGCCTCGTCGATGAACACCTCGGCCAGCGCCGCGCGCGTGCCCGGCTTCATCCGCTCGAACAGCCGGGCCAGCGCCTCGTACTCGATCGCCAGCGGCCGGTCCTTCCTGCCCACCAGCACTGCGTGGGACACGCCGCGCCAGAGCGCGCAGTCCGGAAACGCCTGCCGGAACGTGTTGACCACCGCCCGGAAATCCCCGGGCTCCAGCTTGTGCAACGGCAGGTACTGGGTCATCACCCCGCCCGGCCGCAACCGCCGGCGGCAGAGCTCGTAGAACTCCACGGTGTACAGCGCGCCCGAGCCCAGCGCCGGGTGGGTCGGGTCGCAGGAGATGAAATCGTACTGCCGGTTGGTCGCGAGCAGGAAGTTCCGCCCGTCCCCGGCCAGCACCGCCAGCCGCGGGTGCTCGTACACCCGGTTGTTCCATTTCGCGAAATCCCTCGAGGCTTCGACCACCCGGGGCGCGATTTCGACGCAGTCCACCGGCCCGTCCGATAGCTCGACGAACAGCGCGGTCGCCACTCCCAGCCCGTACCCGATGACCAGCACTCGCTCAGGCGCGGGGTTGATCGCGAACGGAATCGTCCCCATCTGCCGCACCGGCCGCAGCGCCGGCAGTGCGGTGCCGCAGACCACGCTCGAGCCGACCCAGGTCTGGCGGACGCCGGCCCGGTTCTCCGCGGTCACCACCACCCCGTCGACCGTTTCGCGGTGGTACATCACCCGCCAGTCGGCGCCGCCGTCCTGGGCCAGCGTCGGCGGTAGCACCCGCAACCGGCCGGGCGCGAGCACGACCGCCGCGGCCACGAACAACCCGGCTCCCGCGAGCACCGTCACCAGCCGGGTCGCCAACCGGGCCCGGGCGGCAAGCACCGCCGCGACCCCGACCGCCAGGCTCACCCCGGCCAGCGCCAGGCTCGCCGGCCCGGTGCCCAGTCGCGGCACCAACAGGAACCCGACCAGCAGCGCCCCGACCAGCGCCCCGACGGTGTTCAGCGCCGACAGCAGGCCCACCCGCGATGCCAACCCGCCGGTGCCCGCCACCCAGGCCCTGCTGGCCAGCGGGAAAGTCATCCCCATCGCGAGGGTCGGGACCAGCATCACCCCGAACGCGAACCCGGCCAACCCGACAATCAAACCGGCCCAGCTGGCGCCCAGCCTGATCGCGACCGGGCCGAACAGCGCCGACGATCGGGCCAGCAGGAACACCGCCCCGAGCGCGCTCAAACCTATCCCCAGCTCGACCAACCCGAAAGCGAACAGCGGGTCGCGGCTGCGGTCGCTCAGTCGCCCGCCCGCCAGCCCGCCCAGCGCCAGCCCGAGCAGGAACCCGGCCAGCACTACCGTCGAGCCGTAGGTCGGCTGGCCCATCACCGTCACCAACGCCCGGGTCCAGACCACCTCCTGCCCCAGCCCGGCCAGCCCGGAAAGCAGGAACCCGGCGGCCAGCACCGCCAGTCCGACCGGACCGTAGCGCACCGGCTCGGGCAAACCGGCCTGCCTGGGCGGTCGGCGTTCCTCGGCATGCGGCCGGTTCTCGGCCGCCCGGCCCGGCTGGCCGCGGTGCCGCAACGCCAGCGCGGCCAGCAGCACGCACAGCCCGGCCGCGGCCAGGCTTGCCAGGCTCACGCCCAGCCGCTCCAGCAGCAGGAAGCCGGCCAACAGCGCGCCGCCGACCGCGCCGAGCGTGTTCAGCCCGTACAACAGCGCCAGCCGCCGGCCGACCACGAACCGGCTCTCAACCGCGAGCCGTGCCGCCACCGGCAACTGCCCGCCCATCAGCACCGTCGGCGCCAATAGCAGCAGGAACCCAAACAGGCCGCGCAGCAGCAGCGCCCAGGGCGAGTTCCAGCCGACCAGCCGCAACAGCGGCGCCACCACCGGCCCGAGCCAGGGTACCACCACCGTCACCGCCAGCCCGGTTGCCCCGGTCAGCCCGAGCAACAGCGCCAGCAGACGCGCCAGGCCGGCCGGCCCCTGCGTGGCCGCGCGGCGCTCGGCCAGCCCGCCGAGCCGGATGCTGCCCAGCGCGATGCCCGCCATGTACGCCGCCAGCACGATGCTCAGCGCGTGGGTGTTGCCGCCCAGCACCAGCGCCAGTTGCCTTATCCAGACCACCTCGAACACCAGCCCGGCCAGCCCGGACCCGAACATCACCAGCCCGAGCAGCGCCGGCCCGGAGCGGGGGCGGGCGCGCGACCCGGTCATCTGCCGCCGGCCTTCCGCACCGGGTAGCGGACCACCGTCCGGTACCTCTCCGGCTTCACCCGACGCGGGTCGGACTGGTAGATCTCATGGTGGGCACCGGCCATCGCCGCTCTGACCATCCGCGCGGTCGCGCCCTCCGGCAGCCGCAGCATCAGCCGCCAGCCCATCCGGTTCCTCTCGCCGGCGACCAGCGTCTCCCGGCCCGGACTCCAGTACAGCCCCTCGAGCGGCGGAACCCGTGCGTCGCGCACCGGGTGGCCCGGCGGGAAGCAAAACTTCATGGTGTAGGCGACGCTGTAGATCGCCTCGATGCCGCCCTGGAACTCACGGCTGCTCGACGGGTCGCCATCACCCTCGACCGCCAAGAACCGGAGTCCCGGCACCCAGACCAGTTCCGGCTGCCGTGCCGACGGATGGTACAGCCGCGTGAAAAGCTCGGGAGTCATTGCCGGCATCTTCGCGCCTCCTTTGATTGTCCGGCCATTATCACGCCGGCGGCCTGCCCGGTCAAGCAAATTCCCGTTTGACAAACCGGCCTGTCCCGTTCTAACCTTACTGATGCTCAGTCGCCCGCGGTTCCGACGGCTGCTGTTCGCAGCCGCGCCGGTAGCCCTACTTCTCGGCTACTTCATCCTCGACCGCCCGGTCGCGCACCTCGCCGAGCGCATCCCGACCGGCTGGAACCCGGTGTTCCACAGCCTCAGCTTCCTCGCGGGCTTCCCCTTTGTGACCGGGGCCGGGCTGGTGATGCTCGGGTTCTTCTTCCTCTACCACCCGGGCCGGCCCCGCCGGTCGCTAACGCCGCTGCTCTACCTCCCGGTCACCGTCCTGTCTGCCTCGCTGAGCTGCGAGCTTCTGAAGGTTCTCCTCGCCCGCTACCGGCCCGGGATGCTGATCGACTCCGGGCTTCACGGCTTCTCGTTCTGGAAGGCCGGCTACTGGCACAACTCGTTCCCGTCCGGCCACGCGACCGTCGCGTTCGCGCTGTTCGGCGCGCTGGCCTTCTCCCGGCCGCGCTGGCGCCGGTGGGCCTTCCTCGCCGCCGGGCTGGTCGCCGCCAGCCGGGTATTGCTCAATCTCCACTACCTGTCCGACATCTTCGCCGGCGCGCTGCTCGGGCTGGGCTGGGCGCTGCTCTACTATCGGCTGTTCGCCCGCTTCGGGCTGCCCGTCACCCCGCAGGAGGCTACCAATGGCTGATTTCCGCTCCCTCAAGCCCGCCGAACTCACCGATAACCCCTTCCGGCTCATCGGCGATGACTGGATGCTGATTACCGCCGGCACCCCGGCGGACTGGAACACGATGACCGCCAGTTGGGGCGGTCTGGGCGTCCTCTGGAGCCGGCCGGTCGCGTTCGCCTTCATCCGGCCGACCCGGCACACCTTCGGGTTCGTCGAGCGCCACCCGCGCTTCACGCTCAGCTTCTTCGAAGAAAGCTGGCGTTCCGCGCTCCAGCTCTGCGGCACCCGATCCGGCCGGGACACCGACAAGGCCAGGGAAACCGGGCTCAAGCCGGTCCCGGGCCCGGCCGGCACCGTGCTGTTCGAGCAGGCCCGGCTGGTGCTCGTCTGCCGGCGGCTCCACGGCCAGGACATCGACCCGGGCTGCTTCATCGAGCCCGCCATCAACGACGAGTACCCGAAGCGGGACTACCACCGGGCCTACGTCGGCGAAATCGAGCACTGCCTGCTCCGCTGAGCGGGCGTGCCGGCCGCCTTGACCGCCCGGCGGCGCCGCCTACCCTTTGAGCGATGCTCGAACTGCCCGAGCTTGAGGTCATCAAGGACCGGCTGCGGCTGGCGCTGGCCGGACGGCTCATCATCGGCCTTGAAATCCGCCGGCCGGGCTGTCTCCGGACCAGCGTGCCGCCCGTCGCCGCGCTGGCCGGACGGCACCTTCGCTCGGCCACCCGCGCGGGCGGCTTCCTGGTCTTCACGACCGACGACCGCCCCCGGCTGTGCGTCCGGCTCGCGTCCACCGGCCGGCTCGCGCTCGGCCCGGCGGCCGCGCCCTGGACCGGTCAGCACCTCGCCGCGCTCCACCTCGACCGCGAAGAAGACCTGCGGCTCATCGAGATCGGCCGGGACCAGCGGGCCGCGCTCCACCTCGCGGCCGACGCGGACCAGGCTGACCGGGTCACCCGTCCTGGCATCGACCCGCTCGGCCCGGAGTTCACGCTTGCCCGCTTCCGGGCCGCGCTCGCCCGACACCACGAGCCGCTGAGGCGACTTCTCGCCGGCCGGCACCCGGTCCCGGGCATCGGCCCCTGCTACGCGGACGAAATCCTATTCGAGGCGCGGCTCGCGCCGCTTGCCCCGGCCGACGCGCTCAGGCCCGAGGAAGCCATCCGGCTCTACATGGCGGTGAAGAAGGTCCTGCAGGACGCCATTCTTCGGCTCCGCCTCCTCGACCGCCTGCCCGAGCCCGGCGACCGCCGGGGCCTGCGGGTTCACGGCCGGCCCGGCGAGCCATGCCCGGTCTGCGGTGTCGCCATCCGGCGCGCCGGCCCGGACGCGCTCGGCGCGGACCACTGCCCTGCCTGCCAGGCCGGCGGCTTGGCCCCGCCCGGCCCGCCGCCCGCCGGTCCCGCCCCCGAACCCTACCCGTGGTGACATGTAGACTCCATGGCTCCCCTGATAACAGCCGTCTGCTCCGAAATCGGCCGCGGCCACCCGCAATACCTTGACTCGGTGCTCGAGGCGCTCCGCCGGCAGGGCATCACCGACATCCCCCGGGTCGTACCGCGCTGGCTGCTTCCCCGGGTCGCCTACCGGCTCGGAGCCCGGGGCGGACCGCTCTCCGCGCTCTACGCCCGGGCCCGGTCCGGGACGCCCTCGCGAGCCCTGCTCGGGATGCTCGATGAGGGTCTGCGCTGCAGGTTCCAGGACCATCCCGGCACCGTGCTCGTTGACCATCCCCTGCTCGCGCACCTGCTCGGTCCGGTCTGCCGGGTCGGCTACGTCCACGGCGAAATCGCCGCGCCCGGGGCCACCGCGGTCCCGGAGGCCTGGCGCACCTTCGTGCCCCTGCCCGAGACCGCCTCCCGGCTGGCCGAAGCCGGGGTTCCCCGGGAGCGGCTCCTCACCACCGGCCTGCTCATCGAGCCCGAGATCGCCGACATCGCCGGGCTCGCCCTGTCCGCCCGGCTCCCCCGCCTGGCGCGTAACGTCCCGCTCAGTATCGCATTCTTCAGCTCGGGCGCGTATCCCCGGCCGCACCTCCGGCTCATCGCCGCGGCCCTGCGCTCCTGTCTCGAGGCCGGGTACCGGGCGACGCTGTTCTGCGGCCCGGAACCGCGCCTCATGCGACGACTCGCGCCCGGCACGCGGCCCGGCCTGCGGCTGGTCTCGGAGCCGACTCGCCGGGCGGAGAACGCCCGGACTGCAGAGCTCTTCCCGGAACTGGACCTGGCGGTCGCCCCGGCCCACGAGCGGGTCAACTGGGCGGTCGGGCTTGGCCTGCCGCTGTTCATCCTCGAACCCGACATCGGCCCGTTCGCCCCACTCAACCGCGCGCACGCGCTGCAGGCCGGGGTCGCCCGCCCGCTCGGCGGCATCGCCGGGGCGCACGGTTTCGGCCCGGCTCTCAGCCGCCTGCGGGCCGAGGGCCGACTCGCCACGATGGCCGAAGCCGGCTGGGGAAGAATCCCGGTCAACGGCGCGGACGCGATCGCCTCAAGCCTGCTCGCCGGCTGACCGCCGCAGAACCCGCGAACTCGACCGGCCCTGCCCGCGGCATAGGATGAACCTCAATCCCCGGCCCACCGGTTTTCGGATGATTTCCCGGGTACCATGTTAGTAGAAACTCATGGTTCGATATACCCGGTTGTGTGGCTAAATCTATCCATAACTGCCATTTAGTCTTGTTGGCAATTTCCCCCCTCCCCTACCCCCCGGGTCATCCCCCCGGTCATCGGGCCGGTAACCCGGAGAGCGACCCGGCCGGTCATTCCCCGAGTCACCCGGCATATCATCCGGCGCATCACCCGGCCGGTAATCGAGCCTCACACCAGCCCGGTCACCGGTCCGGTTATCCACCCGCTCACCCGCCCGGTAACAGGCCCGGTCAATCTCCGGGTTAGCGCCCCGGTCATACGGGCACTGCGGATGGGGGGGGCTGCCATTTCCCTCGGCCCCGGTGCTCCCGTGGGAGCGGTCTGCAGACCGCGTGCTGTTTCCGTGGTTCCTTTGGGTCCGCAAAGTCATAATCCAGCGGCAGGCCGGGCGCAATTCGTGCCGCGACGGTGTCGAGGCGGCAGGCCCGGGCCGGGGCAGGCGCGCTGAACACGCCCGGGGTCAGGCCGACTCCAGGCACGCACTTTCTCCGCTTGACAGGGCCGGCCAATTGAGTATTATTACTCCTAAATAACTAATTAGGAAGTCTTCATGTCTGAACTACTGCACGTCTCCGAGGCCGCCGCGCTGGCGGTGCACGCCGCGCTGCTGCTGGCCCGGAAGCCGGTCGGGCTGACTTCGGTGCGCGACATCGCCGACACGCTGAAGGTCTCCCGCACCCATCTCGCCAAGGTCCTGCAGGTGCTGGAGCGGGCCGACCTTGTCCGGGGCGTGCGCGGCCCGGCCGGCGGCTACCGGCTCGCCCGGCCGCCCCGGCAGATCACGCTCCGGCAGGTGTACGAGGCGGTCGAGGGACCAACCACTGCCACGCGCTGCATGTTCGGAATCCCGGCCTGCGACGGCACCGGCTGCCCGCTCGGCGGGCTGACCAGCGGCTTCTCGCGCCGGGTGCTGGCCAAGCTCGACCATACCCGGCTGTCCGACCTGAAGCTGAAGCTCGGGAGCTGACATGCCGAAGCGCAAGATTATCCGGATTGACGAGGCGACCTGCACCGGCTGCGGCGACTGCATCCCCGGCTGCCCCGAAGGAGCTTTGCAGGTAATTGACGGCAAGGCCCGGCTGGTCTCCGACCTGTTCTGCGACGGGCTCGGCGCCTGCGTCGGCCATTGCCCGACCGGCGCGATGACCGTCGAGGAGCGCGAGGCCGAACCCTACGACGAGGCCCGGGTGATGGCGAATATCGTCAAGGCCGGACCCAATACCATCGCCGCTCACCTCAAGCACCTGGCGGAACATGGCGCGACAGCGTACCACGAAGCCGCCATCGCGTACCTCAAGCGGCACGGCATCCCGGTACCGCGGGAGCCGGTAACCGAATGCCCGGCATGCGCCTGCCCGGGTGCCGCGGTTCAGAACCTCGCGGCGGCCGCGCCCCCTCGAACCCCTGGACCCTCAAACCCCCACAACCCTTCCTGCCTGCGCAACTGGCCGGTCCAGTTGATGCTGGTCCCGGTCCGCGCGCCCTGGCTGGCGCATGCCGACCTGTTGATTGCGGCGGACTGTGTCGCCGCGGCCGCGCCCGGGTTTCATGACGACTGGGTCCGCGACCGGGCGCTCATCATCGCCTGCCCGAAGCTGGACGACGCCGAGCATTATCTTGAGAAGCTGACCGAGATGTTCCGTCAGAACGACATTCGCTCCGTAACGGTCCTGCACATGACCGTGCCCTGCTGTTTCGGGCTGGTTCAGCTGGTCCGACGGGCGATTGCCGCCTCCGGCCGGACCGTTCCCTTTGCTGAAGAGACCATCGGGCTTGACGGCCGACCCGTCGCCCGGGAGAACAAGGAGTAACCTATGAGCATGTTCTGCTACCAGTGCGAGCAGACCGCCCGGGGCACCGGCTGTACGGTCCAGGGCGTCTGCGGCAAGGATGAGCGCACCGCCGTCCTGCAAGACCTGCTGATTCACGCGACCAAGGGTATTGCGCAGTACGCGCACCGCGCGCGGGAGTTGGGCGCGACCGACCCGGAGGTCAACGCCTTTACCACCGAGGCGCTGTTCGCGACCATCACCAACGTCGATTTCGACCCGGAACGGCTGAAGTCCCTGCTGGACCGCACCGCCGAACTGCGCGACCGGGCAAAGCGGCTGTACGAGGACGCCGCGAAAAGGGCCGGCAAGCCGGTCGAGCAACTCGCCGGCCCGGCTGCCTGGCAGCCCGCGCCGGACATCACCGGGCTGGTCGAACAGGGTCGGTCGGTCGGCATCCTCGCCCGGCACGAGAAGTGGGACGACGATGTCGCCGACCTGCACGACCTGGTGCTGTTCGGGCTGAAGGGCGCGGCAGCCTACACCGACCACGCCCACGTCCTCGGCTATGATGACGACGCAATCTACGCCGAGTTCCACCGCCTGCTCGACCTGCTCGCGCAGGAAAAGCAGCAGGCTGATACCCTGCTGGGTGAGGCGCTCAGCACCGGCAAGCTTAATCTGAAGGCTACCGAACTGCTCGACAAGGCCAACACCACCACTTACGGCCACCCGGAGCCGACCAAGGTCCGGGTCACCCCGGTCAAGGGCAAGGCGATCCTCATCTCCGGCCACGACCTGCGCGACCTCGAGCTGCTGCTCAAGCAGACCGAGGGCAAGGGCATCAACATCTACACCCACGGCGAGATGCTCCCCTGCCACGGCTATCCGAAACTGAAGGCGTACAAGCACTTCGCCGGCCATTACGGCACCGCCTGGCAGAACCAGCAGAAGGAGTTCCCCGCCTTCCCGGGCGCGATCCTGATGACCACCAACTGCATCCAACGCCCGCAGAAGACCTACGCCGGCCGCATCTTCACGACCGGGCTGGTGGCCTGGCCCGGGGTCACGCACATCGGGCCGGACAAGGATTTCT
>JAWOIB010000001.1:0-3943 GCA_046484845.1 bacterium
CCGCGGCCTGCCCGGTGACCAGCTGCGCCGCCGACACCGACAACTCCGCGCCGGCCGACACCGCGCGCACGCCGCTCCCCGTACCCCCTGCCGAACGCCTCGCGGAGGTATTCCCCGGTTTCAAGCTCACCCGCGAACTGGCCGAGCCGTTCCCCTGCCTGGCGATCTACGGCCCGGCCGACAGCCTGCTCGGGTTTGTGGCCGATTCGGACGAAGCCGGCACCACCGCCGAAGGCTACACCGGCCCGGTGCCGGTGCGGGCGTACCTCGACCCGGCCGGGCTCATCCTCGATTTCGAGGTGCTCCGGAACCGCGAGACCCCGGGCTACCTCGCGATGGCGCTCGGCTGTGACTTCCGCGACCGGATGAAAGCCTACCGCCCGCTGCAGGACGAGCCGGTGGACGCGGTCAGCTTCGCGACCATCACCTCCGCCGCGATCATCCGCGGCCTCACCGGCGTGGTCGACCGCCTGTCCGGCGAGCTCATCAGCCCGCCCCCGGGGCCCGGAAAGAAATGACCGAAGCCACCCTGCTGCTCATCAAACCCGATGCTGTGCGCGGCCGGCACGTCGGCGCGATTCTCGCGCGCCTCGAAGCCGCCGGGTTCGCCATCACCGGCCTGGCACTGCGCCGGCTGAACCCGGCGCAGGCCGGCGAGTTCTACGCCATCCATCGCGACAAGGAATTCTTCCCCGGGCTGGTCGAGTTCATCACTTCCGGCCCGCTGGTCGCGGTCCGGCTCGAAGCCGAACACGCCCGGCGCCGGGTGCGCGAGCTCGTCGGCGTCACCGACCCGGCCCGGGCTGCGCCCGGCAGCATCCGGGCGGAGTTCGGCAGTTCTATGCGGATGAACGCGGTCCACGCCTCCAACCCGGAAGAGGACGTCGAGCACGAGCTGGCCTGCTTCTTCCCGGCCGGGACCCCGGCCTAGAGCACCCGCTCAACCTGCCAGTCCGGCCCGACCCAGAGCCCGATGACCTCCGCATCCAGCCCCCAGCCCCGCACCGTCTCGACCGAACAGCGCAACTGCTCAAGCTGCTGCTCCTTCGGCAGCGGGTTGCCGGCGCAGTCATGGTGGGCGACAACCGCCACCTGGTGCGAGCCGTGCTTCTCAACGGAAATCCTCACCCGGCCGCGGACCGATTCCAGGGCCGGGCTGCTCGGCGTCCCGGCAAGCAGGCAGACCGGGCCGGGCTCGGTCACCGAATCCACGTAATCCACGCCGTACTCGCGCCTCAGCCAGTCTATGACCGGCAACTGGGTCCGGCCGTCCATACAATTGATCGCAGTCGCAAACCTGCCTTCAGCCATCTCAGGCTCCCTTCTTCTTTCTCCGGCGACCCGCCGGCAACAGCCCGGCCAGCCCGCAGCCGGCCAGCGCCAGCAGGCTGACCGGCAGCAGTGCGGTCCTCAGCCCGCCCAGCGGCGCGCGCACCGTCAGCCGGTGCGCTCCCGCCGGGCAGCGCAGGTAAACAAAGCCGTCCGCGGTCCGGCCGAACGCCGCCGGCGCGCCGTCCAGCCGGACGTCCAGGTACGGATACCAGCTCACCGCCAGGCGCACCCAACAATCCCCGCCCGCGGCTTCGAGCTCCGCCTCCACCCGGTCGTGCCGCACCCGCCAGTCCGGCACACGCAACACCCCGGCCCCGGGCAGCGAATCGCCCGGCCCGCGCACCGGTATCGCGGCCAGCATCCCGGTCGCGCTGTCCAGCTCCGCGGCATCGAGCAGCTCCTGCCAGTCTCCCGCCAGCTCCATGGTCAGCGCCCGGGCCGGGGTGGCCGGCGCGCCCGCCGGCCTCAGCACCCGGCTGCCCAGCGCGATACCGAACCCGGTCCGGCCGAACGCCAGCGGCGGCCGGCGGTCCGCGCGCAGGAACCGGTCGTCCCAGTCAATCCCGAGCTTGGTCATCACCATCCCCTCGCCCGCCGCGGCCGGCGGCGTGATGACATGCGTCACCCCGGCCAGCGCCAGCGCCCGCCGCGCCCGCTCCGACAACCCGCGCCGGCCCGCGTCCCCCAGCTCCGCGCTCACCAGCCCGGCCCACGGGTAAACGTACATCATCGAGCGCGGCGCGAACTGGTGATAGGGCGGCCCGAGCGCGGAACCCAGCCCGCCGAACAGGTAGCCCAGCGCCGGGTACACGCCCAGCCGGGGAAAATCGTCCGCCTGCCCGGAATGATTGTGCAGGTCGAGCAGGCGCGGGGTCGGCGCGGCCGGTATCAGCCGGTACGCCTCGTCCCGCACCGGCAGGGCTCGCTCCCGCGCCAGGAACCGGGTCTGCCCGATGAACGGCAGGCAATCAACCGCCAGCACCGCGGCCAGCCCGAACCCGGCCAGCCAGGCCCGCTTCCCGGCCCGGATCAACAGCCGGTCCGCACCCAGCCCGAACAGCCCGGCCAGCCCGAACACCGCGGGCAGCAGCGCCCGACCCGGGGGCTGGCCCGCCGGCACCAGCCCGAACACCGGCGCGACCCAGCCGCCCAGCGCCGCCAGCGCGACCGCGGCCGCGAACCAGACCCAGCCCCGGCCCTGCCGCCAGCGCGCGGCCCGGCCGGCCGCGACCAGCCCGCCCAGCACGATGCTCAGCCCGAAGTAGAACCCCCGGTACCCCGGGGCCGGGCTCCACGGCCAGAGCAGTACCCGCAGGTCCGGGCCGGGCACCCGCAGGGGCAGTACCGGGTAGCTGTGACCGCGGTACTCGGCAAGGAACGGGAACACGAAGAAACCCGCCACTGCCAGGGCCAGCGCCCCGGCCCCGGCCAGCCCGACCAGCCGTACCGGCCGGTCCGGCTCCAGCAGCACCACGACCAGCGCCAGCAACGCCGCCATCAACGCGTAGTAAGGATGCGCCAGCGCCAGCAATCCCAGCCACAGCCCGACGCCGGCCGCGCCCCGCGCCAACCGCCCCGGCCGCAGCCCGTCAACCGCCAGGAACAACAACGGCAGGAACAGGTAAACCAGCGACTGGGGCAGGTTCGCCTCGGTCACCAGGCTTATCAACCGCCAGGGCACCAGCAGGTACGCGGCCGCGCCCAGCCCGGCCCCGACCGGACCGGCCCGGCGCCGCAACAGCGCGAACATCGCCCAGCCGGACAGCCCGTGGAGCGCGAACAGCAACAGCTTCAGCGCCCAGAGACCGTCTCTCACCAGCAACTGCGCCGCCCCGCCGAGCAGTGCCAGCAGCGGCCCGTAGAACCGCAGCACCGGGAAGCCGCCATAGAACAGGAACGTCCAGAACGGCGAGGTTCCCTCCCGCAACGTCTCGGCCACCACCTGCTGGCGAACAAGATGCGGCCAGACGTCGACCGCGCCGATCAGCCCGGGCTGGAGCAACACCCGGCCCGAAGCCAGCGCCGCGAGCACGAACACACCCGCCCCGGCCCATTGCGCGGAGCGGGACGAAGGCTGACTACTCCCGGACATCGTCCAAGTCTGTCAAACCGATTACCGAAATCAAGCCCGGACCAGACCTCCGCGCCCGCCGAGCCTCGCCCGACTCGCCCGCCCGTGACCTGAACCCCACGTCTGACAACCCGGCCGGCGCATCCCGGTTCGCAGAGTTATACACCGGCGAGGCGGCCGGTTTTCCGGCTACCTGCGAACTGCCGAGGCCCGGACCGGCTATCTAACACGAAATAGACGAGTTAGCCGGTCCGAGCGACCAGCCCCACCCCATCCCGGGGGCCATCCCCGGGGCCGTTCCCCCCCTGGCTCCCCCTACGGCTCCGGTGACCCCCTCCGGGGTGGCTCCCGGGGTGGCCAGGATGACGGCCAGGGTGACGGCTACGGGTAGGGCTACGGGTACGGCCAGGGTGACGGCTCCGGGTATCGCTACCGGTATGGCTCCGGGGACGGCTACCCCGACGGCTACCCCGGTGGCCCGGGGAATGCGGGTGGGGGTGGGGAGTCGAGCCGCGTGTCCGGGCCGGAAACGACCGCCAC
>JAWOIB010000186.1:0-10940 GCA_046484845.1 bacterium
CCCCGGGCACGTACGCGAGCCTTGAGGCGGAAGACCTCGCGTATGGAGAGCTTGAGCATATCCGCGGCCGCATGCGCCGGCAGACCCACCAAGGCCCTCTTGATGACTCTCAGCCGGACCAACTCACGCTCCTTGAGCAGAATCCAGGTTACCTGCATGCATCCAGCATAGCCAGTCGACCCGGCGACCGCCGGCGGTACGTCGAGACGGACATAATCCCTGTGGCATAACCCTATGACATTAGCGCCGTGGCATCACATACCCGCCCGCAGACCTTGACCCTGGCGCGCGGCGGCCTAGACTGGAACCGTGAGCATCAGCCGCCAGGCGCCTGACGACCGGGCCAGGGCATGAGCAACGGCTTCCTGAGGTCCTGGTGGCCGGTGGTCATCATCCTCATCGCCGGGCTGCTGTTCTACACGCTGCTTTCCGGCCAGTGCGGCCCGGGCCGGGGCGGGGTCCCGGCGCCGGGGTCCCGGCCCCCGTCCTGAAGGGGCGAGGTGACCCCGGGTCCCGGGGTTCTTCCGGCCGCTACCATCACCACCGGTTGAACGTGTCCAGCCGGCCGGCCGCTTCATGATGAACTGCCCGGCCTGTGAGAACAGCCGGCTGGTTGAACTACGTGTCGGGCCGGTTGCGGTTGATGTCTGCCCGGCGTGCCGCGGGGCCTGGTTTGACCCGGGTGAGCTGGAGCCGGTTGCGCGTGCCGGTGAACTGCCCGCGGAATTGCAGGGAGCCCCCGGGGCGGCGACCGCCACGGAACAGCCGTGGGAAGGGGAGCCGTATGCCTGCCCGCGGTGCGGGCAGGGGTTGAGTCGGTACTGGTATGCGGCAGAGCCGGGTCGGACTTTCCTTGTTGACGGCTGCCCGCAGGGACACGGGATATGGCTGGACAGCGGCGAGCTGGTCCGCGCGCAGGAAGTACTGCGCCGCTTTGCGGCGGAAGGGCTGGCGTTCGCGCAGAGTGGCCGGCTTGATGATACGCTGGAACGGCTGGAACGCGGGGGACTGGCCGACCGACTGCGCCGGGAAATCACGGCGCTGGTCCGTGCCTGGCTCGGCCGGTAGCCTGCCCGGTCAGAAGCAGTCACTCAGGAACTGACCGCGCACGAGGCTACTTCACCCGTATCGAGTACACCGGCTCGAAGATGGCGGTGTCGCCGCGCGCGTCGGTGACGACAACCTTGAACCGGAGGATTTGGCCCGAGGCGCTGGAGAAGGGCGTCCCGATGACCACCCCGGTGGTCGGGGAAACGCTCAGCCCGGCATTACCGAGGTCGTTGGAGAAGATGGTGTTCACCATCCACCGGTAGGGCGGGGTGCCGCCGAGCACATAGAGCGAGGCGCCGTAGGCCTTGCCCGGCTCGGCGTCCATCAACTGGAGCGCGCTCGGGTCAACCTCCGGGGGCCACTGCTGGAGAATTGCGGTCGGGACCAGGCCACTGCCGTAGTTCATCATCACCACCGAGTAGGGCGGGCTGATGGCGGTATTGGAGCCGGCGGTGACGGTCATCCTGAACGTGGTCGGGGTGTGCGAGACCGTGCCGCCGGTCGGCTTGAACACGCCGGTCAGCGGGTCAACGGTCGTCCCGGCCGGGAACGAGGAGCCGGACGCAAGGCTCCAGGTGTAGCCGTTGAGTGGGCCGCCGCCCTCGGCGAGCAGGGTGACCGGGTCAACGACGGTGCGTTCGTTGTTGTAGTTGATGTATATCGCCCCGATAGGCGGGAACTCGATGCCGCCATCGGCGGGGAACACGTCGCAGGCGACGAGCAGGACCGCGACCGCGGCCAGGCCGGCCAGGACGATGAGCCCACGGCCGCGCCCGGCCGCCGGGGTGAACTTGCTGCGCTCCATTCTTTGCTCCTTTGCCCGCGTTGGTCGGCGGGGCCGGCCGCCCGGGGGCGGGACAAGCCCCAGGCTACGGGAAATTGTGCGCCGGGCCGGGGAGTTGTCAAGAGCGCGGCGGTGCTGGCTACCTCACATTCAGCAGCGGGGTGAGTTTCTGGTCGAAGGGCATGACCACGAAGGTGCTGTTGTCGCTGTCGGCGACCTTCTTGAGCGCTTCGACGTAGTACCAGGTGAGGTAACTGCTGGTGAGGCTGCCGGCGATGGTGCGGTTCGCGGCCGCGATTCCCGCCGCCTCGATCTCCTTGCGTTCGGCCTCGCTCCTTTCTTTCTGGAGGGTGAACTGCATCGCCTCGGCCCGCTGTTCTTCGGCCAGTTTCTCTTCAATCGCACTCATCACGATGCCGGGGAGCTTGACCCGGCGGAGCAGGACGCGCTCGCGGACGATGCCCCGGCCGGTGAAGGCCTCGTCGAGCAGTGAGTCCACCGCGGTCGTGTACACCGCGCGGCCGCCCGAGGAGTAGAGCTCGGACGCGGTGAAGCGGCTGGCCGCGTCGCGGAGCGCGGTGCGGATCGAGGGCCGGACAATCTTGATGCTGTAGTCCGGGCCGATGTTCTGGTAAACCCAGCTGGCCTGCGTGACGTCGAGCCGGTACCAGACGGTGACGTCGAGTTCGACGGTGAGCCCGTCGGCGGCGAGCGCCTCGATGGCGTCGTCGCCCTTGACCAAGCCTTCCTCCCGGATGCTCGACATGGTGTAGGCGTTGGTGCGGACGTCCATCAGCACGACGTTGACGATCGGGACGACGACATTGAGGCCGCTGGAGAGCTGGTTCTGGACCCGGCCGAGCAGGACCGGGACCCCGGCGTGACCGGGCGGGACCACGCGGAAGAAAGAGACCGCGAAGAGCAGGGCAAGGACAACGACCACGAGAATGCCGGCGCGCTTCGCGATGATCCGGCCGCGGCCGCTCTGGCGGATGGCGACGTAGGCGATGATCGCGGTGATGGCGACGAGCAGGAGAATGCCGAACATGGGACCTCCTTCAGGTTTGCGGTGTTTTGACGGTCAACGTGACAGTTGTAACCTGCGGAACGGGCGGTGTCAACCCCGGCCAGGGAACGCGGCCGCAGGCGCAGGCGGTATTGACTTGTTCGCGCTCCGGGTTATCATCGTCTCGGATATGGCAAAGAAATACACCGTCCTTGAGACATGGATTGTCAATGAGGCCAAGCCGGGCGAATCCACCAGCGCCGAGCAGACCTACAATCGACTCGAGATTCCCCCTGACGGCGGGCTGCCGTGGTTCGATGAGTCGCAGGACCTGCACGACGAAACTCATTTCCGCGAGGAGGCCCAGATCCGGGACATCGCCGCGCACCTGTTCGGGGCCGGGAATGTGCTCGACCTGGGCTCGGGGCACGGCTGGCCGCTGCTGCGGCTGGCTTCGTCGTTTCACTCCCTGACCGGGATTGACGCTTCGGCCCGGCGGGTGAAGGCCTGCGCGGCCAACGCCGAGCGGCTCGGGTTGACCAACGTGAACGTGAAGTTCATGGACGCGACCGGGCTGTCGTTCGAAGACGGCAGTTTCGACGGCGCGGTGGCGGTGAAGTCTCTCGAGCAGACCTCGGACCCCATGCAGGCGATGCGGGAGTTGTTCCGGGTGCTGAGGCCGGGCTCGAAGCTCCGGGTGTATTTTGAGAGCTACGAGCGGCTGGAGAAGCCGCTGGTCGAGCGGGTGTTCCTGACCGATGCCGACGAGACGCTGGGCTATCATTACGTGCTCAAGCACCGCCGGCCGGCCTGGGAGCGCAACTACATGGTGAAGTTCGACCCGACCCCGGAGATGCGGGACGAGTTCCGCAAGCTGGGCGAGCTGGTCGAGCGGCTGGGCGACAGCCCGGCGCAGAACCCGGAACTGGGCGTGCAGTTCCTGGAGCGGAACCAGGAGCGGGTGACCGGCGCGAGCTGGTACGAGCTGGAGCATTTTACCAGCCTGACGATGCGGGAATCGCTCGAGGAAGCCGGGTTCGTCAACGCCCGGACGACTTGGTCCTGCGCGGCCCTGGCCGCGGACATGTGGCCGAGGGTGAAGGATGCCGACCTGACCGCGGAGCAGTTGCGCGACGTGCTGCGGGGGTTGGCCGACGTCGCAACCCGACTCGACGCGCCGCCCGGGCTGAGCGAGCCGGTCGTCGCTACCCGGCCGAGGTAAGATGAACCGGTCGCGGGCGGCAGCGCTGGCGGTGTTGCTGACGCTGGTTGCCTGCGATACCCTCACCGAACGTTACGCCCCGGGCACCGTCTATCGCCAGTTGGCCCGGCCGGAAATCTGGCAGTTGCTGCCGGGCGGCCAGGCCGAACAGCTGGGACTGCTGCCCGGAGACCTGCTCCTGAGTTACAACCTCGAACCGGTCGCGTCGAACGCCGACGTCGTCGCCGCCCAGGGACGCGCCGTCCTGGCGGCCGGCCCGGTCAAGCTGGTGGTGCTGCGCGGGGGGCGGGAGCTCAGGTTCGAGACCGCGCCCGGGCCGCTGGGCGCTTTGCCGGTAGCGTCGCGTCACCCGAGCGGCCTGGCGGTCGCGCTCGAGGAGAGCATGCGGCGGCTAAGGTTGTTCGCCGATCATGACTGGCTGGCGGCGCTGACCGGCGAGTCGTTCTCGTTCGCGGCGGCGGCGGGCGAATGCCGGGCCTGGTGGCCGGGCGGCGAGGTCGGCAGTTACCTAGAGGACGCGGCGATGATGGCCGGGCTGGAGCTCGATCAGGTCTACTCGCTGGCCGCGGGCGGCGATGCGTTCGCCATCATCAGGATGGCGCTGGAAGGCGACCGGCCGGTGCTGGTGTTGGGCGGCTGGCCGGGTCACCGCGCGAGCTTCTGGGGTGTCGCGACCCGGTTCGACCCGGAACAGGGCGAGCAGGGGCTGTTGTTCGGGCACACGCTGGACAGCGCCGACGAACTGCCGCTGACCGGCCTGGTGGCCGAGGTGTACCTCGTGGACGACGCCGGCAACGGCTGGGACGACCTGGACGAGGTGCTGGCGCTGGTGCTGACCCAGGCGCTGGAACTGGGCCTGGCCCGGAACGAGGACGGCTGGCAGACCGGGTTGCAGGCCTACGACCAGCTGATTGTCGCGCTGGATACGGTGCCGTTCTGCCCGGTATGCGGTCCGGAAGAAAGCCCGGTCTGCTTCGACCGGTTGCTCTGGGCGATGGTCGCGCACAAGCAGAGCGCGATGCGGTTCCTGGATGCGATGCGCGAGGTGGTGCCGGAGCATACCGCGCTGGTTGACGAGATAGGCGGGGACATGCAGGCGCAGGTGGCCCGGCTTGAAGGCATCGTGCGCAGCCGCGTCCGGGTCGGCGAACTGGAGGACCAGCGCAGGATCGCCCAGGCGATCGCCGAGGTCCAGTTGATTGAGAACGACCTGCTCGGGCTCTACGAGCAACTGCTCGCCCGGCTCTGAGCGACCCCGCCCGGGGCCACCCTACTCGACGGTTTCCGCCCGCCTCGCTACCATACCCCGCCGACGTTCAGGAAGCGCCAGTCGTCGCCGACCGGTTCCAGGAAAACCTGGATGCTGCGGATCTGACGCGTGGCGCCGGGCCGCCGGCTCAGCGCGATGAGGTCCACCGTGCAGACCCCGACCTGGCCGAGGCTGCGGGTGAGCGCGAACCGGAACGCAAACGGGACCGCGGGCAGCCCGGCCCGGGACCGGAACTCCGTGGGTGTGCGGACGACGGTGGGATGGCCGGGCAGCCAGTCCGCCCGGCCGAGTGAGTCGATGACCAGGACGGTGTCCGGCCGCGCGAAGCCAGGCGGCACCTCGCCCAGCCCGTTTTCCGCGACCAGCCAGTAGAGCGCGGCGGCCCGCATCGCGCGAACCGCGGCGCTGTCCTGGTCGCCGTAGGTGAAGGATCGGTCAAGGATGTTCGACAGCCAGGCAAGCTGCCAGGTTTCACCCGCGTAGACCCAGTTCTGGAAGACGTAGTCGTAATCGTCCTCGCCCGCAAAAACGATGAAGGTCGAAGCCCGGCCGCTGATGCCGCGGGTTTCGGCAATCCGGCCCTGGCCGATGGCTGCCCGCCGGCCAGCCTGCCAGGCGCGGAAGGCCGAGTCGAAGCGGGCGAAGCTGATATCCTGCTGGAAGGTGGGAACGAACATCCGGAACATCTCGCGGGTGTCCTCTGTCATCACCGCCTGGGTGAGTCCGCGCACGCGGCGGTCGAACTCATGCCAGGAACGGGGGCGGGAAACGTACCCGCTCGCAGTAGTTGCCGCGGCTGCGGTCAGGGCGATGGACCACAGCACGCGGCAATTCAAACGGGCCCGACCAGATTTGAACTGGCGATCTTCGCCGTGACAGGGCGACGTGTTAAACCAAGCTACACTACGGGCCCCTACAGCTGGTAATGATATTGCCCGGCGGCAGGTTGTCAACCGACCGATTGACAGCCGGGAGAGCGGGTCTAGAATCGGCCGACAATGCTGTGGCAGTGCGCGTTCGCAGCCCTGCTGGCGCTGGCGCTGGTGCGGGTGTCGAGTTGGAGCGGGCCGGAGTCGCTCGAGGACTGCTCCGCCGCGCTGGCGGTACTGCCGGACCGGGGCGCGGTGCTGGCCGGGTACAGCCTCGGGCGCGAGACCGACTACGAGTTCACCGTCGTGTTCTTCGACAGCGCCGGGGAACTCAGGCGGGCGAACCGGCTGGGTTCGCCGCTGAACTCGGAGGACCGGGCGTGGTGCGTGGCCGCGGACAGCCTGGGCCGGGTGGTCGCGGCCGGGGGTACGATTGCGGACCGGGCGGCGAGCTGGGATTTCTTCTGGGCCGCGTACGCGCCCGACGGCGAGACGCTCTGGACCCGCCGGCTGGACTTTTTGACCGGGCGCGAGGACCGGCTGGCGGCGCTGGCGCAGGGCCCGGGGGGTGACATCTTCCTCGCCGGCCGGAGCCGGCCGAGGCCGGACACGGCCCGGACCGGCTGGGACCTGGCGCTGGTGCGCGCCGACGAGAGCGGCGACACCGTCTGGACCCGCCTGCTCGATTGGGGCGGGAACGAGCAGGCGGACGCGCTGGCCGCGGACCGGGCCGGCAACAGTTACGTGACGGGCCGGGCCGCAGGCCCCGGCGCCGGGAGCACGATACTGGTCGCGAGCTGGGACCGGGAGGGACGGAAGCGCTGGACCCGGAGCATCGGGGGCCGCGAGCGGGGAAGCGCGTTGGCCGGGGGCATCCTGCTCGACACGGAGGAGCGACCGGTGGTTTGGGGCGCGGTGCAGGGCGAGCGGACCGGGTTCGACTACCTGGTCGCGGTGCTGGATACCTGTGGCGCGGTGCGCTGGCAGGACCGGCGTGACGGCGAGGGGTCGGTTGACATGGCGCTGGCCGCGGCCGTGGACGCGGCGGGCAACGTCGTGGTCACCGGCAGTTCCGCGGGCCGCGCGACCTCGCTCGATATTCTGACCGTCAAGTATTCACCCGCGGGCGAGACGCTCTGGACCCGGCGCTGGAACGGCCCGGCGAACAGCGACGACCGGGGCTGGTGCGTGGCCACCGGGCCGGACGGGAGCCTCTACGTCGCCGGGACCTCGGTCGGGGCCGGCGGGATGGAGGAACTGGTGGTGCTGACCTACGACGCCGGGGGCGGGCTGGCCGGAAGCTACCGGTGGGAGGGGGGCGAGGCCCGGCCGGTCGGAATGGCCTGGGACCGGGACCGGCTGCTGGTGGCAGGCCACGGCCGGGTGGCGGACGGCAGTCGCGGCTTCCTGCTGTATGCAGGAGCACAGGCTGCGCCTTTCGGCTTCCCGGTTGTCGGGCCGGGCCGGTAGCTCGCGCTGTCGCAGCGCAGGCAGAACTCCAGCGAGCGCTCAAAGCCGGAACCGAACACCCCGACCCCGCCCGCAAGGCCGAACGAGTCGGAGGTGTTGAACCCGCCCGGGCCGCCGACATCCCGGCGCAGCCAGTCGAAGTAGTTCGAGTCCACCGCGACGATGGTCAGCCGGTACGAGCCGGCCGGGGCCCGGCCGAGGACGAATAACGGGATGTTGAGCGGCAGGGTGTCGTTGGGGTAGAGGAAGGCCAGTTCGAGCGAGTCCGCCCAGGTCGCCTTGATGGAGACGTAGTACCCGCGGCTGGCAGAGCTGGCGCTCCAGACCAGCGAATCGCGCGGGGTGACGGTGTCGCCGGCAGCCGGGGTGATGATGGCGAAGCTGTCCGGAATCACGGTGCGGCCGCGAACGGTGTCGTACCCGGGATGGGAGACGGCCAGCTCGAGCTCGTCGCCGGGCAGCAGGTCGAGCGGCCGGGAAGCGGTGTACTGGTCGCGGGCCAGGTATGCCAGTTGGACCGTGTCCGGGCCGCGACGGATGGTGACCTCGGCGCCGGGGAAGTCCGCGGCGGGCGGCTCGTCGATGGCGAACGTCCGGTTGACGTGGACCAGCGGCAGTCGCGATTGGCCGGCGGGCAGGAAGCCCTGGACATTGAGCACGGGCGTGAACGGCACCTCCGGGACAAGCTCGCAGGCCGCGAGTCCGAGGAGCAGGGAGGCGATGAGCAGGCGGCGCATCAGAACTTAACGTTGACGCCGAAGGTCGGCAGGATCGGCAGCATGTCGATCTGCCGGCGGACCGGCAGTTGTCCCTCGCGGAGTTGCCAGTAGTAGAGCAGGACGTTGCTCGCGTAGTAGGTGTTGACGACGTCAAGGAAGACGGTGAGTTCGGCCCGGCCGAGCTGCCAGGCCCGGGCCAGGCTGATGTCGAGTCGGTGGTAGAGCGGGTAGCGGAAGGCGTCGCGCGGTCCCTGGATCAGTTCCCAGCCCGGGTCCTCCGGCCAGCCGGGCTCGCCCGGCCGGTACTGGTAGCGGTGGAAGTAGCCGACCGCGCCCGAGTAAGGCAGGCCGGTGCCGAGCGTGAACCGGGCGGAGACGTCGACCCGCCAGTACAGCTCCGGGAGGTTGAGCACCAGGTTGAGATTGTGGCGGCGGTCGTAATGCGGGAAGTAGGCCACGCCGTCGATGCTGCGCCGGGTCCACATCCAGGAGTAGCTGACCCAGCCGTTGGCCCGGGTCAGCGGTGACCGGCCCGGGTCCGCCGGGCGCTCGGGCCGCCCCCGGCGCAACAGCAGGTCGCCGCCCCAAGAATGGCCGTCGGCCGAGAGCAGCGAGTCGGCCGGGGTGAAGAACGCGCCGTAACGGGTTTCGAGCAGGTCGGCGTACTCCTTGTAGAAGCCCTCGAGCTTGACGGTCAGCTCGGAGGTGAGCCAGTGCTCGACCCCGGCGATGTAGTGCAGCGCCGAGGGCGCGGGTCGGCGTTCGGGCACGACCTGCCAGACGTCGTAGATTGAAAACACCGCGTCGGTCGAGTTGAGGGTGACCAGCGGCTGGGTGAAGCGGCCGAACGCGGCCGAGAAGGCGGTGTTCTCGAGCGGCCGGTACTTGACGCCGATGCGCGGCTCAAGCTCGTGCTTGTTGCCGCGCGAGTACCAGGCGTAGCGCAGCCCGGGCTTCACGAACAGTTCGCCGGGCAGGATTTCCCAGCGGTCGGAAACATAGACCGCGACAGGCCAGACGTTGTTGTCCTGCCGGAACCGAAAGGTATCGTACTCGGCCCGGGTGTTCATGGCGAGGTACAGGCCCTCGGTACCGAATTCGACGGTGTGCGGGTCGGCCAGGTACCAGGTGAACCGGGCCTTGAGCAGGCCGCCGGCCAGGTCGGTGCCGAGGTCGGCGGAACTGGCGGCGTCGAGCGCGATGTCGAAGGAGGAATAGAGATTGCTCCAGGCGCCGATGACCTCGCCGTAGAGCGTCGGGTTGAGAATCAGGTCGGAGCGGAGCGAGACGCCCCGGTTTCCCCAGGCCAGCCGGGCGGACAGGCCGTCCGGGTCCGCGGCGTCCCGGAAGTTCAGGACGTCCTCGGCCAGGAACACGGATGCGGTGAGCCGGGTGTCGGGATTGAGCCGGTAGTTCGCCTTGCCGATGACGTCGTAGAAATGGTAGCCGATGCCCTCGACCCCGAACAGGTTGAGCAACAGGTCCGGCAGGTAACTGCGCCGGCCGGCGAGGAGGAAGGAACCGCCCGGAAACGGGCCCTCGGCAATCGCCCGGGCGGCGATGACCGAGACCGAGCCTTCCCCGGTATAGGCCTTGCTGTTGCCCTCGCGGGTGGTGACGTCAAGGACGGAACTGATCCGGCCGCCGTACTCGGCCGGGAAGCCGCCCGCGAGCAGGCTGACGTCCGAGACCGCTTCGGGGATGAAGGGCGAGAAGAGCCCGAAGAGATGCGAGGGGTTGTAGACGGTGATGCCGTCGAGCAGGATCAGGTTCTGGTCCGGGCTGCCGCCCCGGATGTACAGCCGGTTGGAGAAGTCGGAGGTGGTGATGACCCCGGGCAGGAGCTGGACCGCGCGCAACAGGTCCAGCTCGCCGCCGACCCTGGGCGCGAGTTCCAGCTGGCGGGTTTCGAGCCGGGTGACCGAGACCTCGACCTCGCGTTCAAAGCGCGCCCGGTCGGCACTGACCACGACCTCCTCGACCGAAACCGCGCCGCGGGTCAGCTCGAGGTCCAGCTTGACGTCCTCACCCGACCCCACGGCCAGGCGGCGACGGGCGACCGCGTACCCGACGTAGGAGGCAACGATTTCGTGGCTGTCTGGCGGGACGCCGCCGATGTAGTAGTAACCGCGTTCGCCGGTGGCCGCGCCGAGGTCGGTGCCCTCGAGGTAAACGTTGGCGTAGCGCAGCGGCTCGCCGGTGGCCGCTTCCCGGACGAAGCCGCTGACCGAGCCGGGCCGGGCGGCGGCGCCGGCGGCGACAAGGAACAGCGCGGCGAGTGCCGCGCGCCGGCGGCTCACCGGCCCGGCGCAGGAGCCGGGCGGCCGCCGGGGCGGGCGGGGAAGCGAGGGCCGGGACGATAGCGGGAAGGACCAGCCGGGCCGAGATCAGCAGCCCACCTCCGGCAAGCACATTAACCGCCACCGGATGAGTCTAAGCCCGCCCCCGCCGTCGTCAAACGGCGGGAAGCCGGGGTCGCCGCACCACGGGCACGGCTCTCCCATGTCGTCCCGCTTGACTGCCGCAGTTCATCGGTCTATGCTAGTGGAC
>JAWOIB010000085.1:0-9124 GCA_046484845.1 bacterium
CTGCCTGTCAACCTCCGGGGGTGCGGCCCGGCCGGTTTCGACCCCTATCCCCAGCCGCACCCCCGGGGCGGCCCCGGGAGCGGCCCCCGGGGCGGCTCCCCCAGCGGTCCCCGGGGCGGCCCCCGGAGCGGTCCCCGGGGCGGCCCCCGGGGCGGTCCCGGGGATATCCCCCGGGATGCCCCCCGGGGCGGAGGGGGAGAAGGGGAAGAGGCGGGAGAGGCGTAGGTTAGGGAGCGGAAGGGGAGGAGGCGGAAGGGATGGTTGACTGGCCGGGTGCGGCGGGATATTGTGTTACCAGGTTTCGTAAGCAACAGGAGGCGTAATGAGAGTTCTGCTCGTGCTCGGTTTGTCCGCGGCCGTCGGTTTCGCGGCGGTGGATTTGATGGGCGTCGTGGGCGGGCCGGGAATCCCGCCGGCCGCGCCCGATGCCGGACCGGTGCTGACCGAAATCACCTGGGAGACCTGGACCCCCATGCCGACCGCCCGGTTCGGGCTGGGCGTGGCCGCGGTGGACGGGCTGGTGTACGCGGTCGGGGGATACGGCGGGTCCCGGCTGACCTTGAACGAGGTGTACGACCCGGCCGGGGATGAGTGGTCCGAGGAGGCGCCGATGACGCACGCGCGCAACGGGTGCTACGGCGCAAGCGTGTTCGAGCGGGTGTACATCGCCGGCGGGTATGATGGTTCCCAGCGGCTGAAGGTGGTGGAGGAATACGACCCGGCGACCGACGAGTGGCAGACCCTGCCGGAGATGCAGTACGCCCGGACCGTGCCGGCCGCGGCCGGGCTGGACGGGAAGCTGTACGTGGTCGGCGGGTTCGACGGCGACGTTTACCCGACGACGGTGGAGCGGTACGACCCGGCGACCGGGGTGTGGGACACGGTGGCCCCGATGCCGGCGGGCCGCGCCGGTCCCGGCGCGGCGGCGCTGAACGGGAAGCTGTACGTGATGGGCGGCTGGACCGGGATGGAGCCGACCCAGACCACTCTGTTCGCGTACGACCCGGCGTCGAACAGCTGGGAGGGGTTGCGGCAGATGCCGACCGGGCGGATGTACCTGACCGCGGCGGCGCTGGGCGGGTACCTGCTGGCGATCGGCGGGCAGTTGACGTTCAATGGGCCGCAGACGAACGTGGTCGAGGTGTACGACCCGGCGACGAACGAGTGGTGGAGCACCAACCCGATGCCGGCGGCGCGCGGGTCGCTGGGCGCGGCCACGGTCGGGAGCAACGTGCACGCGCTGGGCGGGAACGTGGGAGGCACGCCGCTGGACCAGAACGACCGGGGCCACCTGCCGACCGGCATCGCGGGCGGGCGGCCGGGGGCGGTCGCGACCGGGCTGGCCGCGACCCCGAACCCGCTGAGCTCGCGGGTGCGGATCCAGTTGCCGCCGGCCGGGGTCTCTTCGGTGCGCATCCTGGACGCGGCCGGGCGGCGCGTGCGGGAGCTGGTACCCGACGGGTCGGGCGTGACCTGGGACCGGGCGGACGAGCGCGGCAGGCCGGTGAACCCGGGGGTGTATTTCTGCGCGGTCCGGGCGGAGGGGCGCGAGCTGGCCCTGAAGCTGGTGGTGGGGGAGTAGCCGGTGTACACCGTCAGGGTGAGCCGGACGTTCAGCGCGGCCCATGCCATCAGGGGCCGGGGCGGGAAGTGCGAGAACGTGCACGGGCACAATTACCGGGTGGAAGTGTACATCAGCGCCCCGGAGCTCGAGCCGCCCGGGATGGTGGCGGATTTCGTCGAGGTGCGGGAGCGGCTGGACGCGATTCTGCCCGACCACCGGGACCTGAATGCGGCGTATGATTTCAACCCGACCGCGGAGAACCTGGCCCACCGGTTCTACGATGAGCTGGCGCGGCATTACCCGGTCGCGAAGGTGGTGGTCTGGGAGAGCGAGGGCTCGGCCGCGGAGTACGCGCCCGAGGCCTGAGCCCGGCCGGACCGCCGTCGCCTAGCGTGCCGCGCTGAGCCGGACGAGTTCCTGCCGGCCCGGCGCGGCCAGCCGCACAAACCAGGTGCCGGGCGCCAGGTTGATTTCCCGGCCCAGGACCGGCCGGCCGCGGCCGGTGACGTCGTAGAGCACCGCGGTTTCGGCCCAGTCGGGCAGGCGCCAGTTCCCCGAAACGAGCTTCGCCCCGGCGTTCCCGGCCGGGCGCGGGCGCTCCGCCATCCGGCCCGCGAGGGTGACCGCCCGGAAGGCGTTGACGAGGCCGTGGCCGTGCCACTGGTCCCAGCCGGCCGGGCCGAGGTCCACCGCCGAGGCGGCGATGACCGCCCGGGCGCGGCCCGGGCCGAGCGCGGGGTTGGCCGCGAGGACCAGCGCCGCGACCCCGACGACCTGCGGCGAGGCCATCGAGGTGCCGGAGGCGATGCCGTAGGAGCCGCCGGGCACCGCCGAGGTGATTTCGCTGCCGGGCGCGGTGACGTCGAGGTGCGAGCCGTAGTTGGAGTATTCGGCGCGGCCGCCGGCGCGGTCGAGCGCGCCGACGCAGAGGACCTCGGGCAGGCGGGCCGGATACTGGACGAGGCCCGCGCCGGAGTTGCCCGCGGCCGCGACGAGCAGGACGCCCCGGCCGGCGGCGTAGGCGGCCGCCTCGGCGACCGGGGTGGAGTAGTCGTCCGAGCCGAGCGACATGTTGACGACCCGGGCGCCGCGGTCCGCCGCCCAGCGGATGCCGCTGGCGAGCGTGCTCATCGTGCCGGAGCCGGAGTCGTTGAGGACCTTGACCGCCAGCAGTCGGGCCCCGGCCCAGCCGGCGATGCCGACCGCGTTGTCCATCGTGGCCGCGGTGATGCCCGCGACGTGGGTGCCGTGGAATGCCTGCGGGATGGCCGGGTTGTCCGGCTTGGGGTCGTTGTCGCCGGCGACGAAGTCGTAGCCGAACTCGCCGGGCACGAACCGGTCGGCGAGGTCCGGGTGGGTGTAATCGACCCCGTTGTCACAGATGGCGACGGCGATGTTCGAACTGCCCCGGGTGAGGTCCCAGGCGAGGTCGGCGTACATCACCCATTTGTCCCATTGCCGGGTGAGGAAGTGGGGGTCGTTGGGCAGGTGGCCGGCGCGGGTCCGGGCGTCGGGCTCGAACCAGCGCGCGGCATCGGGGAGCGGCCGCGCGGCCAGGGCCAGCCCGGCCGCATCGGGCAGTTGGCAGACGATGAACCCGGCCGCGGTGTCCACCCGCACCGGCCGGCCGCCCCGGGCCGCGAGCCAGTCGAGGGTTTCCGCGAGCCGGCCGGGCTGGAACCCGGCCACGAACCGGCCGGGGATGCGGTCGGCCGCGGCCTGCCGGGCGTCCGTCCGGGGCGCGGCGGTTTCGAGCGCCAGCGCCAGTTCGAGGTCGGCCGCGGTGACCGGCGGGCAGGCGGGCCGGGCGATAGGCGGGGGCAGGTGGGCGGGCAGGGGAGCGACCGCGGGCGTCGCGGCGAGGGCGAGGAGCAGGGCGAGAATGGCGTTCATGGTTACTCCAGCGTGAAGCGGGCCCAGACTTCGACCCGGGCCGCGTCGGTGTTGAGGAACACGAGGTAGAAGGAGTCGGCCGCGGCCACCGGCTCGCGGATCGTGAGTTCGGCGAGGTCGAGCCGCTCGAGGAGCGGGGTGTAGGCTTCGCCGGCGCCGAACTTCCGGAAGTTGGCGGCGTCGAGCCAGATGAACCGGGAGAGCGCGCGCCCGGCCAGCACCCGGAAGGAGCCGGCGAGGGTGTCGCCCGGGACCGCCGCGAACCCGGCCCGCCAGTAGTAGTTCTGGTTGAGCTCGAACGCGCCGTGGAAGATGCCACGCTGGCCGCCGGGGACGACCTGGACCGAAATGGTGTCCGAGCCGCCGACGTTGTCGTACACGTCCGAGGCGAGGCAGTGGATGCGGTGCCAGCTTTCGTCGGGCTGGCCGCTCGCGTCCCAGGTCGCGGCGTAGGGCGGGGCGGTGGCGGTGCCGACGAGCGCGCCGTTGACGTAGAATTCGACCGCCTTGACCCCGCTGGAGTCGGCGGCGTCGGCCCGCAGCGTGACCAGCCCGCTGACCGCGGCGGAGTCGGCGGGCTGGACGACCCGGCAGGAGGGCGGCCGGGTGTCCTTGCCGAAGAGCGATTCGCAGACCGCGCCCAGGCTCACCAGCCCGGCGAGCACGGCCGCGACCGCCAGCCGGCGGCTTGTGTTACAGCTCATGTTCGTCTCCCTTGTCCGGAATGTGGACCTCGCGGACCCCGAGCGCTTTCAGCGGCTCGACCATCGCCTCGGCCGCCTCGGGCTGGGCGTGGACGATGAAGACCTTCTTGAGCCGGTTGAGGTTCATCCCGCCGACGTAGTCGAGCAGGCCCTGGCTGTCGGCGTGGGCGCTGAACTCGTCCATCACCACGACTTCGGCCCGGCGCTCGTGCTCTTCGCCGAAGATGCGCACCCGGGGGTGCTGGTCGCGGAGCCGGGCGCCGAGGGTGTCGGGCGCCTGGAAGCTGACCAGCATAATGCAGTTGCGCTCGTCGCCGATGCCGTGCTTGAGGTGGTGCAGGATTCGGCCCGCCTCGCACATCCCGGAGGCGGAGATGATGATGCAGGGCTCGGTCCGGCGGTTGAGCGCCTTGGATTCTTCCGGGCTGGCGACGTAGCTGAGGCCCGGGAAGTCGAACAGTTCGTTGTGGCCGTTGAGCATCGCCCGGGCTTCGTCGTCGTAGTACTCGGGGTAGTTGCGGAACACCTCGGTGACTTTCGTCGCCAGCGGGCTGTCCACGTAGATGGGCAGGTCCGGGAGCCGGCCGTCCTGGCGCAGGAGGTTGAGGGTGTAGATGATTTCCTGCGAGCGTTCGACCGCGAAGGCCGGGATGATGACCCGGCCGCCCCGCCCGGCCACCCGGGTGATGACCTCGGCGAGCCGGTCCGCGACCTCGCGGTAATCGCCGTGCCGGCGGTTGCCGTAGGTGGCTTCCATTATCAGGTAGTCGGCCTCGGCGACCTGCACCGGGTCCCGGACAATCGGCAGGCGGCGCCGGCCGAGGTCGCCGGTGAACAGGATGCGCCGGCCGCCGACCTCGAGGTCGACCAGCGCGGAGCCGAGGATGTGCCCGGCGTCGTGGAGGTGGACCTCGAACTTGCCCAGCTTGACCTTCCGGGCGTAGGCCACGGGCTGGAGGCGTTCGAGGCTGTGCTCGGCGTCGGCGGTGGTGTAGATGGGTTCTTTCTCCGGCTCGCCTTTCGCCCGGCGTTTCTTGTTGACGTAGCGGACGTCCGATTCCTGGATGTGGGCGGAGTCGCGGAGCAGCAGCCGGGCGAGCGCCGCGGTGCCCTTGGTCATCACCACCGGCCCGTTGAACCCGCGCTTGACCAGGTTCGGGATGTTGCCGCAGTGGTCGATGTGGGCGTGGCTGACCACGCAGTAGTCCACCTCGCGGGCCTTGAAGGGCAGGTGGCGGTTGATCTGCTCGGCTTCGTCGCGGTGGCCCTGGAACAGCCCGCATTCGAGCAGGAGCTGCTGGCGGCCGAAGCTGAGCAGGTGCCGCGAGCCGGTGACGGTCCGGGCTCCACCCCAGAATCTTATCGTTAGTTCGCTCATTTGCAGAGACTCCTCAGTTTTGCCAGGTTGCGGCGGTCGTCCGCGTCGTCGCGGCGGGGCGTTTCGAGGATGCCGGGCAGGTGGCGGAGCAGCGGGTGGTTGACCAGCAGGCGGAAGCCGGCAAGCCCGATTTCGCCTTCGCCGATGTGCCAGTGCCGGTCGCGCTTCGAGCCGAGCCCGAACCGGCTGTCGTTGAGATGCAGCAGGTGGAGCCGGCCGAACCCGGCCACCCGGTCGAATTCCCGGAGGGTGGCGTCCAGCCCGGCCCGGCCGCGCAGCCGGTACCCGGCCGCGAACAGGTGGCAGGTGTCGAGCGTGATGCCGAGCCGGTCCCGCTGTTCGACCCGGGCGATGATGGCGGCGAGTTCCTCGAACCGGCTGCCGACGTCGCCCCGGGCACCGGCGGTGTTTTCGAGCAGCAGCAGCGAGTTGCCCCGGGCCTTGTCGAGCGCGCGCGCGACCCGGTCCGCCACCCGGGCCAGCACCCGGTCGCGGTCTTCGTCGTGCGCCCGGCCGGGGTGCACCACCACCCCGACCGCGCCGAGCAGGGCGGCCCGCTCGAGTTCGGCGGCCATCGTCGCGACCGAGCGGGCGGCAAGCCCGCGTTCCGGGGTGGCGAGGTTGACGAGGTAGGGCGCGTGGACGAAGACCGGCCCGATGTCGGCCGCCCGGGCCGCGCGGCGGAACGCCTCCGCTTCTTTCCCCGGCAGGTCGCGGGACTGCCAGCCGCGCGGGCTGCGGGTGAAGAGCTGGATGGTTTCGCAGCCGAGCTCCCGGGCCCGCGCCACCGCCCGGTCGAACCCGCCGGCAATCGAGACGTGCAGGCCGGTTCTCATCGGGCGGGAGACCCCGGGACCGCGACCGGCGGCGTCAATTTCTGTCCGTCCCTGTCAATGCCTGCCGTCCTGGAGCAGCCGCAGGCCGGGTATCGGCTGGTACCAGGACTGGAGCCGGACCCGGGCGGACTCGGGCTGGGGATCGAAGGTGCCGACCAGCGCGTAGCAGCCGGACGCGGTGTGCACCACGACCCAGGCTTCGAACAGCGTGACGTCGACCTGGCTGCCGTAGAGCAGCGTGTCGTGAGGCGGCACGGGTTCCCGGGGATAGCCCCAGAGCAGCAGCAGCCCGGTCCGGCGCCAGGGCCCGGCCGGGATGATGCCCCCCGGGTCTTCCGGCCCGGTGTGGGGACTGGCGAGGAACAGCGCCGGCCCGTTCGTGCCCGGGGTGCGGTCGGTGAAGTACAGGTCCGCCTGGCCGGCCGAGGCGGTGTCGGTCATCGCCAGCAGCCGGCCGCGGCCGTTCTCGTCCCAGCCGTAACCGGACCGGCCCGGGGCGTTGAGTTCGGTGAGCAGGAGCGTGTCGGTGTACACCGGCAGGGTGGTGAGCGTTTCCGCGGCGAACAGCTCTTCGTCCTCAAGCGAGGCGGACACCGTGTAACAGCCGGTGAGCCCGCCCGGGTCGTGGAGCGTCGAACCGCCGTTGAGTTCCTGTTCCAGCCGGAACTCGCCGGCGCCGGCCGGCAGGTACCAGAGCCGGTACCGCACCGCGCCCGGGTTGCGGCCGGTGTCCCAGCGCAGGGCGATGAGCGTGCCGTTCGGGGTGCTGAGCCGCAGCCGGCGCGGGGGTTCGAGCGGCCGGGCGCGGACGGTGCAGGGCGCGGGTTCGGACCAGAGGCTGAGGTTGCCGGCCCGGTCCCGGGCCCGGAACCGGACCCGGTACGCGCCGACCGCTTCGAAGCGGTGGGTGTCCCGGGCCGGGCTGCCGGCCGCGACGAACGGACCCCATTCGCCCGGCGCGCCGTCCCAGTCGAACTGGAGGCTGACGCTGTCACCCCGGACGTGGCCGGCCGCGGCCGAGAACTCGCCGGCCGAGTCCGGGTAGAGCGCCCCGGGCGGCGCGGGCGGGCCGAGCGGGTACGGGCCGGCGACCGCGACCCGGACCAGGTGCGCGGGCGAGAGGCCGGATTCGAGGCCGGCCCGGTCGCGGGCCAGCACCGTGAGTTCGTAGGACCCGGGCGCGCCATAGCAGTGCCGGCGCAGGAAGGTGTCGCCGGACCGGGCGAACGGGGTCCAGTCCGGGGCGGTGGTGTCACCCCAGTCGAAGCGGTAGGCGAGTTCGTCGCCGTCCGGGTCCACGGTCCAGGCCCGGAAGGAGAGGGTTTCGCCGGGCTGGCCTGCCGCCGGCCCGAGTAGAACCGGGTCGGCCGGCGGCCGGTTGCCGCAGCCAGCCAGCAGCAGCCCGAGCGCGGCCGCCAGGGCCGCGGTACGGGCTGACCGCCTGCTGAACGCGCGCATCATGATTCTTGCCGGCCGAGGCCGGTGAATCAGCCTAGCCGACCACCCGCGCCTGTCAACGCCGCGCGGCGGGTGCGGGCTTGACTTCGCTCACGACACGGCTATGTTGAGCATTAATCACAAACCGGAGGAACATGGACGTATTCGACAAGTGCCGGCAGTTTGACGCGATGCTCCAGCTGATCCGGGCGGGCGGGCAGTTCTTCTACTGCCGCGACATCCTGCCCGCGGCCGCGCCGGTCGCGGCGCGCGCCGGGCGGGAACTCATCAACCTGGGCTCCAACAATTACCTGGGCCTGACCCAGCACCCGGAGGTCCGGGCCGCGGCCGCGGCCGCGGTCGAGGAGTACGGCACCGGCTCGGCCGGCTCCCGGCTGCTGACCGGCACCACCCCGCTTCACCTCGAGATGGAGCAGAGGCTGGCCGAGTTCAAGGGCGTGGAGTCGGTGGTGACGTTCTCGGCCGGGTTCATGGCCCTGGCCGGCACGGTCGGGACCCTGGCGGGCGAGGGCGAGTTCCTGTTCTCGGACGAGTTCAACCACGCCTCGATCATCAACGGCTGCCGGCAGTCCCGGGCGAAGACGGTCGTTTACCGGCATAACGACCCGGCCGACCTCGAGGCGAAGGTCAAGGCGGTCCCGGCCGAGGCGGGCAAGCTGATCGTCACCGACGGGGTGTTCTCGATGGAGGGCGACATCTGCCACCTGCCCGAGTTGAGGCGCATCGCCGACGCCCATAACGCTCGACTGCTGGTCGACGACGCCCACGCCACCGGCGTCCTCGGCCCGACCGGACGGGGCACCGCCGAGCATTACGGGCTGGAGGGCAGGGTGGACATCGTGTCCGGCACCCTGTCCAAGAGCCTGGCCGCGGTCGGCGGGTTCACCGGCTCCGCCCGGCAGGTCACCGATTACCTGCGCTACAACGCCCGGGAGTCCATCTTCTCGACCAGCCTGCCGCCGCCGGTGGTCGCGACCGTCGTCGCGGCGCTCAAGGTCCTCACCGGGCACCCCGAGATCGTGGCCCGCCTGCACGCCAACACCCGGTTCATCCACGAGCGGCTGGCGGCGGCCGGGTTCAAGGTGCGGCACCACGGCACGCCGATACTGCCCATCTTCATCGGCGACGACAGCCGCGCCTACCGGTTCGCCGGCCGGCTCGAGGAGGCGGGGGTGTTCGCCAACCCGGTCCGCGCACCGGCTCCCGCTCAAGGGCCCGGTAGCCCGCGAGGTCGGCCGCGGTGATCAGGCCGTTGCCGGCCTCCATTTCCGCGACCAGGCGGGCGGCGACT
>JAWOIB010000190.1:0-4744 GCA_046484845.1 bacterium
CCTGGCCGTCACCCTGGCCGTCATCCTGGCCACCCCGGGAGCCACCCCGGAGGGGGTCACCGGAGCCGTAGGGGAAGCCAGGGGGGGAACGGCCCCGGGGATGGCCCCCGGGATGGGGTGGGGCTGGTCGCTCGGACCGGCTAACTCGTCTATTTCGCGTTAGATAGCCGGTCCGGGCCTCGGTAGTTCGCAACCGGCCGGAAAACCGGCCGCCTCGCTCGTGTATAACTCTGCGAACCGGGATGCGCCGGCCGGGCGGACAGGAGGGTTTCCGGCAGGGCGCGCGGCGGCCGCGTCTTGACCGGGAAGGGAAGGCCGGGTATTGTCTCGCGTTGTGATTGAGTTCCTTGTCGGCCTGAGCTTCGCGGTGTCGGTCGGCGCCACGCTGGCCTGGGTGCTGGTCTGGCTTCTGCGGCTCCGGACAACCGAGGTACGCGGTCCCCGCCCGCCCGCAGGGCTGAGCGATGAGGAGCTTTCCAGACTGCTGGACCAGGATGAGGAGGCTGAGCCGGGGGAGAAGCCTTGAGCGAACAGCGGTCCTGGCTGATCCCTTTCACCATCGTCAGCGCCGCGTACATCGGCGCGCAGATGATGGCCGATATCGCCAGCCTGCGCATCGTCACCATCGCCGGGTTTTCGGTCGACGCCGGGACGTTGATATACCCGTTCACGTTCACCCTCCGCGACCTGGTGCACAAGACCGGCGGCCGCCGGGCGGCGGACACGCTGGTCATCACCGCCGGGGGCATCAACCTGCTGATGGCCGGGCTTTTCTCGCTGGTCGCCTGGCTGCCCGCGGACCTGTCGGTCGGTCCCCAGCTTGAGTTCGGGATGGTGCTGGGCCCGGTCTGGCGCATCGTCATCGCTTCGATTGTCGCCGAGGTGACCGCCGAGCTGGTTGACGGCGCGGTTTACCAGCGGTGGGTGAACCGTTTCGGGATGAAGCGGCAGTGGCTGCGGGTGCTGGTTTCGAACGGGTTCAGCGCGCCGCTGGACTCGGCGCTGTTCGTGGCCCTGGCGTTCATCGGCCGGATGGGATTCGGGGTGGTGGTCGGCATTTTCGTCGCCAACGTGGTCATCAAGTACGCGGTGTCGGTGGTCTCGATGCCGATGATTTACCTGGTGCGCGAGCGAAACCCGGCCGCTTGACTCGGCCGCCCCGGTCAGTAGATTGGCGTTCATGAAGCGCACCCTCGCCCGCGACCTGCCCGACCACATCGGCGAAGAAGTCATTCTGCTCGGCTGGCTGCACCACGTCCGGGCGCTGGGCAAGATATCTTTCGTGGCGGTCCGCGACCGGACCGGCATCGCCCAGGGCGTGATTCTCGACCCCGCCCGGCTGGATGTCAGCGGGCTGAAGAAGGAATCGATCGTCGAGGTGCGGGGCCGGGTCAAGGCGGAGCCGCAGGTGAAGAGCGGGGTGGAGGTCGAGGTGCTGGCGGTCCGGCCGCTCATCGAGCCGGTCGAGGAGATACCCTTCGAGGTCAGCCGGTCGAAGGCCAAGCTGAACCAGAAGCTGGACACGGTGCTCGACCACCGTGCTTTTGCGCTCCGCAACCCGGAATACGCCGCGCCGTTCCGGGTCCAGGCCGAGCTGGTCCGGACGTTCCGGGAGCACCTGCGCGGCGAGGGTTTCCTGGAGGTCCACACCTCCAAGATTGTCAAGGCCGGGACCGAGGGCGGCACCGCGCTGTTCCGCATCCAGTATTTCGAGGAGGACGCCTTCCTCGCCCAGAGCCCGCAGTTCTACAAGCAGATGCTGGTCGGCGCCGGGTACGAGCGGGTGAGCGAGGTCGGGTTCGTGTACCGGGCGGAGGACCACGCCACCTCGCGGCACATCAACGAGTACCTTTCGCTGGACTTCGAGATGGGGTTCATCGAGTCGTACGCCGACATCATCGCCGTCGAGCGCGGGTTCCTGAAGGCGCTGGTCGAGAGCCTGGCGAAGAACTGCGCCCCGGAACTCGACCTGTTGCACGCCCGACTGCCCCGGGCGGACAGCATCCCGGAAATCCGGTTCAACGACGCGCTGGAGATTCTCGCCCGCGATTACGGCCGCGACACGCAGGGGATGACCGACCTCGACCCGGAAGCCGAGCGCCAGATTTCCGAGTATGCGCTGAAGAGTTCGGACAGCGAGTTCGTGTTCATCAGCCGCTACCCGCGCTCGGCCCGGCCGTTCTACACGATGCCCGACCCGGAGGATGAGAACTCGACGCTCGGGTTCGACCTGCTGTTCCGGGGACTGGAGATCACCACCGGCGGCCAGCGCATCCACGACTACCGGATGCTGGTCGAGAGCATCCGGCGCATCGGCGGCGACCCGGCGAACTTCGAGTTCTACCTGGAGATTTTCAAGTACGCGATGCCGCCCCACGGCGGGCTGGCAATCGGCGCCGAGCGGCTGACCCAGCAGTTGCTGGGCCTGGGCAACATCCGCGAGGCGAGCTTCTTCCCCCGCGACCGGTTCCGGCTGACCCCCTGAGCTCTTTGACCGGCCCGGGCTCCCGGGGTAGAATTAGAGATTGTGATTCGCCTGACCTCAAGCATAAAGGAGCGCCGATGATATCCGTAGTGATACTGCTGGGTTCTTTGCTGGCCGCGATGCCGATGCCCGAAATCGGCGCCGCGCCGCCCGAGGCGGTGCCGTTCGAGGTCGTGGAGGAGCTGGCCCGGCGCAAAGCCGCGGCCGAGTGGCCCGGCGCGCGGCTGGGAATCGTGCTGCCCTACCTCGACGAGACCGGCCGGACCACCGCCTGGTTCTTCCAGTTCCGTACCGACGGCCGGCCCCTGCCCGCGTACGAGAGGGTGGTTGAGGACATCCGCGCCGAGCGCGAGGCGCTCGGCCCGAACACCGACCTGACCCGCTGGCGGTCGCGCTATGCTTTCGTGCTGGCTTCGGCCCGGTACGACCGCCCCCCGATACTGGCCTGGGGACCGGGCGTGTCGGAGTATTTCGCGGTCGGGCTGGAGGCGCGCGAGCGGGCCCGGCAGGAAATCGGGCCCGGCGCCGACCTTTCCCGGCTGTACTTCGACTGGCCGCGGGTGCACCTCGAGTTCAGCGATGATGCCCGGGAAATCGTGCTCAGCGCGCGGTTCGAGCGCGCCTGGCGGTCACGCGCGGAGTACGCGGCCGAGCTGACCGCGCTGCGCGACGAGGCGGCCGCGAAGTACGGTTTCGATGACGCCGCGGTCGCCGGGGCGCACCGGCAGCGCTGGAGCGAGTACCTGGAACGCGACTTCACCGATTACGCCGAGGTGTTCGTGCCCGAGCACCGGCGGGCGCCGTTCTACGACTGGAGTTACGGCTGCACCCCGACCTCGGGCGCGATGGTCTGCGGTTACGTCGACCGGACGCAGAACTACGGCCGGCTGGTGGACTGGAACTTCGCCCGCTTCGACCCGGTCCGGGGCGTGAACACCTGGCAGATTCCCAACGCCCAGCGGGAGAACGCGCTGGCGATGAACACCGACACGACCAGCGGCGGCACGAGCATCTTCTGGATCGGCCCCGGCCTGAAGGCGGTGTTCGAAAACAACGGTTACTCCGCGGACATGGTCCTCGCCCAGGGCGGGTCGCACAACGACTGGGCCTGGAACACGATCACCAGCGAGATTGACGCCGGGTACGCGATGATCTGGTCTGCGCTCTGGGAGATTCACTCGCTGGCCGCGTTCGGATACCGGACCCCGGAGAAGGAGGTCTATGTCCATAACACCTGGTGGCAGCCTGCAGCCTGGTGGTACTATTCCGGCCCGGACTGGTCCCACGTCGCCTCACCGCACCCGTCCGGCGGCAGTCCCCACAAGCTGGCGCTGACCTGGCCGCTGGGCGACACTTTCTACAATTCCACCGGCCGGGGTGAGGTCCTGCAGGTCGGCGATACCGCTTACGTCACCTGGGATAACCATTCGAACCCGGCCACGAAGGTCGATGTCGAGGTTTCCTACAACTGCGGCCGGGACTGGAGCGCGCTGGCCTCGGACCTGCCCGACAACGGCCGGTTCGCCTGGTTCATTTCCGACGCCACCCCGGCGAAGGATTCGGTCCGGCTCCGGCTGAAGCAGTACCAGGGCTCGACCCTGACTTCGGGCGACGGCACGTTCGGCGACTTCGCGCTCATCCGCGAGCCCCGGCCGCCCCTCAGCCTGGCGCCGCCCAACGGCCGCCAGCTATTCGAGGGTGGTATCGTGCTGCTGGTTGATACCACCCGTGCCGATATCGACAGCTTCGAGTTCCGGCTGATGCAGTCCACCGACACCATCTGGCGGTCGAAATCGGATGTGCCTTACTGCGAGTTGCCGGATTCGCTGTTCACTTACGGCAGGTCGTACAAGTGGGTCAGCCGGGGCCGGAACCGGTTCGGCTGGGGAGAATGGGGCACACCCTGGTCGTTCTGGTGCCGCTTCCAGGCCGGGGTCGCGGAGGAGAAGCCCGGCGAGCAGCCGGCTCCACTGCGGACCGCGGCGGCGCACGACCGGAGAACCGGGGTACGATTCTCGATGGGCGCGAGCTCACCCGGAGCCCGGCTGGTTGTCTACGACGCGCTGGGCACGCTGGTGCGCGACCTGGCGGCAGCGCCCGAGGTCAGTTGGGACGGCCGGGACGCGACCGGCCGGGTCGTACCCGCTGGACTGTATTTCGCCCGGCTGGAGGATTCCGACCTGGCGAAGACGGTCCGGTTCCTGCTGGTCGAGTAGCGAAGAGCTGAGTTGTCGGGGCCGGGGGTACGGCGTACCCTTG
>JAWOIB010000191.1:0-6418 GCA_046484845.1 bacterium
GGGAAGCCAGGGGGGGAACGGCCCCGGGGATGGCCCCCGGGATGGGGTGGGGCTGGTCGCTCGGACCGGCTAACTCGTTTATTTCCCGTCCGATAGCCCGCCGGGCGGCCGGTAGTTCGCCACCGGCCGGAAAACCGGCCGCCTCGCCGGCGTATAACTGAGCGGAAGGGAGGGGAGAGGAGGCGGAAGCCGAGCATGGAGGGGAGGGAAGCCGGAGGGGGAGGGACCGATGGGTGGCAGGGGCTGTTCTGCAGGAGTATGGCGGATGTGGCAGCATTGCAGGGACGCAACCCGGCTTGACTCCGCGTTCAGGGGTGCGATACTGGCAGGCGTCGGCTGTCTGGCCGACGATATCAAACAGGAGTTGTGATGAGATACTTCGGCGCGTCCGTCCTGCTGGCTGTCCTGTTGTTGTCCGGCTGTCCGCGGGAGACCGGACCGACATTCCCCATCCGTCCGATTGCGATGCCCGAGTTCACCGAGGATGAGCTGGGCCGGGCCGAGCCGCTGGAGGTGACCGCGGCGCTGCCGAGCGGGGCGGTCCAGAGTGCCGGCGAGGCGGACGAGGTGCTGGTGACCTTTTCCGAGCCGATGACCGAGCTGGGCGCGGTGCCGGATTCGGTGGATTTCCCGTTGTTGCTGGAGCCGGACCTGCCCGGTTCCTGCCACTGGCTGGGCAACCGGACCATCGTGTTCCGGCCGGCGGTGCCGCTGCCGCCGGCGACCGAGTTCCGGGTCCGGGTGCCGCGCGGGGTGCGGTCGGTCGCGGGCGCGATGTTGAAGGAGGACTACGAGTTCGCGTTCAGCACCGTGCGGCCGGAGCTGGAGTATTCGAGTCCCTGGCACGGGAGCCGGATGCAGGGGCTGGAGACGGTGGTGTACCTGCGGTTCAACGTGCCGGTGGAGCCGCGCGAGGCCGCGCGCTACATCCGGCTGACGGAGAACGGCGGGGCCGGCCGCCGGACCAGGGTGAGCCGGCCGCGGCCGGGGTTGAAGCCCGACGCGTGGTGGTATTCGGATGAGGACTCGGCCCGGACGCTGGTCGTCCAGCCGTCCGGCAGGTTGAAGGTGGAGACCGGCTACCGGCTGGTGCTCGAGGCCGGCCTGCCGGCCCGGGGCGGCAACCTGGGGATGGCGCAGGAGCGGGTGGTGGAGTTCCGGACCTTCAACCGGTTCCGGTTCCTGGGTATCGAGGACGCGGAAGGCCTGCACCCGGAGGACGAGTTGACGTTCCGGTTTTCGAACCCGGTGCCGCTGAGCCAGGTGGCGGATAACGTGAGCTTCACGCCCGAGGCACGGTTCCCGGCGCATTACCTGCAGTACGACTGGGACAGCGAGTTTCCGTCGTTTGCGCTCGGGCTGGCGCCCGAGACGCGCTACCGGGTGCGGCTGTCGCGCTGGCTGAAGGACCAGTACGGCAACCGGCTGGGCCGCGACGCGACCGTCGAACTGCGCACGGTGTCCTACCGGCCGTCGTTCGGGATGCCTGCCGGGCAGGGAATCGTCGAGAGCGGGGGCGAGCTGTTCCACCCGGTGCGGATGGTGAACCTGGACAGTTTGGCGATACGGATGCGGCGGCTGCAGCCGGCGGAGCTGGTGCCGTTCTGGCGGTCGGCGTACGAGCGGTACGATGACGCGGGGCGGCCGTGGCAGCAGGCCGGGTTCTTCCGGCACCAGCGGACCTGGCGGCCCGGGCTGGAGCGGAACCATCGGGCGGTGCTGCCGATGCGGCTGGAGCCCGGGCTCGGCGGCGCGCGGTCGGGCTTCCTGTTCGTGGAGCTGGACGGGCTGGAGCAGGTGAGTCAGTACCAGCGTTACTCGCGGGCGCTGTTGCAGGTGACCCCGTACGGGCTGACCGGCAAGTTCGCGCCGGAGAACGGCCTGGCGCTGGTGACCCGGCTGGCGGATGCCGGCCCGGTGCCGGGCGCGGTGCTGGAGTTGCGGGATGATGAGAACCGGGTGGTCTGGCAGGGCCGGAGCGGTGCGGACGGGATGGCCACCCTGCCCGGCTGGCAGACGCTGGGCGTGAAGTCCCGGAACGACTGGTCGAGCCCGAGGCTCTGGCTTTTCTGCCGGGCGGACGAGGGCGAGGCTTTCGTGCATTCGGACTGGGGCACGGGCATCGGGCCGTGGGAGTTCGGAGTCAGCTACGACTGGTACCCGGACCCGACCCGGCCGCAGGTGTTTATGTTCACCGAGAAGGGGCTGTACCGGCAGGGCGACACGGTCCGGGTCAAGGGGATGGTGAGGGCCCGGCGGCTGGGACGCTGGGCGCTGCCCGCGACCCGGCGCGGCGAGGTCCGGGTGCAGGATTCGCGCGGGGAGGAGGTGGCCCGCCAGCAGGTGACGCTGGGCGATTTCGGCGGTTTCGACCTGAGGGTGCCGCTCCGCCCGGACGCGGTTTCGGGTTGGTACTCGGTCGTGTGCGAGCTGGCGGACGATGATTTCCACAGTTCGTTCCGCGTCGAGGCGTACCGGCCGGCGGAGTTCGAGGTCCGGGTCGAGTCCGGGCAGGAGGAGTACGTCGCGGGCGAGGAGCTGGCCGGGAGCATCGAGGGGCGGTACCTGTTCGGGGCGGCGATGGGCGGCGACAAGGTTGACTGGTCGGTGAGCATCAGCCCGACCGGTTACGCGCCGCCGGGCTACGACGGGTACGACTGGGGCCCGGGCGTCGAGGAATGGCAGGATGAGTTCCGGCAGCTGGCTTCCGAGGCGGGCAGTCTGGACGAGGCCGGGCGGCTGGCGGTGCGCACCCGGCTCGACCCGGGCAAGGGGTTGTCGAGCTACCGGGTGAACCTTGAAGCGACCGTGACCGCCCGCAACGAACGCAGTATCGCCGGCCGCGGGTCCTGGCTGTTGCACCGGGCCGGGTTCTACGCCGGGGTGAAGCCCGAGGACCGGTTCGTCACGGTCGGGGAGTCGGCGTCGTTCAGTTTCGTCGCCGCCCGGCCGGACGGCAGCCCGCTGCCCGGGCAGAACCTGGGCGTGACCGTGTACCGGCGGGTCTGGCTGTCGGCGCGCAAGGCGCAGACCGGCGGCCGGTACGGCTGGGTGAGCGAGCCGAAGGATGAGAAGGTGGCGTCGTTCAGAATCCGGACCGGCGAGAAGCCGGTGCGGCGGGCGTTCCGGCCCGACCGGCCCGGGTACTACTGGCTCCGGGTCGAGGCAAGGGACGGGCGGCGCAACCCGGTGCGCACCGACGCGACGTTCTGGGTCGCGGGCGCGGGCGAGGCGTCCTGGTTGATGAATGACGACGACCTGCTGGAGCTGGTCCGGGACCGGCAGAGCTACCGGCCGGGCGATACCGCCCGCATCCTGGTGAAGTCGCCCTGGCAGGGGGTCCGGGCGCTGGTGACCGTCGAGCGCGAGCACGTGATTGACCGGTTCATGGTCGACATCAAGGGCAATGCCGATTACCTGCGGGTGCCGGTGCGCGAGGAGTACCTGCCCAATGCGTTCGTGTCGGTGATGCTGCTCAAGGGCCGGAGCGCGGAAGCGGGCTTCGGGCCGGATGGCGACGACCTCGGCAAGCCCGCTTTCCGGGTGGGGTACGTGGAGCTGCCGGTGGAACCGGCGGCGCGACGGCTGGAGGTGAAGCTGAGCGCGGCGCGGGAGGAGTACGAGCCGGGCGATACGGTCGAGCTGGACATCCTGGTCCGGCGCCGGGACGGCAGCCCGGTCCGGGCCGAGGCGACGGTGGCGGTGGTGGACCTGGGGGTGCTGCGGCTGGTCGGATTCGAGACCCCGGACCCGTTCTCGGTGTTCTACGCGCCGCGGCCGCTGTCGGTCGCGACGGTAGAGTCGCGGCTGCACGTCATCGGCCAGCGCAACTACGGTCAGAAGGGGCTGGCGGCGGGCGACGGCCTCGAGCGCAGCGCCGGAGCCGCGGATGCGGAGCAGTTCGGCGGCCGTTTCCGGGAGAAGTTCCTGGAAACCGCGCTCTGGCTGCCCGCGGTGCGGACCGGCGCGGACGGCCGGGCGCGGGTCCGGGTGGTGCTGCCCGACAACCTGACGACCTGGCAGGCGATGGCGGTGGCGGCGACGGTCGAGGAGTTCGGGTCGGGCGAGGTCCGGTTCCGGGCCAACAAGCCGCTGTTGCTGGCGCCGTCCCTGCCGCGGTTCATGCGGCCGGGCGATGAGTTCCGGGCCGGGGTGATGCTGCACAACCGCACCGGCCAGGAGCTGGCGGTCGAGGTTCGGGCCCGGGGCGGCGGCGCGGCGGTGCTCGCCGGGCAGGCCAGCCGGCGGGTGAGCGTCAAGCCGGGCGAGCCGGTCGAGCTGCTGTTCGACTGGCGGTGCGACGGGGAGGGCGCGGCCGAGGTCTCGTTTGAGGCCGCGGCCGGGAACTACCGGGACGCGCTGAAGCTGCCGCTGCCGGTTCGCAACCCGCCGCTGGTCGAGGCGACCGCGCTGTACGAGTCGAGCGAGGATTCGCTGGTCACGCAGGGGCTGAATGTCCCCGCGGACGCGCTGCCCGGGGTCGGCGGGCTGGAAATCACCGCCGCGTCTTCCGGGCTGGCCGGGCTGGAGCGCGGGCTGGAGTACCTGCGGACGTATCCCTACGACTGCCTCGAACAGCGGCTGAGCCGGGCCCTGCCGTTCATCGTCGGGGAAGAGCTCGTCAATGAGTTCGGGCTGTCGGAGCTGCGGGGCGCCGCGCTGCGGGAGTTCGTGCAGGCGCAGTTGGACCGGGTCGGGAAGTACCAGGACCAGTCCGGCGGGTTCCGGTTCTGGGCCGGGGAGAGCTACCAGGGACGGGCATCGCCGTTCCTGTCGGCCTACACGATGTACGTGCTCGGCCGGGCGCGGGACGCCGGGTACCCGGTGGACGCGAAGGTGGCCGCGCTGGGCCGGGCCTGGCTGCTGAACTGGCTGAACTATGCCGGACCGGGTGAGGGCTGGCCGTACTCGACGGACGAGCGGCTGGTCACCCGGGCGCTGGCGGTGTACGCGCTGGCGCTGTGGGACGCGGACGTGGCCGGCCAGCTGAACCTGCTGGTCGAGAGCGCGGACCAGTTGTCCGTGTTCGGGCAGGCCCACCTGCTCAAGGCGCTGGCCCGGGCAGGCATGCGCGAGGCCGGGGACCGGGTGACCGCCCGGCTGCTGAACCGGCTGAAGTTGAGCCCGACCACCGCGCATTTCGAGGAAGCGACCGAAGGCGGCTGGGTGTGGCATTCCAGCGTTCGGACGACCGCCGCGGCGCTCGAGGCGCTGCTGACCGCGCGGGGCGGGTTCGAGCATGCGGAGCTGGTCGCCCGCTGGCTGGTCGCGGAGCGCCGGGCCGGCCGCTGGCGCACGACCCAGGAGAACGCGTACGTGTTCGACGCGCTGGCGGCCTACTACCGGGCCTACGAGAGCGTCGCGCCCGATTTCGCGCTGACCGTGCGGCTCGAAGGCAGGGAGGCGTTGGCCGCGGTGTTCCGGGGACGGTCGCTCGAGGGCCGGCGGGCGTTCCTGCCCATGGCCGAGCTCAAGGCCGGCCGGTCCGCGGTCGAGCTGCGCAAGCAGGGACCGGGCCGGTTGTACTACGGGCTTCGGCTTAGCTACGCGCCGACCGGCGAGCTCAAGCCGAAGAGCGAAGGCTTCCGGGTTGAGAAGACCATCCGGCCCGCTGAAGGACGGCGCGCCGGGTACCGGCGCGGCGAGAGTTACCTCGTGACCCTGACGGTCCGGACCGACCAGGAGCGGCTGTTCGTCATCCTCGACGACCCGCTGCCGGCCGGGTTCGAGATTGTCAACAGCTCGTTCGCGACCGAGAGCCGGGAGCTGGCCGGGCGGCTGGCCGAGGCCCGGCGGGCGGACGAGGGGCCGTGGTGGGGCGGCTTCGACCACGAGGAAATCTACGACGACCGGTACGTGCTGTTCGCGACCACCCTCACCCGGGGCACGCATACCCGCACCTACTTGATGAAGGCGTTGACCCCGGGCAGGTTCCTGGCGCCGCCGGCGAAGGTGGAGGAGATGTACATGCCGGAGGTGTTCGGGTACACCGGGCAGCAGGTTATCAGGGTCGAGTAGCGGATGAGGTTCCTGACCGGGCGCGGCGCAGGCCGTGGAACGCAGGCCGGGGCATCCGGGGTGTCCGCGGCCCGGCGCGTGGCGGCGAACTTCGCGGTCTGCCTGGTCACGGGCGTCGCACTGTTTCCCGGGCTGCTGTTGGTGGCGCTGTTCGGGTACCTGGCGGTGCCGTTCCCGGCGTCCGTTCTGCGCGGTGACGACCTGCGCTCGCTCGAGCTTGCCGGCCGCAACGGCGAGCAGCTCCGGGTGGTCAGTTCCGCGGCCTGGGGGGTATCGCACTGGGTCGGGCTCGATGGGATGGGGCCGCACCTGCCGGTCATCGCGGTCGAGGTGGAGGACCGGCGGTTCTTCTGTCATCCCGGGGTTGACCCGGTCGGGCTGGCCCGGGCGCTGGCCGTCA
>JAWOIB010000192.1:0-4176 GCA_046484845.1 bacterium
CGTGCCGGGCACGGTCGTGCTGGTGCCGTGGATAAGCGCGAACTACAGCGGCTACGACCTGCAGGAGAAGATCCGCAACTTCATTATCGACGCCCACGCGACCTGGGGAACGATGTACGTCCTGCTCGGCGGACAGGGCGACTATAACAGCAGCGGTCAGAACATCATCCCGACCCGGATGGCGAACTACATCGGCAACGAGCCCTGCGACCTCTACTACGCCGGGCTCGATGGTACCTGGGACGCAAACAACAACCACACCTACGGCGAGATTGCCGACTCGGCCGATATGTACTCTGATGTCTATGTCGGCCGGGCACCGGTCTACAACGTCGCGATGGCTCAGAACTTCGTGGCCAAGACGCTGAAATACGAACAGGACCCGCCGACCGGGTTCATCAAGCGGATGCTGCTGCCGACCGCGATTCTCTGGTCGAGCTACGAGGAGCGGCCGATGGTCGAGTCCATCGCGCGGATGACCGGCCCGGACTGGCAGGTCGGCCGGCTGTACGAGCGCACCGGTACGCTCTCGCGCCAGGCGGTGAACGACTCACTGCACGACGGCTGGGGGATGAGTCACTGGGACGGTCACGGCAGTGAGACCGGCATCTACATGGGTTCGTCGCCGTTCTTCAACTCCGCCGACGCCCAGGCGCTGAACAACGGCGACCGGACCGGCATCGCGGTTGCCATCGCCTGCGACTGCGCGGCCTGGGACCGGGTCCCGGGTGGCGACTGCGTTGCCGAGCACATGGTCAACCGGGTCGGCGGCGGGTTCATCGCCACGGTAATGAACACCCGCTACGGCTACGGCGCGATCGGGCCGGGCGGCAACTACGTGCCGGGTCCGTCGGAGCGGCTGGACACGACCTTCTATGCCGGGGTGTTTCAACACGGCATGCCCCAAATCGGGCAGGCGCTGGGCTACGCCAAGGCGACCTGGGCCCCGTACGCGGACTCGCTCTACCAGTACGCAAAGCAACGCTGGTGCATCTACTGCCTCAACCTCATCGGCGACCCGGAGATCGCGCTCTGGACCGAAGAGCCGACCGCGCTCAACGTGGTTCATGCGGGGGTGGTCAACATCGGCAGCAGCATCCCCTACCCGGTGACCGTCAACGCCCCGGGCAAGGGGCCGGTCGAGGGCGCGCTGGTCGTGCTCACGAAGCCGGGCGAGGTCGAGGTCAAGGGCCGGACGAACGCCGGCGGCCAGGTGACGCTGTACGTTTCGGCGCTGACGCCCGGGCCGATGGCGATGGCGGTCGTTGCCCGCAACCACTACGTCCATACAGACACGGTGATGGTCATCGCCAGTGAGAGGTATGTTTCTTACCTGCGCTCGGTCATTCTCGACCCGGCGCCGGGTGGAAACAACGACTCGATTCTCAACCCGGGCGAGACCGTCAACATTCCGACCTGGGTGAAGAACTGGGGACAGCAGCCGGCGCTCTCGGTGACCGCGAAGCTCCGCACCCGGGACCCGGAGGCGCAGGTCACCGATTCGGTCCGGACCTTTGGTGACATCCCGGCCGGCGACTCGGCATGGACCGGTGCGAGCGGTTTCGGCCTGCGCGTCAACGCCGGACTGGCCAACGCCTACCCGGTGGCCTGCTCGCTTATCTGCCGCGACGTTGACGACTCGACCTGGGTCTCGAATATCGTGTTCTATGTCGGCACGCCGGTGCTCGCCCGGACCGACCAGGCCGTGCACGACACCGCGCACGGCGGCAACGCCAACGGCCGGCTGGACCCGGGCGAAACCGTTGACCTCGCGGTGGCAATCCGCAACACCGGGCTGGGCCACGGGTACAACGTCGTCGGCGTCCTGCGTTCGGCGGACGCGCGGCTGCACGTTCTGGACTCGCTGGCCGGCTTCGGTACGGTCCGCAAGGGCGACAGCACCGGTTCCGGGACCGACTACTTCGTTGTCCGTGCCGACAACGGCATCCCGCCCGAAACACCGATGCCCTGCACGCTCGAGCTCCGCGCCGACGGACCGTACTCGGTCGCGGTCCCGCTGACCATCCTCGTCGGCGAGTTCCGCACCATCGACCCGATCCCGGACGGTCCCCGTCAGCCCGCGGTGTACTATGCCTACGACGATGTGGACGTGCTCTACGAGCCGCACCCCACCTACGAATGGGTAGAAGTGAGCGGCGTCGGCAGTCGCATCAGTTACTCCCAGAACGACGCCGTGGTGCTGGTCAACCTGCCCAGCGGCTTCGGGCCGTTCAAGTTCTACGGCCAGCGCTACACCCAGGTGTCGGTCAGCGCCGACGGCTGGGTCGCGGCGGGCAACTACACCACCGGCAACTACAACAACACCGGGCTGCCCAGCTCGAGCGCGCCGCCGGGAGTCATTGCGCTGAACTGGGACGACCTCTACCCGGTTTCGGGCGGGGGCGGAGCAGGCTATGTGTACCATCACCACGATGCGGCCAACCGCCGGTTCATCATCGAGTACGACAGCGTCCGCTACTACTCGGGCACCGCGCGCGACAAGTTCCAGGTCATCATCTACGACACGACGGTTACCTCACATACCGGCGACAACGTCATCGTCGCCCAGTACATGACCGCCAACGGCTACTCCAGTTCGACGGTTGGCATCCAGGACCCCGGCCGGACAGTGGGCATCCAGGGCTTGTTTGATGGCTCGTACCACCGTGGCTGCGCCCCGATCGCGCCGGGCCGTGCCATCTGCTACACGACCGACCCGCCGGAACAGACCGGGGTCAGCGAGGACCCGGCTGCGCGGTTGCTTACCGGCGAGCGCGCAGTCGCGGCCTGGCCGAACCCGGCCCGGGGTCGCGCGATTGTCGCCTGGCAGCTCCCGGTTGCGGGCCGGGTAACGGTCAGGATGTACGACGCGGCGGGCCGGGAAGTCCGCGAGCTTGTCGCGGGTGAACTGGCGGCCGGCCGGCACGAGCGGCCGTGGGACTGCCGGGACAACGACGGCCGGCGCGTGGCACCGGGGGTGTACTTCGTCCAGCTCGAGGTTGCCGGGACTGCGTACCGACAGAAGCTGATTCTCGCCCGGTAGCGACCGGACAGGACTCAGGCGGGGGGCGGGCGCATGCCCGCCCCCCGCATTTCGGGGCCGGGGCCGACCCGGGCCCGGGTTTGACATCAGGCCGCGGGCGGGGCATCATCCGGTTGGAGTTGACCGGATGACGCGTTCAATCTGCTTCGCTGCGTTCCTGGCGCTGGCTTCCCTTGGCCGGGCGGGCTGGCTTCCCGAGGAGCGGCTGACCGAGCGGCCGGACCGGCCGGACCGAACCTGTCTGAACAACGCCCGGGCCGCGGCGTTCGACCCGGCCGGGAACCTGCACGTTGTCTGGGCTGGTGATTCCGGCGGCAGGCCGCAGGCCTGGTACTCCCATCGTGACGCGGCAAGCGGGGTCTGGAGCCCGCACGAACTCATCTCAGACGGAGCGAGCGGCGCGCGTTATCCCTGCCTGGCTTCCGACGACGAGGGTGGCGTTCATGTCGCGTGGTCGACCGCTGACAGCAGCGCGGTTCAGTACCGGCGCCGGGCACCGACAGGGAGCTGGGGTTTCCTGGAGACCATACCTGCGGGAGACACGTGTTTTGCTCCATCACTGGGCTGTGGGCGAGATGACTCGGTCTTCGTGGCGTGGAGCTCAGGACCGCCGTCGGGCATCCAAGACGTGTTCATGGCAGCGCGGGGAGCTTCCGGTTGGGGAGAGGCTGTCAGGCTGAGCAGGCAGGTGTCCGGGCATCGGTGTACCAAGCCGGCGCTTGTTGCCAGCGCCCAAGGGGAGGTCGCGGTGGTGTGGCAAGTCTACAGTGGCTCCCCACCGATCATCTGCTTCCGCTTACGTGAGGATGCAGGATGGAGTCGGGTTGACACACTGGCTTTGGACTACAAATGCCGGGAGCCAAGTCTGTTCCTTGACTCCCAAGGTGTCGTGCACTCGGCCTGGCTGCGGGAGTTGCCCGGCGGTTCCCGGTGGGCGCTGGTCTATCGCCAGCGTCGCGACGGGGCTTGGGGCGATACCGCGCAGTTGCCGCAGTTTGAGCGCAATCCAGGGCCGGGTTCTGTGTCTGTTGATGGCACCGGGTCAGTTCACGTGGTTTTCGTCGCTGACCCCGGCTTGGCCAGTTCGCAGTTGTTCCATATTCGAGGGGATAGCCTGGGGCGGAACTGGTCTG
>JAWOIB010000059.1:0-21318 GCA_046484845.1 bacterium
CAGCGTCTCCGCGCCGAGTTTGTGATGCTGGCGAGAGAGTCCGACACGTGTATGAAGCGGGTCTGCAGTGAGTTCGGCATCAGCCGGAAGACCGGCTACAAGTGGCTGCGCCGGTACGAGGAGCACGGCATGAGCGGGCTGGTGAGTCGCAGCCGCCGGCCGCGGGGAAATCCGTTGCAGCTGTCGGGGGCGGTGGTGGTTTCATTGGTGGGCATCCACGAAGAGCATCCGGGCTGGGGGCCGAAGAAGCTCCGGGCGCGGCTGGCGCGGTTGGGGCACCATCCGGAGGAGCTGCCCTGCGTCTCGACGGTGGCGCGGCTGGCGCGGCGGCTGGGTTGGACAGAAGCCAGGGGCCGGGGTCGGCCGCGCCGGGTACTGCCGGCCGGGCCGCTGAGCGATGCCGAAGCTCCCAACGAGGTCTGGACCGCTGACTTCAAGGGCTGGTGGCGGACGGCGGACGGGCGGCACTGTGAGCCGCTGACGGTCCGGGACCTCTACAGCCGGTACCTGTTGTGTGTGCGGCCGCTGGCGCGACGCAGCGTCAGTGCTGTGCAGCAGGTCTTCGGGGAGGTTTTCGAGCAGTACGGGCTGCCGGCGACGATCCGGACGGACAACGGCGGCCCCTTTGCGGCGATCACCGGGCCGCACGGGCTGACCCGGCTGAGCGCCTGGTGGCGGACGCTGGGAATCAGACTCGAGCGTATCGCATGCGGCCACCCGGAACAGAACGGCGGGCATGAACGGATGCACCGGGACATAGCGGAAGAGATACAGCGCCGGCCGGCGGCGAACTTGGCCGAAGAGGCGGAGCGGCTGGAAGGCTGGCGGCGGGCGTTCAACGTCGAGCGTCCGCACGAGGCGCTGGGAATGCGAACACCGGGTGATGTCTACCGGCGTTCCGGGCGCAACCTGGGGGATGTCAGACCGTACGGCTACCCGCCGGGCTTCGAGCGGCGGCATGTTCGGCATGACGGCTGTATCTGGTTACAGAACAAGGCTGTATACCTGAGTGTGGCTCTGGGGAAGACGTCGGTCGGGCTGGAGCGACTGGCCGAGAACAGTTGGCGGGTCTGGTTCTGCGACCTGCCGATCGGGGTGGTGAAGCGAATCTGCGGGCGGCTGATATGTCAGTCAGAGGCCTAGGTGCGGGTTGCCGACAAACAAGAGTGTTACCCATGTCGTGACAATAATGTGTTACCCATGTCCTGACTTTGACATCCGACCCCTATCCCCAGCCGCACCCCCGGGGCGGCCCCGGGGATGACCCCGGGGATAGCCCCGCCGGTGAGGTGGGGGACGGATTCGGCAGGGGATAAGCGGCTATGTTGCCAGGATTTATCGGGAATTCGGCCGGGTGGCGGGTTTTCCGGGGAGCCGGGTGAGTCAACCCCGAAGGAGTTTCTTGAGGAACCGGCCGGTGTGCGAGGCCGGGCAGGCCGCGACCGTTTCGGGCGGGCCGGCCACAACCAGCCTGCCGCCTTCGTCGCCGCCTTCCGGGCCGAGATCGATTATCCAGTCCGCACACTTGATGAGTTCTAGGTTGTGCTCGATGACGACCACGGTGTTGCCCCTCCCGACCAGCCGGTTGAGCACCCCGAGCAGGAGCCGGACGTCTTCGAAATGCAGGCCGGTCGTCGGCTCGTCGAGCAGGTAAAGCGTCCGGCCGGTGGCGAGCTTGGAGAGTTCGCGGGCAAGCTTGATGCGTTGGGCCTCCCCGCCGGACAGCGTCGGCGCGGGCTGGCCGAGTTTGACGTAGCCCAGCCCGACATCGCGCAGGAGTTCGAGCTTGCGGCTGATGGTCGGTATCGCGGCGTAGAATCCGCAGGCTTCTTCGATGCTCATTGCGAGGACCTCCGCGATGTTCCGGTCCTTGTACCGGACCTCGAGCGTCTCGCGGTTGTAGCGCCGGCCCTTGCAGACGTCGCAGGTAACATAGACGTCGGGCAGGAAGTGCATCTCGACCTTGAGGATGCCGTCGCCCGCGCAGGATTCGCACCGCCCGCCCCGGACGTTGAAGGAGAACCGGCCGGGCTTGTACCCGCGCATCCGGGCCTCGCGCGACCGGGCGAAGAGCTCGCGGATCGGGCCGAACGCGCCGGTGTAGGTGGCGGGGTTGGAGCGCGGGGTGCGGCCGATAGGGGACTGGTCGATGTTGATGACCTTGTCGACGTACTCGAGGCCGGCGAGCCGGTCGTGGGCGCCGGGCTTTTGGCGCGCCCGGAAGAGCCGGCGGGCAAGCGCGCGGTAGAGCGTTTCGGCGACAAGCGTGGACTTGCCCGAGCCGGAAACGCCGGTGACGCAGGTGAACAGCCCGAGCGGGAACCGCGCGTCGAGGTTCTTGAGGTTGTTCTCGCGCGCGCCGTGGAGTTCCAACCAGTGCCGGCCGGGTTCGCGGCGCTCGGCCGGGAGTTCGATGCGCCGCCGGCCGGAGAGGTACGCGCCGGTGAGCGAGTCGGGGTCGGCGCTGATTTCCGCGGGCGTGCCCTGCGCGACCACCCGGCCGCCCTGTTCGCCCGCGCCCGGCCCGAGGTCGATGACGTGGTCGGCGCTGGCGATGGTCTCTTCGTCGTGCTCGACGACGATGACGGTGTTGCCGAGGTCGCGGAGCCCGGTCAGGGTCTTGAGGAGCCGGACGTTGTCGCGCTGGTGCAGGCCGATGGATGGCTCGTCGAGGATATAGCAGACCCCGACCAGCCCGGACCCGACCTGGGTCGCGAGCCGGACGCGCTGGGCCTCGCCGCCGCCCAGGGTTTCGGCCGCGCGGTCGAGCGTCAGGTATTCGAGCCCGACCGATTCGAGGAATTCGAGCCGGCGACCGATTTCCTTGATGACCTCCCTGGCGATGGTGCGCTCCCGGGCCGCGAGGTCCAGCCCGGTCCGGAACAGGCGGTGCATCGCCCGGACCGAGAGCGCGCTGAGCTCGGCGATGTTCCGGCCGCCGATGCGGACCGCCAGCGCCTCGGGCTTGAGGCGGGTGCCGCGGCAGGCCGGGCAGGGCAGGATGGACATGAACCGCTCGACCCATTCGCGGCGGGCCTCGGAGTCGGTCTGCTTGTGGATGCGGGCGAGGTGGGCGGCAAGGCCTTCCCAGGTGCCGTTCCAGCTCCATGCTGTATCCTTGCCGACGTAGTTGAACCGGATTTCGTCGGTCGAGCCGTCGAGGATGATGCGTCGAACCCGGGCGGGCAGTTTCCGCCAGGGGGTTTCGAGGCTGAAGTCGTACTCGCGGGCCAGCGCCCGGAGCCGGGCGTTGAGCCATTCGCCGCGGTCGCTGACTTCGCCCCAGGGCGAGAGCGCGCCGTCGAGAATCGAGCGTTTCGGGTCCGCGACCAGTCGTTCCGGGTCAACATTCATCGTCGTGCCCAGCCCGTGGCATTCCGGGCAGGCGCCGTAGGGTGAGTTGAAGGAGAACAGCCGGGGCGTGATTTCATCGAGGCTGAACCCGCAGCCCGGGCAGCCGAGCTTCTCGGAGAATGCCCGGTCAACCGGCTCGCCGACGCCGCTCCGGAGCTCGACGACACAACCGCCGTCGCCCTCGCGCAGGGCAAGCTCGACCGAGTCCGCCAGCCGCTTGCGGGTCTCGGGACGGGCGGTCAGCCGGTCGATGACCAGCTCGATGGAATGCTGTTTGTACCGGGCCAGCTTCGGCACCTGCTCGATCTCGAACAGTTCGCCGTCGACCCGGGCGCGGAGGTAGCCGCGGCGGCGGGCCTTTTCGAGCAGTTCGCGGTGCTCGCCCTTGCGGCCGCGGATGACCGGCGCGAGGATGGTCAGCCGGGTGTCGGGCGGCTCGGCGAGCAGGCTGTCCACGACCTGGTCCACCGACTGGGAAGTTATCGGCTGTCCGCAGGTCGGGCAATGGGGTCGGCCGACCCGGGCGAAGAGCAGCCGCAGGTAGTCGTGAATCTCGGTGACCGTCCCGACGGTCGAGCGGGGGTTGCGGGCCGAGGAGCGCTGTTCGATGGCGATGGCCGGGGACAGGCCGGTGATGCCGTCGCAGTCCGGCTTCTCGAGCATCCCGAGAAACTGCCGGGCGTAGGCCGACAGCGATTCGATGTACCGTCGCTGGCCCTCGGCGTAGATGGTGTCGAAGGCGAGCGAGGACTTGCCCGAGCCGGACAGTCCGGTGATGACGACCAGCCGGTTGCGGGGGATGTCGAGCGAGACGTTCTTGAGATTATGCTCGCGGGCACCCCGGATGCGCAGGAATTCATCGGCCATGGGGGCAGTCAGTATAGGGCCGGTGCCGGGCTGGTCAAACACGACGAAGAAGAGCGGGCCGGGTTTCCCCGGCCCGCAACTTCAAGAAGGAGGCAGATGCTTTTCTGTTGCCTTGTATCCCGCTTCCGATAAGTAGGACGCCGGGGGGTGGGCAGGGGTTGCGCGGGTTTGCTGGGCCTGCGCGCCGGCGGCCGGGCCGACGCCGAAACTTGACAGGCGGCGCTGTCTCAATAGGATTCTGGTGCTTGCGAGGCCCCATCGTCTAGCTCGGCCCAGGACATCTGGTTCTCAGCCAGAAGACTGGGGTTCAAATCCCCATGGGGCTATCAGGCTGCCTTCGGGCAGCCTGTTGCTTTGAGGACTTGCGCCCGGGCGGTTCCTGCGCTAGTCTTACCGCTGAGAGGTTCCGGGCGCTGGTCGGACGGTCCCCATCCCGTTCATCATCACTGACCCCGACCAGTCCGCCGTATCGGGACCTCTCTTCGTTCGCGCCGCGCCGGGTTTGACAGCCCGGAGCACGAATCTATAATCCCGCGTGAACATTCGCGTTCCACTCGGCCTGCTGGTGTCCGCGGTCCTGCTGCTGGCGCCCGCCGGCTGTCGTCACGCGGTCCGCGGCGGCGAGCCGACGGTCTCGATACTTATCACCGGCCCGGTCGAACCGGGTCTCCTGCCCCGGGCGGCGGCCCTCGCTGAAGGCCGGCGGGAGCAGGGCGAACTGGTCTGGCTGGTGGCCGGTCCGGTCGGCCTGGAAACACAGTCCGGCCGCGTTACCGAGGGCTGGGGCATCCTGCGCCTGCTTGAGCTGGCGGGCGCGGACGCGCTGGTTTTCGGTCCTGACTGGCTTGAGCTCGGGGTCGAGGAGGTCAACAGGCTGGTCGGTTCGGCGGACCTGCAGTTGCTTTCCTGCAACCTGGTTGATTCGCTCGGCGAGCCGCTCGCGCACCGGATGCTGATACTGCGCCTGGCCGCGGCGACCGTCGGCTTCACCTCGGTCTGGACCGATACCGCCGACCCCCGCCTGGCCTTGGCAGGCGTGAACCTGCTCGCCCCGGACCGCGCGGCCGCCCGGACCCTCGGGATGCTGAAGATGCACTGCGACCTGGTCGGGCTGGTGCCGCGTCCGGATGCCGGCGACCGTTCACTGGCCGCCGGGTACGATTTCACCATCGGGCCGGTTGATGTTCCGACCGTATCCGCGGCTGTCCCGGAGGACCCGGGCCGGGCGTGGCGGCTGGAACTGCGGCTGGCCGGCGGCTCGGTTTCGGACTTCCGGGTGGTCGAGGAACGGCTGGCTGACTGGCCGGAGCAGCCAATGGTCCGGCAGGCAGTTGAGTCGCTGCAGGCGGTCGTGGATTCCGTGCTGGCGGTGCCGGTTGCCGGCGGGTTGACATCGGCGGGGTCGGAAGCGCTGTCCCGGCAGTTGCAGGATGCGGTGCTGGGAGACGGCTTTGATGGCTTCCTCACCGACCGGCCGCTCTTCGACCGGGTGCCCGGACCGGGCGGCGTTGATGCCGGCGCGGTGCTGGCGGCGATGCCGGAACCCGGGCGGCTCGCGATTGTCGAGCTGACCGGCTGGGTAATCGCGGAGCTGACCGGCGAGGACGGGGTGGACTTGCGCTGGGGACAGGCTTTCAGCCGCCGTCCGCTGGTGATGACGCAGCGCTACCGTCTTGTCGCCACGAGCGGGTTCCTCGCCCGCCACCCGCTCGCCGCGCTCAACGGGTACCAGCTCGCGAGCGAGCCGGCCTGGCGGGTTGCCCTCGGGGTGCTGCGTTGATCGGGCTGGTGTTGCCCCGCGTGCGCCCGGGCCGGCTGGCCTGGACCCTGCTGATCGCGGCCTACTTCCTGGTCTTCTCGCGCAACTTCTTCGCCGACGCGCTGCCGGGCGCATCCCTGCTATCGGTGCTCTATTCCTGGGTCTTTGTCATCTGGCTGTCGGTCGAGTACTGCTACGGCTCGCCCTTCTTCCAGTCCGGGGTGGTGGAGCCTTCCGCGCTCTGGCGCGGGGTGTTCGCGTTCTTCGTCTACCCGTTCCTCGGGTACCTCGTCGGAGATTTCGGCTGGTGGGGCTGGACCCAACTGCCGGTCCCGGCCGCGGTGAGCTGGTTCCCCGGGATGGCGCTGTTCCTGGCCGGGACAGCGTTGCGCCTGCTGACCCTGGTCGAGTTGGTGCGCGGCGCCAGGGCCGCTGGCAAGGCCGGTCGCGGTTCCGCCCGGACCATCCTTGACACGTGGTTCTTCCGGCACTGCCGTCATCCGCGCTACCTTGCGACTTTCATCCAGTTGGTCGGTTCGGCGCTGGTCTTCAACTCGTGGGGCGGGTTGGTGCTGGCCGGGACCGTCGGCCTCGGCCTGATTCTGCTCCAGGTCAGGCACGAGGACGCGGCGCTGGCGCGGCTCTTCAAGGCCGAGTTCCGGGGTTACGCGGAGCGGGTGCCGATGTTGTGGCCCCGGCTCCGCGGTCAACGGGCGGGTTCTTCGACCACCAGCCGCTGATTCACCGACACGTTCCTGAGCACGGTCTCCCGGCCTGGCCCGAACCGCACCCGAACAGTCACCGGGCCCGAATCGGAATCCAGCCCGAAATGCTGGATGAGCGAGTTCTGGCTGGTCGTGCCCGAACCGCCCTCGACTTCCCGGACCTGGCGCCTGCCGTTGCCTTCCACCGAAACCCGGCAGCCGATGCCGGCGCGGTTGGCGGCGCGGCCGATGACCCGGACCTGCAGCCAGTTTCGGTCGTACGGGGAGTCGTTGCGGTAGAGCCGAAGGCCGCTGCCTGACCCGACCACCAGGTCGAGACGGCCGTCGTTGTTGAAATCCGCGAACGCACACCCCCAGCCATTGAACGCCCGGGTCCCGGACAGCCAGGTCAGGTCCTCGAATGACGGCCGGCCGTCGGGGCCCGGGCCGAGGTTGCGGTACAGGAAGGAGCGCCGACCCTCGTAGATGCTGGTGACATACAGGTCCAGCCAGCCGTCGTTGTCCACGTCGGCCCAGGCCGGGTTGGAATGGGTCTCTTCGTATCGGATACCGGCCGCGGCGCGGCGGTCCTGGAAGCGGGGCCGGGCGGACGGGCCGAGGTTGTCGTAGAGCCGGGAGCGATTAGAGAACTCGATGTAGCGGGGGTGAGCGAGGTCGGCGGTGAACAGGTCCAGGTCGCCGTCGTTATCGTAGTCGCCCCAGGCCGCGCCGATGGTGTGGCCGAACCAGCCGGCGACTTCGTCGCCGGCCAGGCCCAGTTCGGAGGCCCGGTTTGCGAAACTGCCGTCCCCGAGGTTCTGCCAGAGGAAGTTCTCCTGCAGGCGGTAGTTGGCGACGAAGCAGTCCGGGAACCCGTCATCGTCGAAGTCGGCCCAGGCGACCCCGCGCCCGGCCCGGTCCTCACCCCAGGGCGGCCGGATACCGGCGGGCCCGGTCCAGTCCTTCAGACCGGCCTCGCCGGTGTTGCGGTACAGCCGGTCCGGGAAGTAGCTGTGCGTGGCCCAGTCCTCGTAGTTCGCGACATAGACATCCAGGCGGCCGTCCTGGTCGTAGTCGGCGGCCGCCACACCCTCGCCCGGGCAGAGCGCGCCGGTCTCCACAGTCTCGGGGCGGAAGCTGTCGCCTGCGTTCAACCAGAGCAGATCCGGGGAGCCGGATGTGAAGATGTCCAGTCGGCCGTCATTGTCGAAATCACCCCAGACTCCGCCGCGAGCCCCGGCGTCAGCCAGCCCAGACTCGACCGTGACTTCGGTGAAGCCCGATCCCGAGTCATTGCGGTACAGCCGGGAGCCGTTGACAAGCAGGTCCTCGAACCCGTCGTTGTTGTAGTCACCCCAGGCGACCCGGCTGCCGCGCTCGTCCGCGAAACCGTACTCGCGGGTTACGTCGGTGAACACCGGCCCCGAGTAGGACAGCGCTTCCCGCGAGACGCTGAGCGGTTCCGCGGAGCGCAGCCGGGCCAGCACGGACTCGGCGCGCGGGGCCCACTGGTTGCGGGAATCGCCGGCAGCCAATGCCCTTGAGCCGGCTTCGACCGCGGCCGCGGTGTCGCCGCGGCGTTCTTCAATCAGGGCAAGCAGCGCAAGGGCCGGGCCCGGGGTTGCCTCCAGGTCGGCGTGGTAGTCCGACCGTTCGACCGCGGCCCGGGCCTGCTCGCGGGCCGCGGCGAGGCTGTCCATCGCCAGCAGGGCTTCGGCCAGCGCGAGCCGGGCCGAGGCGGCCAGCACCGGCTGTTCCAGTTCCCACTGCGGCAGGGGCTTGTTCGGCGGCTTGCGGAATCCGGGTTCGAGGGCGATGGCCCTGCGCGCCCAGCCCGCGGCCAGGGCCGGCCGGATTCCTGTCCGATTCAGCAGCGCGGCCGCATACCGGGCGCGAAAAGGGTCCGCCGGGTCGTCCGACAGCATCTCCAGCGAGGTCTGGACCAGTCCGGCAGTGTCTCCCAGCAGGTACCGCGAGCTGAGCAGGAAGCTGTAGAATGTTGTCCGCCATTCACTGCGCGGAAACCGCTGGAGGAAGCGCAGAAGGAGAGGAACCTTCAGCGTGTCGTCGGTCCAGACCGGGTTGAGCGAGTCGTAGAACATCGCCCCGATGAGTTCGTACCCGCGCGGCGAGTCCGGGAACAGCACGGTCAGGCAGGCGGCGAGTTCCCGGGCACGCGCGCTGTCGGCGAGTTCGAGGCCGTCCCAGGCAAGACTGAGTGAGGCGGCGGTGCTCTCGGCGAGGAGCGGTTCGACCTCGGAAGTGATGGTTGCCTGCGCCTCGGCCAACCGCATGCTGTCCTCGCCCGCGACGCGGATGAGTGCCCGCCAGCGTCCGCGTGCCGCCGAATCCGAGGCCGGGTCCCGCAGCAGCGCCCGGTTCCACCAGGACAGGCTGGAGTCTTGTTCGCGCCAGGCGTCGAACAGGCGGGCGATATCGCGCGCCAGCCCTGCGTCAGTCGGGTTCGCTGCGAATCGCGCCCGAAGCTCGGCCGCCCCGGCAGCGAACTCGCGCCGGGCCAGGTAATCTGTCAGTGTCGGGCGGGAAGTCGCCGGGCACAGCGCGGTGGCGACTGACAGACCGAGGATAAGCAGTCTTGGCAGAGAGGATGAGATCCCGAGTGTAGTCATCAGGACAGCCTAGGCGGCGCGCTCCGCTGGTCAAGCGCAGCTGCAGTTGCGCCGCACCGCCACCTGGGGGTACGTGCCCGGTCAGGGCAGCGCGGGCGCGAGAGCAATGAGGGCGAGGTTGTGGTCGGTGCGCCCGTCGCGCCGAAAGGAACAACAGTCTGCCGGGGTTTCCCTCGTGCAGATCTCAAGCCCGGGAAGCTCCGAGAGTCCGAGCCTGTCCAGCTGGATGCGGTTGGCCTTTCGGATGTCGAGAAGAGACCGGGCCGAGTCCCGCAAAGGCTCCAGTACCGAGCCCGATTCCTCGTCGTGGTCCTGGAACTGCTCCGTGACTTCAGGCCCGACCTCGTAGCAGCGCGGGCAGATGCAGGGCCCGAGGGCGTACTCAAGTTCGGAGACCGCCGTTCCGAACTCGCGGCTGACGGTCAGGGCCAGCTTCGCGGCGACGCGGGCAACCGTTCCGCGCCAGCCGGCGTGGGCAATGCCGGCCACCCGGTTGTGCCTGTCCCTGACGAAGACCGGCAGGCAGTCAGCGACCCGGACCGCAAGGCCGAGTCCAGGTTGGTCAGTGAAGAGCGCGTCGCCTTCATCGTCTCCCGAAGGGGTGACCTGAACCGCCGGAACGACCCGGGCGGAGTGGACCTGGCGCAGGGTAACGATGCCGGTCAGCCCGAATGCCCGGGCAATCCGGGGCAGGGCTTCCGGCCTCGCGGGCGGACTGCAGATGAACGCGGCAAGGAGCCCGGGTATGTCGAGCCGGTAGTGGTCGACACCCCCAAGGTTCTGCCGGTGCCAGCAGCAACTTGAAGGCAAGGGATCAGCGATGCGGGTGGGCCGGGTTGTCGGGCCTGCCGTCCGGAAGGTCTTTGCCCGGGTGGGTCCGGAGGTCCTTGACGATCAGCCCGGTTTCGTGGCCGGGAGCCGGTCTGCTGTCCACCGTGAAGCAGATGTCCAGGGCACCGGGGCGTCCCGGCTCGAGGCCGGGCAGGTCTGCGCTTCGGTTCCAGGCTATCGCCGGGATGGTTCGGCCCCCGGAACGGAGCTGAAACTTCAGATGGTTGCTTTCCTTGCCCACCCGGCGGGGCGTACCAGCAACCTCCAGTCCCAATCCGGCGAAGACCGGCCGCTGGTTGCCCGAACCGAAAGGCTCAAGACGGCGAATGAACTCGATGAGGTCCGGTGTCAGCTCGTCGGGCGGCACGACCGCGTCGACATCCAGCCGGGGCTGAAACAGCTCGTCGGGCAGCCCGGCAGCGTAGCGGTTGATGACCTCATCAAAGGAACTGACCTGCTCCGCGACGATCGTCAGACCGCCGGCCTGGCGATGACCGCCGAAGCCCTTAAGGCAATCCGCGCAGGCTGCCATGGCCGCGTAAAGGTCAAACCCGGGAATCGAGCGCCCTGAGCCCTTGCCGTTGCCGTCGGTCATGCCGATGACGATTGCTGGGCGGTAATAGCGTTCCGCCAGCCGGGACGCGACCAGTCCGAGCACACCGGCAGGCCAGTCAGCGCCAGCCACAACCAGCACCCGCCGACCGTCGATGCCGTCCGCTTCGGCCCGGGCGATTGCGGCTCTCTGCACCCCAGTCTCCAGTCGCCTGCGCTCGCGGTTGTTGTCCTCAAGCCGCTCGGCCAGGCCCTCGGCTTCAGCCGGGTCGTCGGTGAGCAGCAACCGAACACCGGTGCGCGCGTGGTCCACCCGACCCGCGGCGTTGAGGCGGGGAGCGAGTCCGAATGACACGTCGCGCTCGACGAGCGGTCGCCCCGCAATCCCGGCCCGGACCAGCAGTGCCTTGAGCCCGGGACGAACGGTGTTGCGGATCGCGGTCAGCCCAAGCCGCGCAAGCACGCGGTTCTCTTCCAGCAGCGGCACGACGTCCGCAATCGTGCCCAACCCGACCAGGTCGAGCAGACCGGTGAGCTCGGTGCGGTCCCGGCCGAGCGCCGAGAGCACGCTCCACGCGAGCTTGAAGGCAACCCCGACACCGGCCAGTTCCCGGAACGGGTAGGCCGAGTCGGCTCGCTTCGGATTGACCACAGCCAGTGCCTCGGGAAGTTCGGGTGGACATTCATGGTGGTCAGTAATGACAACGTCGATGCCTGCGGCCATCGCGGCCCGGGTGACTTCGTGGTCGGTTGAGCCGCAGTCGACCGTCACGAGGAGACTTGCGCCAAGGTCCCGACAGAACTCAAGTGAATTGGGCGCCAGCCCGAACCCCTCGGCTTCGCGGTGAGGGATGTAGTACTCGACGCGAGCGCCCAGCTTCGCAAGGCAGCTGACCAGCAGCACGGTGGCAGTAACGCCGTCCACGTCGTAATCGCCGTGCACGCAGATGACCTCGTTGCGCTTGATCGCTGCGATGACACGGTCGGTGGCGGGGCCGATATCCGGCAGGCTGTCAGGTTTGTGCAGGCGGGCGGGAGACGGGTTGAGAAACGCCTCGACCGCCTCGGGGTTCGTCATGCCGCGGGTGTGGAGCAACTGTCCTGCGGTCGCGGGGAGGCCCAGCAAGCGGGCGAGCGTTGCCGCCTCGACCGGAGTCGGGCCGGGCAGGTTCCAGCGGCGGCTCGGCTGAATCAGGGGCATGAGGTCAAAATGCTGTCGCAGTGAACGGCGAAGTCAAGGAGCAAGCAATTCTCCCGCGCGGGTCCGAATCGAACGTTGCCTGCGGAGCCGGGAGTCAGCTCAGTTCTGTGGCCCTTTCCGCAGAAGGATATCGAGCGCGCGCGCAGCCTCAGAGTGGTGGGGGTCGAGGCTGAGCGACTGCCGGAGCGCATGACGTGCGTCGGTCAGGCTGTCCATTGAGGCGTAGGTCAGACCGAGCAGGTACCAGGATTCGGCGTTGCCCGGGTCGGCGGCAATCGCCTCGCGGTACTCTGCTGCTGCGAGGCGAAAGTCACGGTCGGCAATGGCCATCCGTGCCGCGGCCAGGTGGCGGAGCGGCAGCGAGCGAGAGTCGGCGGCTGTCCGTCGGGACAACTCCCGGTAGTGTTCCCTTGCCTCGGGGAGGCGGTTGGAACCGGCCAGCAGGATAATGAGGCTGTAGCGGGCAGAGGGATTGGCCGGGTCGGCGGCCAGTGCCTGTTCGAAAGCTGCCAGCGCCGGCGCGGCCCGGCGCTCTGCGAGCAGGATGTTGCCCCACTGGGTCCAGCCCTGGGCCGAGTACCCGGCCCGGTCCGCAGGGACGAGCAGCGAGCCGGCAAACACCGCGACGCCGAGGGCGAGCCCGGCAACCATTCGGGCATGACGGTGTTCGCGGGCCAGCTTGATGAGTCGCATAACCGCAAACCCGGCGAACGCAAGCAGGAAAGGAAGCACCGGTGCCCTCAACCGGGAGAGCGCGTAGAACAGCAGCGCCGACAGGAGATGGATGGCGACGAAGCAGTACGCCGGCCAGGCCCTCGCGCGGCTGGGCCAGGCGAATACCATCCCGACGACCGCAAGCGCCGCGATGAGACCGTATCCGAGCAGGAGCGTGAGCCGGAGCACCAGTGAACGGGTCCGAGCGGTTTCCGGGTAGTAGTTGCCGGGAAGCTCGTAATCGGACCAGAACAAGAGAAACTTGCGGGTGAGGAGGGACAGGGCCTGTCCCGGGTTGGCGCCGAGCCAGCGGAGTCCACGGTGCGCCCAGTGGTTGGATGCCTGCGACCAGGATAGCTCTCGCCCGTCGACAACCCGGGCAACCTGCTTCAGGCGGTCGTGCGAGAACCCTGCCGTTGCTTCCAGCTCCGGGGCGGGCTGCCAGGTACCGTCCGCGGCCGGGTTGTTGCCATAGTAGAAGTTGATGCCGGCATGCGCGGTGAAGAGCACCGGGTCACGGGCGACGACCAGGTTGCGCACGGGCACCGTGGCGATGACCGCCAGCGCGACGCCTGCGAAAGCCAGCAGGCGCCTGACCGGGACGCGCTGCCGCAGGTGAATGATGGCCGCGACCGGCAACAGGACCAGGAATTCGGGCCGGCAGATGACCAGCAGGCCGAAACCCACCCCGGCCAGCGGCCACCTCCACCAGCGTTCCGGCCCGGTGACCCAGAGCCAGACTACCAGCAGGCTCAGGAACACGGTCAGTTCGACGTATAGCAGTGTGCCGGTATAGAAGACAAGCATGCCACAGAGCGCGAACCCGAACGCGGCCAGCACGGCGGCGGCCCTGCCCAGCATCCTGCTTGCGGCAGCGTAGAGCAACAGGCAGGAACTCGCCGCGAGCACTGCCTGCAGCGCCTGCATTGCGAGAAGCGAGTGACCGAACACCGCGTAGACGCCCGCCAGCAGGTACGGGTAGAGCGGCCGCAGGAAGAACACTTCGGTGCCGAAGAAGCTGCGCTGCAGGATGTCGAGGGCCTGGAGATGGTAGTACCAGGGGTCGATCATTTGCGGGCTGATGGTCGAGAAGGGCGTGCCGCGCATCTCGAGGATGAACCAAAGGCGCAACAGCAGGGTCAGCGCAACGGCGAGCGCCGGCGGGAGAAGCGCGGCGGTTCGATTCGTCTTCTTCGGCGACCCGGGCTTCCCGGTTCTGCTGGTTCGGATGCTCAGCTTCCTTTCCTTTGGCGGTCCAGACAGTCTCGACAGCAGAAGGCGGACCTGTAAGCCGGGTTCTGTCCGCGCATGCGCGCGGGGCGGTCATTTATCTGGACCGGCAGTTGCCCGCCAGTCTCGAGCGACCTACCCGGGAGCCGTTTCGGACCGGGCCGGTCCGGCCGCGCCCGAGGGCGCAGCGACTCCCATGTTCGGTCTTGCACCAGGCAGGGTTTGCCTCGGCCCGGCAGTCGCCTGTCGGGCCAGTGCGCTCTTACCGCACTATTTCACCCTTACCCCGGATGGTTCGCAACCGGGGCGGTATCGTTTCTGTGGCACTTTCCGTCCACGGCCGGTCGCCCGACCGCAGCCTCGCTCTTCACGAGTGCCATGCCCTTCGGTGCCCGGACTTTCCTCTGCCGCGGGTGCGACAGCGACCGCCCGGTCCGCCTTCGCACCAGGAGTCTAGTCGCTATTTGTTGCGCCCGCAAGCGGCAACCGGGCTTGACCATCAAGGACAAAGCAATAGGCTATTCCCCTGTGAGTATGAGAATCGTGCTTGCCATCGGCGGCAACTCGCTGATACGGTCGAAGGAGCAGGGTTCCTTCGCGGACCAGCTCGAGACCGTGCGCGAGACCTGCCGGCATGTTGCGGAGCTCGTCGCGGCCGGGCACGAGGTTGTGGTCACCCACGGCAACGGGCCCCAGGTCGGTTACCTGCTGATCCGCTCTCACCTGTCACGCGCCCGCCTGCCCGAGGTGCCGCTGGACGCCTGCAACGCGATGACCCAGGCGGAAATCGGTTACATGATCCAGCAGAGCCTGGACAACGAGCTGGCCGCGCTGGGACTGCCGCGTCGGGCGGTCACGGTGGTCACCCGGGTGGTGGTTGCGGCCGACGACCCGTCATTCGGCGCCCCTTCCAAGCCGGTCGGGCCGTTCTACACCAAGGCTGAGGCCGCGGCGCTGCAGCGCGAACTCGGCTGGGCGATGACAGAGGATGCGGGCCGGGGATTTCGGCGGCTGGTGCCGTCACCGGAGCCGAAGGAAATCGTGGAGCTCGCCGAGGTCAAACGCCTGGTGGATGGCGGCTCGGTCGTGGTTGCCTGCGGCGGGGGCGGGATACCGGTCGTGCGCCGGGAAGACCGGTTCGAAGGCGTTGCCGCGGTGATTGACAAGGACTCGGTTTCGAGCCTGCTGGCGACCCGGCTGGACGCGCAGGAACTGGTCATCTCGACCGCGGTGGAACAGGTCTACGTCGGGTTCGGCAAGCCGAACCAGCGCGCGCTGGCGGACGTCAAAGTCAGTGAGATGCGCGAGTATCTTGCGGCCGGCGAGTTCCCGGAGGGCAGCATGGGCCCGAAGGTTCGGGCCGCGCTGACATTTGCCGAGGCGGGCGGCGGCAGGGTCATCATCACCGACCCCGGGCATATCACCGCGGCCCGGGACGGCCGGGCGGGCACGAGGATACTCGCTTGAGGCGCTGGTTGCTGCTGGTTGCGATTGCCGGGGCGGTCTCGGCCGCCCCGAACATGAACCTGATACCGATGGACCTGTCCCAGGCCGACCATCTCAAAGCCTACGGTGTCGTCCACCGGTTTCTTCAGCGCGGGGGAGAGGCGGAATGGCTGCTCAACTACCGGGGCGGCTCATTCCTGGTTCCCGGCGACGAGCAGGTCCTCAAGGACTGCCGCATGCACGGGGTGACGGTCCAGTTCCCAGGCCCGGCCGATTTGGCCGCAATCCGAACGACAATCGAGACCGGGAACATGGACGCCATCAAGCTGGAGCGGGCGACCCGGCTGGCGGTGTACGCGCCGCCGACCGCGGACCCCTGGGACGATGCGGTCCGGCTGGCACTGGACTACGCGGGTGTAGAGTACGACCTGCTCTGGAACGAGGAAGTGCTGGCAGGCAAGCTGGGGCAGTACGACTGGCTGCACCTTCACCACGAGGACTTCACCGGCCAGTACGGCAAATTCTACGGCTCATACCGCAACGCGGACTGGTACCGCCAGATGGTGGCGGTCTACGAAGCGCTGGCCCGGAAGCTCGGCTTCGCAAAGGTCAGCCGGATGAAGCTGGCGGTTGTCAAGGCGATTCGTGACTACGTCAGTGGCGGCGGTATGCTCTTCGCGATGTGCTCCGGGGCCGATACCCCGGATATCGCCTGGGCCGCCCGCAACACCGACATCTGCGCGGCGGTGTTCGACGGCGACCCGGTGGACCCCGACTACGCGAGCAAGCTCAGCTACGATGGCTGCCTCGCCTTCGAGAACTTCACGGTCATCACCGACCCGATGGTGTACGAGCATTCCGACATCGACACCTACCAGGAAGCGACCGCCCGCGGGCCGGACGTCTACATCACGCTGTTTGATTTCTCTGCCAAGTTCGACCCGGTGCCGACGATGCTGGTTCAGAACCATGTCGGGCTGGTGCGGGAATTCCTGGGCCAGAACTGCGGGTTCCGGCGCGAGCGGGTGAAGTCGGGCGTGCTGGTGCTGGGCGAGGTCAGGAATACCGAACAGGTCAAGTATATCCACGGCAGGTTCGGGGAAGGCACGTTCACCTTCCTCGGCGGTCACGACCCGGAGGACTACGCTCACCGTGTCGGGGACCCGCCCACCGACCTGTCGTTGCACCGCAACTCACCTGGGTACCGGCTGATACTCAACAACGTCCTGTTCCCGGCCGCCGAGAAGAAGAAGCTCAAGACGTGAAGAAGAGGGTACGAGGATTCGAGGGGTCCGGGGTTCCAGTGAACCGGCCCGGATACCGGCCATGCTGAAAAACTGCCGGGAACTTGTGGCCTGGCAGCGGGCGTACGAACTCTGCCCGCTGGTCTATCGGTTGACCGGCAAGTTCCCCTCAGCCGAGAGGTTCGGGTTGACCGCGCAGATGCGGCGGTCGGCAATTTCGGTGCCCTCCAACATTGCGGAAGGCTACGGCCGCCGGACGATGGCCGAGTACCTTCAGTTGCTGCATGTCGCCGATGGTTCCTTGTGCGAACTCGATACCCAGCTCAGGCTGGCCGTTGACCTTGAGATTGCCGGTTCTGTCGTCGCAGAACCCGCGGCAACTGCAATCGGCGATGGCGAACGACTGCTCGAAGCGCTTATCGCGTCGCTGAAGCAGAAGGCCTTTGTCACTTGAACCCTCAAACCCTTGAATCCTTGACCCCTGGCTGTTGACATGTGTCTTGCCATCCCCGTCCGGATAATGAGCGTCAATGGCGACACCGCGGTGGGCGAGGTCGGCGGTGTCGAGCGCGAAGTATCGGTGATGATGACGCCCGGGGTCAAGGTTGGTGACTTCTGCATCGTCCATGCCGGTTTCGCAATCCAGGTCGTGGACCGGCAGGAGGCGGAGGAGAATCTCAGGGTCTTTGCCGAAATGGCCCGTCACACCGACGAAGCCCGGCGGCGCGCGCGGAAACGCGGCCCGGCCTGAGCCCGGTCAGCTCGACGGCGTGACCAGGACCGGGCAGGGCAGGTTGCCCAGCAGGTTCCCGGGAAACGGACGGTCTTCCGCCGGCAGCACGGAAGCCGGGAGCACCAGCAGGTCACAGCCGGTGCTTGACGCCAGCGCCTGGATATTCTCGAAAGTGGTTGAGCGGGCAACCACCGATGCCCGGATGCCCAGGGACCGGAACTCCTCCTCGACCGCGTAGACGTCGAGCCAGCACTGCCGTTCCTGTTCTTCCAGCCGGACTCGCCGGCGGGTCATGCCGTCGGTGAGACGAGCCGGGCGGTCGTCGCAGTCGGCGTCCGGGTCAATCAACGCGCAGAGCAGCACCGCACTGTTGCCGGCCCGGGCCAGGTCGGTGACGAGCTGCTTGTCGTCCAGCTTCTCGCTGACGACGTAGAGGATGCGTCCGAACAGCGGCGCGGCATCGGCTGCCATGGCTCTTCAGGCGGCGAGCCGCAACTGCAGCAACAGGGCGGCGGTGGCAATCAGCAGTGACACGACGGTGATGATTATACCCACCTTGAACCAGTCCGCAAAGCGGACCGAACTCCCGGTTGCGCGTTCGAACGCGCCTGCCGCCACCAGGTTGGCGGTCGAGCCGATGGCGGTCAGGTTGCCGCCGAAACAGCCGCCGAAGAGCAGCGCCCACCAGAGAATCGAGGCATGGGGCAGCCCGGACTGGATGAGGTCCCTGACAATCGGCACCAGCGCGGCCACGATCGGCAGGTTGTCGACGAAGCCCGAGGTCAAACCGCTGAACCAGAGCATGATCACGGCGGTGGCGGCGGTGACGCCTTCCGCCCCGGCCGCGGCCGGGCTGAGCGCCTGCGCGGCCCGGAGCAGGAACCAGCCGAGCTTCGAGGTCACACCGGTGTACTCGAGGCAGGCTGCGTTGGCGAACAGGAACATGAAGAACAGCAGCGTCCACCAGTCGATACCGCGTTCGATGAGCTGGCGGCCGCGCTCCTGTTCGTAGGCGACGATGAACCCGGTGGCGAGCAGGGCGACCGCGACCAGCGCGGTGCCTTCGGCAAGCCCGGCCCAGTGCTCGATGCGGCCGTGGAGCGCAATCAGGGCGATGGTGATGCCGAAAGTGACCAGGCCGGTTCGTAGCCGTCCCTGGTCCACGTGCTCGGTCGACCGGTGCAGGGCGGCGAGGTCCAGCTCGTAGCGGAGCCCGAAGAAATGCCGGCGGTACAGCAGCAGGCAGAGCCCGGCCACCGCGATTGCGGCCAGCGCCGCGACCGGGCTGGCCCAGCGCAGGAAGTCCTCGAACCCAAGCCTGCCGGCGAACGCGATGTACACCCCGATCGGGTTGCCGACCAGGGTCAGCGCGCTGCCCACGTTGGTGGCGAACACCAGGCTGAGCAGGTAGGGAACCAGCGGCGCCCGGGTGCGGCGCGAAATCTCGAGCGCCAGCCCGAACGTCACCAGGATGGCCGAGACCTCGTCCGCGAAGCCGCCGAGGATGACGGAGAAGCCCATCAGGATCAGCAGCAACTGCCAGGGCACGCCCCGGACGCGCTCGACCGCCTTGATGACCACGAACCGGAAGACCCCGATATCGGTCAGCCAGCGGACAATGACCATCATCGCCATGATGAACAGAATGGTCGGTATCGACATGAACCGGACGGTGGTCGCCAGGTCCATCACCCCGGCGAGCAGCAGCAGGCCCAGGCAGGCCGCCGCGATCGCGAGCCGGAAGCGCCAGAACAGCAGGCTGCCGATGACCATCGCGAGGAAGAGCGTGATGGTCAGGTGCTGGCGCACCAGCCAGGGCGGGTGGTTGAACCGGACGTAGTCCAGCTCCCGGTAGATGCCCTCGTCGGGCAGGACGATTGCCCGGAGCGCGAAATGCGCGAGCAGGAATACCGCCCCGACTGCGGCCGCAAAGATGAGCGCGCGCCGGTGCCGGCGAAAGAAGCCCTGGTGCGGGGGACGGGCGATGATGTTCGCGGCCTGCTCCGGGTTCCGGGCGCGGAGCGCGGCGGATACGGTTTCCGGCCGGTTCAGCGAACGAGCGACTTCGGCCAGCACCGACAGGTACCGGCTTCGTTCCGCTTCCGGCGCCACGATCACGACCAGCAGCCGCACCGGCTGGTTATCGACTGAGCCCCATTCCACCGGCCGGTCGGTGCGGAAGAGCGCGACGAGCACCCGGTTGGCACAGCCGGTGATGGCGTGCGGCAGGGCGAGGCCGTGTCCGACCCCGGTCGAACCCTGCTCTTCACGCTTGAGCAGTACCGAGAGCAGTTCCTCGCGGTCGCAGACCGCGCCGTGCGCGGCCAGCCGGTCGGCGACGTGTTCCAGCACCGCCTGCCGGGTCGTGCATCCCGGGCAGGCGAAGGCGAGGTCCGGCCGGAGGTAGTCGGAGAGCCGGGTCATCGGCGGAAGAACTCCCGGACCAGCCCGGTCACCCGGTCGCAGTCGTCATCGGTCAGGCCCGGCCGGAACGGCAGGTTGAGGATTTCGCGCGCGGCCTGCTCGGCGTTCGGGAAGCTGAGCCCCGCGCCGGCAAGCACCGGCTCGTAGTGCACCGGGTTCGGGTAATAGCAGGCGGTTTCGACCCCGTGCCCGGCCAGGTGCGCCCGCAGTCGTTGCCGCTCCGGGGTCAGGATGGCGTACTGGTGACGGCAGGAATCGCAGCCCGGCGCCGGACGAAGAATCGTGACGAGGCCGTCGAAAGCCGCGTCGTAGCGCTCCGCCAGCTCCCGGCGGCGGGCGGTCTCCGCACCCAGCCCGGACAGCGCCCGGCGCAGGAACGCGGCCTGGATCTCGTCCAGCCGGGAATTCCAGCCCCAGCGGACGTGCCTGCCGCTCTCGTCACAGCCGTGGCGGCGCAACTGCGCCAGGACCCGGGCCGCGGCCGGGCGGGAGGTCACGACCGCGCCGGCGTCCCCGAGTGCGGCGAGGTTCTTGGTCGGGTAGAAGCTGAAGCTCGCGGCCGCGCCGAACGAGCCCAGGGCCCGGCCCTGCCAGGTCGCGCCGAGCGCCTGGGCCGCGTCCTCGAACAGCAACAGGTCGCGCTCCCGGCAGAGGTCGAGGAAGCGGTCGAGGTTCCCGCAATGGCCGAACAGGTGCACGAGCAGGACCGCCCGGGTCCGGGGCGTGATTGCGGCCGCGCAGGCCTCCGGGTCGAGGCAGAGCGTCGCCGGCTCCACGTCGGCGAGAACCGGGGTCGCGCCGACCCGGGCGATTGCCTCGACGGTGGCGAAGTAGGTGAAGGGCGTGGTGATGACCTCGTCGCCCGGTCCGATGCCGAGCGCCTCCAGCCCGAGGATGATGGCGTCGGTGCCGCTTCTGACCCCGAAAGCATGCTCGGTCCCGACCAGCCGGGCGAGCTCCGCTTCGAACCCGGCCAGCTCCGGGCCGAACACGAACCGGCCGGACGCCAGCACCCGGCGCAGGTCCGCGCAACAGGCTTCCGCCCGGCTCGCAGCCAGTCGGGGGATATCGTAGAACGGAATTCGGTCGGCCAACTCCGCCGATGATAGTCCGACGGCCGGCCAAGTCAAAGCGGCTGACGCGGGCGCTGGAATCCCCGGCGCGTTTCGGGTAGGATTACGAGTGGCCACGGACAGCGCCGGCTTCCAGCTCTCCGCGCCCTACGGGCCGGCCGGGGACCAGCCGCGGGCGATCGAACGGCTGGTCGAGTTCCTGCAATCCGGCGGCCGGCACAGCACCCTGCTCGGGGTCACCGGCTCGGGCAAGACCTACGTGATGGCCAACGTCATCGCCCGGCTCAACCGGCCGACGCTGGTCATCTCGCACAACAAGACCCTGGCCGCCCAGCTCTACGGCGAGTTCCGGCAGTTCTTCCCCGCCAACGCGGTCGAGTACTTCGTGTCCTACTACGACTACTACCAGCCCGAGGCGTACGTGCCCGCCCATAATACGAAACAGCGGATTTAAAGAGTACCGGTAAAAAAAGATTGTATCTGAAAAGGAACAATAAACAATGGAAGATCTTTGCGGAAATATTTGAGAGTTCCGATGTCAAACGTCCGGAACCGG
>JAWOIB010000091.1:0-6060 GCA_046484845.1 bacterium
TCCAGCGCCAGGGTCTTCGTCCTTCGTCGGAACTCGTCCCGCGTCATCCGACACGCTCCTCAATCTTCATTCAGCAATCCGCAATCTGCCTGACTGGGCCGTGCAGGATGCGCTCTGCCGCGTCGCGGCAGGGAGGCGTCCTCGCCTCTACCTGCGGCCGGAGAGGTAACTGACGATTACTGATTGCCGAGTTGCGATTGCCGGCGCAGACGCTCGCGAAGGGTCTTGATCGACGCGACCGTCATCGCGACAATCTCGTTCGTCTCGGCGAGAAGCGGGGTGACAACCCGGGCCGGTACGAAGCCGCCGTCACGGAGGAGCTCAAGCCAGAAGTGTGTTTCGTCGGCCTCTTCAAGCACTATGCTCAACTTGGCGACCATATCCGCCGCAGACCGGTACCGGCAGGCGGCGCAGTAGTTCGCGCCGACCGAGGTCGCCGAGCGCAATAACTGCCGGGCAATCACGTCTGTCGCCCGGCCGCGCGGCAGAGTGTCGGCCAGCCTGATGACCTCCAGCGCCAGGGTCTTCGTCCTTCGTCGGAACTCGTCCCGCGTCATCCGACACGCTCCTCAATCTTCATTCAGCAATCCGCAATCTGCCTGACTGGGCCGTGCAGGATTCGAACCTGCGGCCACCGGATTAAAAATCAGGTGCTCTGCCAACTGAGCTAACGGCCCGGTAATGCTGCCCGCCTGTCCCGCCCCGATGTCCGCCGCTGCCGCCGCGGCCCGCAGTGCCGGGGGCCGGGGTCGAACCGGCACGGCCCGGAAGGGCCAGGGGATTTTAAGTCCCCTGCGTCTGCCAATTCCGCCACCCCGGCAGGCCGGACCTTACCCGGAGATTGTAGGTGCCGGGCCCGGGGAGTCAAACCGGCCGCGCGGGCGGCGAAGGCGGGAGGGAGGCGGCGCCCGCAAGAGGCGGCACCGGGATTTGCACCCGGGTGTAGCGGTTTTGCAGACCGCCGCCTTACTGCTTGGCTATGCCGCCCTGGTAACCGAGAAGCGGGAGACGAGATTCGAACTCGCGACCCCCACCTTGGCAAGGTGGTGCTCTACCAACTGAGCTACTCCCGCACAGTCCGGCCCCAACGGGAATCGAACCCGTGTCTTCACCTTGAAAGAGTGATGTCCTAGGCCACTAGACGATGGGGCCATCACTCCGCTAACTCTACTTCTGCCGGACGAATTGTCAATCAGGCCCCCCGCGGGCCGCCCGCAAACCGCGGCTAGTACAGCGGGGAGCGGTAATCTTTGATCGGCGGCGGTTCGAGCAGTTCGCGCATCACCTGCTGGGAGAACTGCTGGTACCTTTCCTGGGCGTGGCGCTCGAGATCGAACCCGGCAACCGGCTCGCGCTGGTCCACCCGGACGATGAACGCGCCCCAGTTGGTCTCGACCACGCCCGAAACCTGCCCGGGGTCGAGCGCCAGCACCGCCCCGGCGAATTCCGGGCCCCGGCGCCGGCGGCTGTCGGTAATGCTCTCGTACTGCTCGACAACCAGTTCGACGCCCGCGGCCCCGCCGAGTTCTTCGAGCCGGCGGCCGGCCCGGACCTCGGCCAGCGCCGCCCGGGCCTGCTCGGCCCAGAGCTGCCGCTCGCGCTGCTGCTTCACCCGCCAGGCCGCCTGCCGCTTGATGTCCTCGAACTCGGGCACCGCCGCGGGCTGGAGCTCGGCGAGCTGGAAGACGTAGTACCCGGTCGGGCCGCGGCCCGGCTCGGGCATCACTTCGCCGGGCTTCGCCTTGACCGCCCAGTCGACGACCGCGACCGGGTTGTAGATGTCCAGGCCGGTGACCTCGGGCTCGTCGCCGATCAGGGGCCGGAGCCGGCTGACCCGGAGCCCGCGGTTCATCGCGAGCGAATCGAACCCGGCCTCGCGGACGAGGTCCAGGAAGCTGGCGACCTCATCCCGGACGCGGCCGATGGTTTCCGCGCCCATCTTGACCCGGACGAGAATCCGCCGGAGCGCCACCGAGTCTGTCGTGACGCTGTCCAGCGCGATGATCTGCCAGCCGTAAGGCGCGAGGAACGGGGGCGAGTACTCGCCCGGCTTGAGCGCGCCGACCACCGAGTCGGTCATCGGGTCGAGCCGCTCGCGCGGGACGTAGGAGCTGAGCGTTTCGGGTACGAGGTCGGAGAAATCCAGAATCGAGAGGTTGAAGCTTTCGCCCCCCTCGAGCTGGACGCGCGCCCGGGTGATGGTGGATTCGGCCTCGGCCGAATCCGTGGCCGAATGACGTAGCGGGAAGTTGATGTAGGCGAGGTGCCGCATCGGCCGGGACCGGAACTCGTCCGGGTTGGCGTCGAAGTACTTGCGGGCCTCTTCGTCGGTCGGCTCGACCGGGTCCCCAATCGCCTGCGGGCCGAAGTAGAGCGCGGTCACCGCCACCCGCTCGCCCTCGCTGCGCCGGGCGTGCTCGAGCGCGCCGGAGGTGACCCGGAAGCTGTTGGTCATGTCGATGCGGAGCTTCTCCTTGGGCAGCATCTCGGCCAGCTCCTGGAAGTAGCGCGAGAAGTAGGCCCGGTTCTCCTCGCTCTCCATCGTCTGCAGGTAGAGCTGGTGGTTGAAATTGCCCGCGCTGTCCATCAGCGAGGGGTTGCCGCGCAGTTCCTCGGGCGGGTTCGCCCGCATGATTTCGACGATTTCGTCGTAGGAGGTGCTGACCCCGGTCCCCTCGAGCAGTCGCTGCCAGACGAGTTCGCTGATCAGCCACTGCCAGGCGCGGTTCTCGATCGCGTCGTAGTCCTGCGCCGAGAGGTCGCGCAGGTTGTTCTCTTCCCGGTACTTGCCGGTGTTGTAAGCGAGTGCGCCGCGCAGCTCTTCATCGGTCACCTTGTGCTCGCCGACCTGGGCGACGATCCCCCGCGACCGGGGATCGCTGCGTTCGCCGCGGCTGCCGAGCACACTCCAGAGCTCGCCGAGCAGGAACCCGGCCACGAAGGCCACCGCCACGATAATCATGATGATACGGACGCGCTTGCGCATATTTGACAGCATAACAGCCAATTGTAGGGATAAGCGCGCTGCCCGTCAACCTCGCCTGCGCCCGGTTCTTGACAGCCCGGCCGCCGGTCCTATCATCGAACCGCGTGACCGCAGAAAGCCTCGCCCGGCCCCGCCGCCGCCCGGTGCTCCTGCTGGCCGGCATGGCCGCCTGGGCGGTCGCGTTCTGCCTCTGCTATCCCCGGACGTTCGCGATCGTGGACGAAGACGCCTACCTGACCCAGGCCTACCTGTTCCGCCAGGGCCGGCTGACCTACGAGCAGTCGTCCATCCCCGCCCCGCATATGACCGTCGAAACCGGCGGCCGGCTCGCCTCGAAGTACCCGCCCGGCACCAGCCTGCTGCTGCTGCCGTTCACCTTCGCGGGCTGGCGGGCGACCTTCGCGGCCGGGCTGCTGCTGGCGCTGGCCGGGACCTGGCTGTTCGCGCTCGTCCTGCGTCGGCTCGCGCCCGGGACGGACCCGGCCTGGGCCCTGCTCTGGCTGTGCTACCCGGCGGTAACGCTCTACTCACGGACCCTGATGAGCGACCTGCCCGCCGCGGTGCTGACGCTCGCCGCGTTCCTGGCGCTGGTACGGGAGCGGCGGTTCGCGGCCGGGCTGGCGCTCGGCGCGGCGGTACTCGTCCGCTACTCGAACGGACTGTTGGGCGTGGCGTTCGCGCTCGTCCTGCTGGCGACCGGCCCCCGCCGGCTGCGCGGCGTCCTCGGGCTCGGACTGGGCATGCTCCCCGGGGTCCTGCTCGCGCTGGGCTACAACTGGTGGTGCTACGGCGGCCCGTTCTCCTTCCCGATGTACCTGACCGGCGTGTTCTCGCCCGTCTTCTTCCCGCGCAACGCGGTTTACTACGGCCGCAGCCTGCTGTTGGTCTACCCGCTGATGCTGCTCGCGCCGCTGCTGGTCGGCCGCCGCTGGCGGCTGGCGGTGTCGGTGCCGGCCTACGCGGTGCTCGCGCTCTACTGCTTCTTCTCCTACGTCCACGACGTGCCCGGGGTCATCGAACAGGCGACCGTCGGGCTGCGCTACCTGCTGCCCGGCCTCGGGTTCTTCGTCCTCGCGCTGGCGCTGGTGCTGGCCCGGCTTGAGTCCGGGCTGCGGGGCTTTGGGGTAGTGAAGTACCTGCTGCTCGGGCTGGCACTGGTGGCCGCGGTCGCGGTCCACTGGCGCCACGACCGGCACCTCGCGGAGCAGGACCGCTACCGCCGGCTGGTATACGCGACCGTGCCGGAGGGCGCGCTGGTCGCGGCCAATGCCCGGGTCACCGAGCTGTTCAGCCACGCCTGGGGCGACCGGCGCTACCTGCGGTTCGCGGAGTTCAACGTCCGGGTGCCGGTCGATGCCGCGCTCGCCGCGGCCGACGACCCCTGGGCGCTGCTGATGCAGCCGGCCGGCCGGCGCAACTACATCGAGCTGGCGCTGTTCTTCTCCCTGCTGGCGCGCTTCCCGGAACGCGAGCTGGTGCTGGAGGAGGAAGCGCCCCGCCGGCTGGAGGCCTGGCGGCTCCGGCCCGGCCGCGGCAACTAGCCGCCGGCCGCGTCCTGCAACCGGCGCGACCGGCGGGCCAGCCCGGCCCAGACCGCGACCGCGATGATCAGCCCGCCGAGCAGGCCGTAGGTCCCGAGCACGACCCCGATGACCTGCGGGCTGCCCATCGCCGCCGGCACCGCCTCGACCAGCAGGAACGCCCAGAAGCTGTAGGCCAGCAGGATGATGATGAACACCACGGTGTCAACCGGCTGGTTGCCGGACAGCATGAACGGCATCTCGCCCGGCTTCAGGTGGCGGATGGCCGCGGCCCGGGCGTCCGGTTCGAGCGCCGCGGCCCGCAGGAACTCCTCGAACAGCGACCAGGCCCGCCGGGCGAGCGCGCCGAGCACCGCGACGAGCAGGATGAAGATCAGCGCGTAGAGCGCGGGCCGGAACCCGTGGAACCAGGCGATCGCGTTCGCCCGGGCGCCCTCGAGGAAGAATGGAAACCGGATCAGCAGCCCGGGCCCGAACGCGGCGTACCCGAGCAACACGACCGAGAAGAACACGCGCAGGTACCCGGTGGTCCGGGCAGCCTGCTCGAGCTGGCGCAGGTAGCCGGGATTACTCGGACCGGTCATATCAGGCACGAGTAATGTTAGGCGCGCCGGCGGCGAGGTCAACGGCCGGGTGCTCCGGTCGCCTCAGCGAGGACCGTCCGCCGGGAGGGCATAGCCGATGACCAGCGCCGCCGGTTCGCCGTCGACCGTCACCGGCCGCGAGGTGGCAATGACCCGCGGCCGCGAGCCATCGCGGGCGAGCAGTGTTATCTCCACCTCGGGATTCTCGCCTCCCCGCGCCAGCTCGGCCAGGTGCGCGGCGACGACCTCGCGCCCCTCCGGGACCACCATGTCGAGCGGGCTCGCGCCGACGAGCTGCGCCGGGTCGTCGCACCCGAGCAGCCGCGCGGCCGCCGGGTTGGCCAGCGCCACCAGGCCGCCCCGGACGAGCATCACCGGCCAGGGCGCGGCATCGAACAGCGCCCGGTACCGCTCCTCGGTCTCCGCCCGGGCGGCCTCGGCCCGGCGGCGGACGGAGACATCCCGAACGAACACCAGGTCGGCCGGCATACCTTCGTGCATTACCACCCCGGCTTTCAACTCAACCCTGACTTCCCGGTCGTCACGGCCCAGCAGCGTGGTCTCGTAGCTCTCGGGCACTTCCTCGCCCGCCATCCGGCGCCGGTATCGTTCCGCAACCTTCACCCGCTCCTGCGGGGGGAGGAAATCCACGAAGGGCCGATTGAGACATTCCTCGACCGTACGGCCGGCCAGCGCGGCCAACTGCGGGTTCAGATAGACAATCCTGCCATCGCGGATAATGCAGATACCGTCCAGCGCCCGCTCGACCACGTTCCGGTAGCGTTCTTCGGAAGCCTCCAGTGCCTGCCGGGCCTCACGCCGGGCGGTGATGTCGCCCCCCAGCCCGACCAGATCAGGCAGGTCGTTGCCGTTGGTCACCCAGCCCAGCTTAAAGCGCCCGCGCAGCGCCGCCAGCACCTCCCGCGCGCCGGGATACAGCGGGATGTCC
>JAWOIB010000103.1:0-5031 GCA_046484845.1 bacterium
ATCGAGGTCATCTACCCGGTGCACCTGAACCCGAACGTTCGCAAGCCGGTGATGCGCATCCTCAAGCGCCGGCCGCGGGTGCACCTCATCGAACCGCTTGAGTACCTCCCGTTCGCCCACCTGATGGAGCGGGCGTATCTCATCCTGACCGATTCCGGCGGCATCCAGGAGGAGGCGCCGGCGATCGGCAAGCCGGTGCTGGTGATGCGCGACAAGACCGAGCGGCCGGAGGCGATCGAGGCCGGAGTGGCGAAGTTGGTCGGCACCGACGTCGAGCGTATCGTGCGCGAGGGGGAGCGGCTGCTTAACTCGGAACGCGCCTACCGCCGAATGGCCCGGGCAACCAACCCCTTCGGCGACGGCCGGGCGGCGCGCCGTATTGTGGGGGTGCTGACGCGGAAGGGCATCTCGGAGTGACCGGCGAGCGAGAGACTGGCTCCCGGGTCTTGCCGCTGTACCCGTTCCTGTTCGGGCTCTTTCCGGTGCTGGCGTTGTACGCTCATAACAGCGACCAGCTTACGCCGGACAGCCTGGTCGTGCCCTGCGTCCTTGCCCTGGCGGTGGCAGCCGTCGCTCTATTTGTGCTACGCTGGCCGTGCGGGAACTTCCAGAGGTCCGGCATGGCGTCAGGGCTTTTCGTGGTCCTGTTCTTTGGGTACGGGCACGTGCACACGCTCTTCAGCCGGTCCGGTCCGAGGCAGGTCGTGCTGGCCGGGGCGGCGCTGCTGGTGATTGCCATGGCGGCGATGGTCTTCGCAGTCGTGTTGATCAGTAGATGCCGGAGAGGTTGGTTGCCGCCAGCAACGAAGGCTCTGAACGCGATCGCCGCAGTGATGCTGCTGGTGCCGGCGTTTCGCATCGCGCTGTTCGAGTTTCGAGCTCCCGGGCAGGAACAGGTGCGCGCCATCCTGTCGGCCGGGGTCCCGGTGTCGGCAGGAGACGAGGCCGGATATCCGAACATCTTGTACCTGGTACCTGACCGCTACCCGGGTGAGTCCACCCTGGTCGAGCTGTACGGCTACGACAATAGCGAGTTCCTGGACGCGCTGCGCGAGCGGGGTTTCTACGTGGCCGGGGAGAGCCGCTGCAACTTCGGGCGTACCGACATGTCGCTGGCCTCGGCGCTGAACATGAGTTACCTCGACAGCCTCTTCGTACGGTTCGGGCGGCGCGGCGTTCGCCGCGCGTTCTACTGGGCAATTCAGGACAACGAGGTTGCCCGGCAGTTGAGAGCAAGAGGTTACCGTCATCTTCACTTCGGCACCTGGTGGCATACGACCAGCCATGGCCGACGGGCGGATGGGAGCTACAACCGGTTGTCGGTTTCGGAATTCGTAATGATGCTGTATCGCATGACGATGGTCTATCCGGCCGGAGCGGCTCTGGGCTTGAACCAGCACAGCGAGCAGTGGAAGAGGGTGCACTACAAGTTCGACCTGCTTGAGACGCTGGATTCGGTCCCCGGCCCGGTCTTCGTGTTCGCGCATTTCTTGGTGCCACACGAGCCGTACGTGCTGGGCCGTAACGGCGACTTTGTCAGCCGCTTGGAGCAGTTCCGCCGGGGAACGACTGTTGGGTTTTCGGACCAGGTGACCTACGTCAACCAGCGCTTGTTGGTGCTGGTTGACCGTTTGACTGGCGCGGAGGCGGTGAGACCCTGGGTGATTGTCATCCAGTCGGACGAGGGACCGCACCCGCCGCACAACTTCGAGCACCGGGACAGCCTGCAGACATTGAGGGCGAAGTTCCGGATACTCAACGCGTACTACCTGCCGGGTGTTGACAGTGCTGTCCTGTATAGTGATATCAGTCCGGTCAATACCTTCCGAGTCGTGTTCGACAGCTACTTCGGTTTCCGGTACGGCCTTCTGCCTGACCGGAGTCTGCTGGTACGTGACGGTGGGCCGTGTGACGTGACCGAGCAGGTGCGCTACCGGTCGGCGGTCCTGCCTTGACACTGTCGGGCGGTTCCATAGACTGAGCCTATGCAACGGTTCCAGCAATATCTTCGGATTCTGCTCAAGTGGCGCAGACTGCTGTTCGTGAATTCCCTTGTTCTGACGGTTATTGCTGTAGCGGTCAGCCTGGTGCTGCCTCACCGCTACGCGGCGGTCGGGAGGCTGTTGCCCCCGGCGGACGAGGATGCGTTTGGCCTTTCATCGATGCTGGGGGGGACGCTCGGGGGCAGCCGACTGAACCGGTTGATGGCCGGGGCAATTCTCGGGGGGGCGACCCCCTCCGACCTCATGCTCGGGGTATTGACAAGCAGGAGCGTGATGCAGGAGGTTGTCGAGCGTGGCGCGTTGATGGACCACTACCGTATCAGGGATCGCAGCATGGAGAAGGCGGTGCGGAGGCTGGCCAAGATGACGGACACCGAGATTTCGGATGACGGGATTGTGGTCATCGCGGTGGAGGCAAAGACCCCGGATCTTGCCGCCGAGCTCGTGAACCTGTACATCGACGAGCTGGACCGTTTCATGCGCACCTCTAACATCGGGCGCGGACGCAACATGCGCCTGTTCATTGAACAGCGGCTTTCCGAGGTCGAGAGAGTACTGGCCGGCGCGCAGGACTCGCTGGAGGTTTTCCAGCAGCGGAACCGTGTGGCTTCCATCGACGACGAAGCCGAGGCTGCCATTGGTGTCTACGCGCAGCTTCGTTCCCGGCTGTACGTACGTGAAGCCGAGCTGGCGATGATGGAGGGGATCAGCAGTCCTGACAATCCCCTGACCGCTCGCCTCCAGGCAGAAGTCGAGGCCTTCAGAAGGCAACTGGTTCGTCTCGAGTCCGGTGGTCGGTCAGTCGGGGCTTCCCGTGAACTGGCGGGCGGTTTTGGGGTTGGTTTCTCGCTACCATTTGACAGCCTTGCCGCGGTATCGGCAGAGTACCTGCGGCGGTATCGCGACTTCAAGGTGCAGGAGGAGGCATACCTGCTGCTCTGGCAGCAGCTTGAGTACGCCAAGATCCTGGAGGCCCGAGACACCCCGTCACTGAGCGTGCTTGACTACGCGATTCCTCCGGAGCGGCGCAGCTTCCCAAGACGATGGGTGATCGTGTTCGGAACTCTCGTCTTCAGCCTCGTGGCTGGTGCGGCGTTTGCCTTTGTGGCGGAGTACTTCGACCGGATCAAGGTGGCCAGTTCTGATGAATACCGGGGTTGGCTTGAGTTGCGCCAGCAGGCGCGGGAGGCGACCACCGGCCTCAGACGGTTCCTTTCACCCCGGAAACGACGCGACCGATGATTTCCGGGCCGCGGCTCGACCGCGACCACCCGCTAGTGACTGCCCGGCGAGTAGCGCGAAATACCGTTTACCTCACCATTGCCGACGCGGCCGGCAAGCTGCTGATGTTCGTGTTCTTCATCGTGGCTGCCCGGCAGCTGGGAGTCGAGCAGTACGGGGTGCTTTCCTTCGCGCTGGCCTTCGTGGCGATGTTTGCGGTGCTGGCGGACCTCGGGCTGGGTGCGGTCACGGCCCGCGAGATCGCCCGCGACGGTTCGACCGCAAGACAGTATGTGAACAGCGCGCTGACCATCAAGCTGATCGCAAGCGTGGTGCTGATTGCCGCCGTGGCTTTGGTCGTGAGGGTGCTGGGCTATTCCGGGCAGGCAGTGACCGTTACGGTTGTTACAAGCGGTTTCATCCTGGTCAATGCGGTGGCGTTGCTCTACACCTATGTCTTTCAGGGTTACGAGCGAACCGTGTTCTCTGCACTGGTGCGCATTCTACAGACGGCTGCGTTGACGCTGGGCGCCCTTGTCCTTGCCCGCGGCCAGTCGGGAGTTGTCGGCTACGCCTGGCTGTATGTCGGAGCGGCCGGGCTTGGTGCGCTGGCCGCCTGGATGATGGCTTCGATTGTGTTTGTGCGTCCAGGTTTGAGCTTCGACCTGCCGTTCTGGCGAAGCCTGCTGGGTCGTTCCCTGCCGATTGGGCTGGCCGCCGCGTTCGCGATGCTGTATTACTGGAACGGGTCGGCCTTGCTTTCGCGGATGAGCGGCGATGCCGCTGTCGGGATTTATAGCGCGTCCTTCAGGCTGGTAATGGGGCTCGGGTTCATTGCCCAGGGCTTCTCCGGTGCGGTCTACCCGGTGATGTCGCGGCTCTACGTATCGAACCGCGGGCGGTTGGAATGGGTCTTCTCCCGGTCATTTCAGTACATAGTGATGCTGGCGGTGGGCCTGGTTGTCGTGGGCAGTTTCCTTTCCCGTCCCGCCATCATGCTGCTCTACGGCGCCGAGTACGAGGCTTCTGTACCGGTGCTGGCGGTACTGGTCTGGTGGGGCGGGTTCATGTGTCTAAATGTGCTCCTGAGCTTCTGTTTCTACGCTGCCGACCAGCCGCGGGTGGTGACCCGGCAGACGGCGTTGGCGCTGGCGTTGAACCTGGGGCTCAACCTGCTGCTCATCCCGCGCTACGGTGCATTCGGTGTCGCGGTCGCAATCGTGGTTGCCGAGGGGGCGGGGTGCTGCTACCTAGTCGTGGTGCTGTCGAGGAGCGTGCTGCGGTGGAACTGGCGGAGGCTGCTGAGGTTGCTGCCAAGGGCTGCGGTTGCGGCGGGAGCGGCCGGAGTCGCCGGACTGCTGGCAACTCGTTGGTACGCGTCTGTCGGGCTGCTGTTGGGGATCACCAGTTACCCGCTGTTTCTGCTTGGCCTGCGGGCTCTCGCACGCGAGGACATCAGGTTGATCAAGTCCGTTGTCGGGCGCGGCGATGGAAGCAGGTAGCCGGAGCCTGGATGCCCGTCCCGGGCGTCGCGGCTTGGTGTTCTTCGTAGTTGCTGAACTCCTTGGTGTCGGCGGGTTCGTTCTCGGCTTGGCCATAGGGCGACCGGGCTTGGCCGCGGCTTCGCTGTTGTTGCCGTTGCACCTGTTGATGGTGAGTGTTCTCTTCCGCAGCAACTTCCTGCTGCTTGCCTTCTTTTCGCTCGTGTTCCCTTTGTCCGGCATAGAGCTGTTGCCTCACATCTACCGAGAAGTCGGCTTGCTTGCCGGGATACTGGGACTTCTCGCGGGCGTCATCTTGGCCGAGT
>JAWOIB010000165.1:0-7203 GCA_046484845.1 bacterium
GGGTCATCGGGCCGGTGATTCGGCAACTCACCCGGCCGGTGATTTCCCGCATCATCCGGCCGGTCACCCGGCGCATCACCCGACCCGTCATCCGGCCGGTAATCGACCCCCTCACCGGCCCGGTAACCGGCCGGGCAATCGGCCCGCTCACCAACCCGGCCATCGGCCCGGTCACCGCCCGGGCAACTCGCGGAATGCGGGTGGGTCGGCCTTGACAGCACAACCGGGCCGGTCATGCTGAACCCTTATGTTCAGGGCAATGGCCAGACCTTCGGACTACGCTGAACAAGCCGGTCGCTCTTGGCGTGACCATGCATTCCACGTCCCGGAACTCATCGCCGTCGAAGCGCCGGGACAGAGGCCTGTGCCCGACCCCGGCCCGACCTTCATCCGTGGCTGCCGCGCCGTCCACCGGCCGGTCATCGCGAGGTAACCCGCGCGCGGGAGCCCTCTGTCCCCTTCCCCGTTGACAGCCGCGGGATTGGGCCGATACTGTCGGTGGTTGAAAGGAGTGCGGTATGTTCACTTATCGTCGGCTCGGAATCCTGCTGATCGGCGTCGGCGTTCTGTCGGCCGGGCCGGTGTTCGTCGGCTCACCCGAGTACACGATCACCGTCCAGCTCAGCTACACCCAGGCCATTGACCCGTACGGCGTGCAGGGCACCTTCTCCAGCTACACCTCGACCGCGGAGTTCAAGAACGTCCGCTTCGGCCCGTCGCCGTCTCCCGATTTCGCGGCCTGGTTCGAGAACCGGGTAACCGGCCCGGACGGCGAAGTTGCGGTCCTGCCCGCGATGCAGGTACACGGCGAGGGCACGCTCGGCCCGTTCCAGCTCGGGCCGGCCTGGGAGAGCACGGACGAGGCCATCCAGCCGGTCATCACCTCCGGCCCGCGGCCGTTCTCACCCCACCTGACCTTAATCACGGCCGATATGGCCGCGGAAGCACAGGGCGAGGCGGACGGCGAGATGCCGGCGGTGGTGCCGCTGGTGCCCACGGTCTGGCTGATGTACAACGAAGGCTTCAGCATCGCCAACCCGGAGCTGGAGTGGGAGTACCCGGGCTTCGCCGGCTTCCCCGTCGAAAGCAGTACGGCGTCCTTTTCGGTGCCGCTTTCGAGCCTGGCCCGGGGCGAAGACCTCGACATCCGGGTGCCGTACACCAACGAGTCCGGGGCCCGGGGCGAGTGGAAAATCGTGTTCTGGTCCGAGGAAGACGGGAACTGACCGGCCTGCGCGGCAGGATGAACTACCGGCTGTTGCTCCCGCTCGCGGCGCTCTGCCTGCTGTCCCGGCCTGCATCGGCCGGGTTCACGAGGGTCCTCACCGGGGACATCGCTATGGACGACGGCTGGAGTTATGCCTGCGCCTGGGCCGACTTCACGGGCGACGGGTACCCGGACCTGTTCCTGACCAACAACAACCCGGCGCAGGACAGGAACAACTCGCTCTACGTCAACGCGCGGGACGGCACTTTCCACAAGGTCTTGACCGGCCCGGTGGTGACCGACGGCGGCAGCTCATACGGCTGCGCCTGGGGCGATTGCGACAACAGCGGGCTGCCCGACCTCTTCGTGTCGAACTACAACGAGAACAACTTCCTGTACCTCAACACCGGCGACAGCACCTTCACCCGCGTCACGACCGGCCGGGTGGTCACCGACGGCGGCCGCTCGACCGGTTCCGCCTGGGCCGACTACGACTGCGACGGCCTGCTCGACCTGTTCGTCTGCAATCGCGACCAGGTGAACTTCCTGTACCGCAACGAGGGCGGCGGGCAGTTCGCCCGCATCACCACCGGCGCGATCGCCACCGACGTCGCCAACTCCAGCGCGGCCGCCTGGGCCGACTACGACAACGACGGCCTGCCCGACCTGGTCGTGGCCGACGTCCAGTCGCCCATCCGCCTCTACCGCAACGAAGGCGGCGGGCAGTTCATCCCGGTCACCTCCGGCCCGCCCGGGACCGATACCTCCCATTGCAGCGGCGCGAGCTGGGGCGACTACGACAACGACGGTTACCTCGACCTGTTCGTGGCAACCGGCGTGCTTGGAATGTACCCGGACCTGCTCTACCGCAACAACCGCGACGGCACCTTCACAAAGGTCACCGACAGCCCGGTGGTCAATGACCGGACCTGGGCCGGGGGCGCGGCATGGGCCGACGTTGACAACGACGGTGACCTCGACTTGTTCGTTGGCGGGTACGACGGCAACAACCGGCTCTACCTGAACGACGGGCAGGGCGAGTTCGCCCGCATTGACACCGGCGTACTGGTCCAGGAAGGCGGCTACATCATGGGCGTGGGCTGGGCCGACTATGACCGGGACGGCCACCTCGACCTGTTCACCGCCCGGAACAACTACTTCGGCGGGTACAGCCGGCTCTATCGCAACGACGGCAACGACAACGCCTGGCTGGCAGTGGTCTGCCGGGGCGCGGCATCCAACCGCACCGGGGTCGGTGCGCGCGTGCGGGCCTGGGCGCGCATCGGTGGCCGGGCTGTCGGCCAGACCCGGGAAATCACCACCCAGAGTGGGGGCGGCAATAGCGGTGGGAGCGAACCGGTCGCCCATTTCGGGCTCGGCGACGCGGCGGTCGTGGACTCGCTCGTCATCCGCTGGCCGTCGGGCATCGTTGATGTCCTGGCCGGGGTGGCGGTGCGGCAGTACCTGGTCGTCACCGAGGGCCAGACCGCGGTACGTGAAGAATCGCCGGTACTGCCCGGGCGCCCAGGGCTGTCCGCTACCATCGTCCGCGGAGTGCTGTTCCTGCCGCGGGACCCGGGCGCGGGACATAACCCGATTCTGCCCGGAGAATCGGGATTGTGTCCCAAGCCCGCGTTGCTGGACATCTCCGGCCGCAAGGTCATGGACCTCCAGCCCGGCGAAAACGACGTCTCGCGCCTCAGCCCGGGCGTGTACTTCGTAAGCCCGGCGTCCGGGGTAATACGTGGAGCTTCCGGCGCTCACCGGGTCGTCATCACCAGGTAGGCGGGGATTCAGCCCCGCAGCGCGCGGAACACAACCTCGGCCAGCACCGGCCCGATGCCCGGGACCTGCCGGATGTCCTCGACCCCGGCGTTGCGCAGGCGGGCCACCGACCCGAAGTAACGCACCAGCGCCCGCCGCCGGGCCGGCCCCAACCCGGGTACCCGGTCCAGCTCGGAGGCGACCATCGCCTTGCCGCGCAACCGGCGGTGGAAACCGACCGCGAACCGGTGCGACTCGTCCCGGACCCGCTTGAGCAGATTCAGCGCCGGCGACCCGACCGGGATTGACACCTCGCGGCCGTCGAGCTGGTAGACGGTGTCGGTGCGCTTGGCCAGCCCGAGCACCGGCAGGTCGGGCGCGAACTCCCGGTAGGCCGCGACGGCGGTCGAGAGCTGGCCCTTGCCCCCGTCCACCAGCACCAGGTCCGGCAGCGGCCGTCCCTTTTCGAGCAGACCGCGGACCCGGCGCACCAGCACCTCGCCCATCATCGCATAGTCGTCCGGCCCCGGCACCGACCGGACCTTGAAATGCCGGTACTCGGACCGGGCCGGGCGGGCGTCGCGGAACACGACCACCGACCCGACCGCGTGCCGGCCCTGGGTGTTCGAGATGTCCACGCCCTCGATCACCCGGGGCGGCTTCGTCAGCCCGAGGATACGGGCCAGCTCCCGGCTGGCCTTCGGCACGACCTCGTCCGGCGCGTGCTCGACCAGCGCCTTCTCGGCATTGGCCCGGGCCAGCTTGACCAGCCCGGCCTTCGCGCCCCGCCCGGGCACGACCAGCCGCACCCGGCGGCCGCGCCTGCCGGTCAGCAGTTCCTCGAACGCCCCCGGCTCCTCTACCGGGACCGGCAGCACAATCTCGTCGGGCAGGTCCGCGGTGTGGCCGTGCACCGCCCGCAGCACCGTCGCCAGCACCTCCGCGTCCGGCACCCCGGCCGCGGCCGCCACCGGGTACTCCTCGCGGGCAACCACCCGCCCCTCGCGCACCCGGAACAGCGTCGCCACCGCCAGCCGCTCGCCCCGGGCCAGCCCGAGCACGTCCCGGTCCAGCCGGTCCGGGAACGCCACCTGCCGGCTCTTCCGGATTTCGCGCAGGGCCAGCAGTTGGTCCCGGAGAATCGCGGCCCGCTCGAAGTTCTGCTCCCGGGCCGCGTCGAGCATCCTGGCCTCCAGCCGGGCGGTCAGCTCGTCGGACCGGCCCGACAGGTACTCAACGACATCCCGGACCTGCTGACGGTACTCGTCCGGGCTGACCCGGCCGTGGCATGGCCCGGTGCAGCGACCGAGGTCGAAGTTCAGGCAGGGCCGGGCCGGTGGCGCCGCCGGCAGCCGATGCCGGCAGGTGCGGAGCCGAAAGATGCGCTGGACGCCCTTGAGTGCCCGGCGCAGGTCGCGGGCGGAGGTGTACGGCCCGAACAGCATCGCGCCGTCCGGCCTGAGCAAACGGGTGGCATACACCCGGGGCACCGGCTCCTGGACCGTGACCTTGAGATACGGGAACTTCTTGTCGTCGCGCAGCCGGATGTTGAACCGCGGCCGCTTGAGCTTGATGAGGTTCTCCTCGAGGATCAGCGCCTCGACCTCGGACCGGGTGATGATGGTCTCGACCGAGCGCGCCGCGCGCACCAGCGCCGAGATCCGTGCGTCCCGGCCGGGCGCGAGGTAATTCTTCAGCCGGTCGCGCAGGCGGCGCGCCTTGCCGACGTAGATGACCCGGCCCTTCGCGTCCTTGAACAGGTACACCCCGGGCGCGGCCGGAGCCCCGCGAATTTCCTGCTCGAGGCCCACTAGCCCTTGACCACCCCGAGCGGCCTCAGCCGCGCGACCTTGCGGGCGATACCGGCCCGGGCGCAGACCTCGACCACCGCGTCCACGTCCTTGTACGCGTCCGGCACTTCCTCGCGCAGGACCTCGCGGCTCGCGGCCATCACCTCGATGCCCTGCTCCCGCAGTTCGGCCGCGACGTCGCGGCGCTTCGTCTCTTTCAGCGCCCGGTTGCGGGACCAGGCCCGGCCCGCGCCGTGGCAGGCGGACGCGAAAGTCTCCCGGGCCGCGGTCGCGGTCCCGAGCAGCAACCAGGAGCCCGTGCCCATGTCCCCGGGAATCAGCACCGGCTGGCCCAGTGCCCGGTACCGGGCGGGCAGTGCCGGGTCGCCCGGCGGCATCGCCCGGGTCGCGCCCTTGCGGTGAACGCAAAGCTTCGCCCCGTCATGCTCCTCCAGCCGGGCGATGTTATGCGCCACGTCGTAGACCTGGCTCATCCCGAGTTCCGTCGGCCCCGCGCCCAGCACCCGGCCGAACGCCTCCCGCACGCGGTGCGCGATGCACTGCCGGTTCGCCCAGGCGTAGTTCGCAGCGCAGGCCATCGCCCCGAAATACCGCCGGCCTTCGGGCGAGTCCACCGGCGCACAGGCCAGCTGACGGTCGACCAGCTCGATACCATACTTCCGGGCGACCGCGCCCAGCGTCCTGACATTGTCGTCGCAGACCTGGTACCCCAGCCCGCGCGACCCGGTGTGAATCATCACCATCACCTGCCCGGCCCGGACGCCCAGCTCCGCGGCCGCGGCCGGGTCGAACACCTCCGCGACCTCCTGGATTTCCAGGAAATGGTTGCCCGCCCCGAGCGTGCCGAGCTGGGGCATTCCGCGCTCGATCGCGCGCGGCGAAACCCCGGCGAGGTCCGCCCCTGCCATCGCGCCCCGGTCCTCGGTGAACTCCAGGTCCGCCTCCGTGCCGTAGCCCTGCTCCACCGCCCAGCGCGCGCCCCGGGTCAGCACCCGCTCGACCTCGGCCCGGCCGATGCGCACCTGACCCTTCGAGCCCACGCCCGAGGGCACCTCCTGGTACATCGCCGCCACCAGTCGCCGGACCGAGCCCGGCCCGAGCTCCGCCCGCGCCAGGCTGGTGCGGAGCAGCCGCACCCCGCAGTTGATGTCGTACCCGACCCCGCCCGGGGAGATGACGCCATCCGAGACGCGGAACGCCGCCACCCCGCCGATCGGAAACCCGTAGCCCCAATGGATGTCCGGCATCGCCAGCGCGGCCCCGACGATGCCGGGCAGGGTCGCGACATTGGCCACCTGTTCCGGGGCCTGGTCCGCCCTGATGCCCGGCTCGAGCGCGGCGTCCGCGTAGATGACGCCGTCCACCCGCATCCCGGGCCTGTGCTCCTTCGGGATGCGGAGCCGGTTCTCGTCCAGCCGCTCCAGCGGGCCATGCCACGCCATCGAGCCAGTATAGAACCCGGCCTCCGGGCGGTCAAACCCGGCTTGACCCGGGCCGTGATACCCTCATACTTTCGTAGGTGCTGAAGCCACACCCCGACCTCCACCGCCACGACGCACTGGTCATCGGCGGCGGGCTCGCCGGCCTGCGCTGCGCGCTCGCCCTGATCGAGGCCGGCCGCGACGTCGCGCTGCTCAGCAAGGTCCATCCCCTGCGCTCGCACTCGGTCGCGGCCCAGGGCGGCATCAACGCCGCGCTCGGCAACGCGCCCGGCCGCGATCGCCGGCGATGACAAGACGACGTTATCGGCCGGTCGAGCCTTTCGGCCAACGGCGACAGCCGGTGCCCGACCAGCGACGCTTTCGCCGACGGCCCGCGCCGCGGCCTGCTCGTGCACCATGATGACGTCGCGCGCGAAAGGGCCTACGACCGCGCGAGCCACATCGGCCGCCTCGAGCGCGGCCTCGACGAGGCGGAGGGGCGCGGCTGGGTGGTCGTGTCCATGCGGAACGACTGGCTCAAGGTCTGGCCTGAATGAGCAAGGGTGGGCACAAGATGCAACGGGCAGGGGAGAGGGTGAGGAATTGTCGGGCGACGGCTGTTGTGGCCGCTTGCCTCGTCGCGGTGTTGGGCATCGCCGCCGCTCCCGCCCAGGCGCAGGAGGTCTCGACCGAGCTGCCGCCGGACGACCGCTGGAGCGCCACCCTCGCACCCTATCTCTGGATGATCTCGCTCGACGGCGACGCCGCGATCGGGGGGATCGCGACAGATGTCGACGTGCCGTTCAAGGATGCGATCCAGGACCTGTCGTTCGGCGGCATGCTGCTCGGCACTGTGCGCAAGGGCCGGCTCGGCTTCGTCGTCAACGGCGTCTTCACGCGGGTGTCGAGCGACGAGGAGGTCGGGCCGTTCGAGATCGACGCGCGCAGCGATCTGGGGCAGGTCACCGTCGCCCCGTTTTACCGGCTGGTCGAGCACCAG
>JAWOIB010000171.1:0-6102 GCA_046484845.1 bacterium
TATTTCACCGTTGACTCCACCGGGACTGGCGTCCCGGCTTCAAAGTCTCCCACCTATCCTACACATGCACTGCCAGAATCCAATAGCAAGTTGCAGTAAAGGTTCACGGGGTCTTTTTGTCCAATCGCGGGTAGGCGGCATCTTCACCGCCACGTCAGTTTCGCCGGGCGTCTTGTCAAGACACTGCTCCAGTCGTTACACCATTCGTGCAGGTCGGAACTTACCCGACAAGGAATTTCGCTACCTTAGGACCGTTAGAGTTACGGCCGCCGTTTACCGGGGCTTCGGTCGAGACCTTCGCCCGCCGAAGCGGGCTGAGCCCCTTCCTTAACCTTCCGGCACCGGGCAGGTGTCAGTCCCTATACGTCGCCTTACGGCAAAGCAGAGACCTGTGTTTTTGTTAAACAGTCGCCAGAGCCATTTCTCTGCGCCCACCTTGCGGTGGGGCCCCTTCTCCCGAAGTTACGGGGCCAAATTGCCGAGTTCCTTAACGAGATTTCACCCGAGCGCCTATGGATACTCACCTCACCCACCTGTGTCGGTTTACGGTACGGGCACCTCAGCACCTGGCATAGAGGATTTTCTTGGCAGTCGATTCGACCCGCTTCCTCGGTATCGCTACCGAGTCGCACTCGCCACCGGGACTTATGGGCGCGGATTTGCCTACGCCCCATCTCGATGGCTTGGACCCCAACCAACACGGGGCCGGGCCATTTCTCCTGCGTCCCCCCTTAGCTCGTAACGGTACTGGGGTGGTTCCGGAATGTTGACCGGATTTCCATCGCCTACGCCTCTCGGCCTCGGCTTAGGACCCGACTAACTCTGGGCGGATTAACCTTCCCCAGAAAACCTTGGGTTTTCGGCGGACAGGTTTTTCACCTGTCTTATCGCTACTCGTACCGGCATTATCACTTCTGCCTCGTCCAGCGCGCCTCGCGACACGCCTTCGACCTACAGCAGAACGCTCCCCTACCACTCCCGCTTGCGCGAGAGTCCATAGCTTCGGCGGCATGCTTGAGCCCCGGTATATTTTCAGCGCAGGACCACTCGACTGGTGAGCTGTTACGCACTCTTTAAATGATTGCTGCTTCTAAGCCAACATCCCAGCTGTTTGGGTAGTCCCACCTCTTTTTCCACTTAGCATACACTTAGGGGCCTTAGCTGATGGTCTGGGTTATTTCCCTCTCGGCCGCGGACCTCATAGCTCGCGGCCTCACTCCCAGGCTCTGGAGTTACGGCATTCGGAGTTTGATCGGGTTTTCCGGCACATCGTGCCAGAGCGCCCGTCCAGTGCTCTACCTCCGCAACTGAACGCCTGAGGCTGCTCCTAAAAGCATTTCGGGGAGAACCAGCTATCACCCGGTTTGATTAGTCTTTCGCTCCGACCCACAGCTCATCCGAAACTTTTGCAACAGTTACCGGTTCGGCCCTCCCTCTCGTGTTACCGAGAGTTCAGCCTGGCCATGGGTAGATCACACGGGTTTCGGGTCGAATGCACGCAACTAAACGCCCATTTCAGACTCGCTTTCGCTGCGGTTACGTCCCATAGGGACTTAGCCTTGCTGCGTACATTCACTCGCCGGTTCATTATACAAAAGGCACGCGGTCACAGCGGATGTCGAACCCGAAGGAAAGACATTCGCTTGCTCCCGCTGATTGTAAGCATATGGTTTCAGGTTCTATTTCACTCCCCGCCAGGGGTTCTTTTCACCTTTCCCTCACGGTACTAGTGCACTATCGGTCAGTTGAGAGTATTTAGCCTTGGAAGGTGGTCCTCCCGGATTCCCACGAGATTTCTCGTGTCCCGTGGTACTTGGGGAAACGGTCAGAGGAGAGCACTTCGGTTTCGCCTACCGGACTATCACCGTCTTTGGTGTCACTTTCCAGAGAGCTTCGGCTAGCGAAGCACCTTTCTAACTCCTCCGTCTCACGACATTGACGCGACCGTCCCCGCGACACCGCTCCAGCAACGCTGTCGGCTTGACACTGGAATCGGTTTAGGCTGTTCCCCGTTCGCTCGCCACTACTGGGGGAATCGCGGTTGCTTTCTATTCCACCGGGTACTGAGATGTTTCACTTCCCCGGGTTGGCTTCCCGGAACTATGTATTCACTCCGGGATGTGCGGACATTACTCCACACGGGTTGTCCCATTCGGGTATCGCCGGGTCAAAGGTTGTGTGCACCTATCCGACGCTTTTCGCAGCTTACCACGCCCTTCTTCGCCTTCAACTGCCTAGGCATCCACCATACGCTCTTAGTAGCTTGAGGTGAATATCAGTTTGCGTCTTCTCCAAATTGTCAAAGAACAATTGTCAGCGTAGAGCTGTTGTCTGCTGGTTGGAATGATAACGAACACCAACCGGAAGTCAATCAGGAATGATACTGAAAAACGCGCCGGGCGCAAGGGCCAATCCGGCCACCCCGCAACACAGCGCAACATCATGCCGCAGCGCAACTTGGACGCAGGTTCCATCCCAACTGCCTCCCGGCCTCTTGCAGGGGGTGTGCCGGGGGGGGCAAGCCGACCCGGAACCGGCCGGATTGACTAGGCCCTGCCCGGGCCTATACTGGCCCTGATGAAGCTCACTCTGCTGTTGCCAATAGTCCTGCTCACAGCCGCCCTCCCGCCCCCCGCGCACGCCCAGGAAGGCTGGCTGGTGCCCTTCGCGGTCGCGTACCAGCCGGAACTCGGCGGGTTCCGGGATGCGTTCCGAGACCACGGCCTGCCCCTGCCCGCCGAGCGCCAGTACGGCTGGGGCATCGAACTCCGCTCGCTCCTGAGCGGCTTCCTGGTCGGGCCGATGTACCTGCGCACCTGGGCCGATGCCGAGACCGACAGCTGGCAGCTTCGGACCGAGGCCGACGCGCTGTTCGGCGAAATCGGGTTCAAGCTTGCCCCGGCCGGCTGGCTCAGCATCGTGCCGATGGTCGGGGTCGGCGGGCTCAGCCAGTCGCTCCATCTCCGTTCCCGGGCCGGCGACCTGCCGTTGGACTCGCTGCTGCTCAACCCGGGACGGGAAGTCGGCATCAAGACCGGGCTCAAGCTCGCCGGTCTCGCCTCGCTCGAACTCGGGGTCGCGGTGCCGACGAACGCCGGCAGCTTCGGGATATCCGCCCGCGTCGGGTACCTCTACTCACCGCTGGCGCCCGGCTGGCACACCACCAGCGGCTCACGGCTCACCGACGCCCCGGCCGCGGGACTGCGCGGGCCGTTCCTCTCCATCGGCCTGCTGCTCCTCCCCGCGGCCGAACTGACCACCACCACTCGATAGGAGGCCGGATGCTTCGCAGAATTGTCGCCTTTGCCGCGCTGGCGGTACTCGCCACCGGCTGCCTGTACTACTACAAGCTCGAGGTGCCGTCCGAGCGCAACTGGCAGGCCGACATCACCTCGGCCCGCTTCCGGACGCTCAACGGCTCGGTCGACGTCCTGATCGGGACCGACACCACCACCACCGCGCTCGTCACCCGCCGCTGCTTCGGCCGCAGCCGGGGCGACGCCGAGGGACACATCGACGACATCGTCATCACCGACACCGTCGCCGACCGCCGACTGGACTTCCTGGTCACCGCCCCGACCGGCCCGCGCAACTACGGCGCGGACCTCGACATCACCCTCGCGCCCGCGGCCGCGCTCGAACTGCACACCTCGAACGGCGCGGTCAGCATCGTCGGGGTCCGCTCCGGCATCGCCGCCCGCAGCTCCAACGGCAGGTTGGAACTAACCGGCACCGCCGGCACGGCCGACCTGAACACCTCGAACGGCGCGGTAACCGTCGCGGTGCACACCGGCAGCATCACCATCAGCACCTCGAACGGCGAGGTCGCATGCGACCTCGCCCTGCTCGATGCCACCGGCCACTGCCGCATCGAGACCAGCAACGACAACGTCACCCTGCGCCTGCCGGCTGATGTCTCGGCCGGGTTCGACCTCGAAACCTCGAACGGCGACATCACCATCGTTCCCGGCTTCGGTTCAATCGAGTACACCCTGCAGGAACGCACCCGCAAGACCGGCAGCCTCGGCTCGGGCGCGGCCGCGCTCACCATCAAGACCAGCAACGGCAACATCACCGTCCGTCCCCGCTGAGCCGCGGGCGAATCCGATGCCCGGTGCGCCGGGTCGAAATACAGGACGCCCGAGAACGCGCGCGTAAGAACGAAACCGGGAGCAACCCAGGAGGAAAGCAATGGCCGAACTGAAACACGTCTCCGATGCCAATTTCGAACAGGAAGTGAAACAGGCCGAACTGCCGGTGCTGGTGGACTTCTGGGCCCCATGGTGCGGCCCCTGCAAGATGATCGCCCCGGTGCTCGAAAAGCTGGCCGAGAAGTTCGACGGCCGGCTCAAGGTCTGCAAACTCAACACCGACGAGAGCCCGACCACGCCTGGCCAGCTCGGCATCCAGGGCATCCCGACCCTGATAATCTTCAAGCAGGGCAAGGAAGTTGAGCGCTTGGTCGGCTTCATGCCCGAGCCCCAGCTCGTCGAGAAGATCGAACCCCACCTGGGCTGACCTTGCCCGGTCGGCCGGTCTGCCGCTGCCGCGCCCTCACGGGCGCGGCGGTGCGCAAGCTGACCGAACTCACCGCGCCCGAGCGCGTCATCGCCGAGCCGGAGCGGCTCGCCTGCTACGCCCGCGACGAAAGCCCGGGTCCGTCCCTGCCCCCGGACGTCGCGGTCCTCGCCCGTGACCCGGAAGAAATCGCCGGGGTACTGATACTCGCCCGCGCCGAGCGGGTGCCGGTCACCCCGCGCGGACTCGGCACCGGCCTGGCCGGCGGCTCGATTGCCGTGCAGGGCGGCATCCTGCTCTCCACCGAACTGATGAACGAGCCGCCGGGCGTGGACCCGGGCAACCTCGTCCTCATGACCCGGCCCGGGGTCACCACCGACCGGGTGTCGAAGGCCGCGGCCGCGCACGGCCTCTACTACCCGGTGGACCCGGCCTCCCTCGAAGACTGCTCCATCGGCGGCAACATCGCCACCAACGCCGGCGGCGCCCGCGCCTTCAAACACGGCGTCACCGCCCAGTACGTCCGGGGGCTCGAAGCGGTCACCGCCGACGGCCGCATCATCCATTACGGCGGCCGCATCCACAAGAACGTCACCGGCTACGACCTCTGCGCTGCGCTCGTCGGCTCCGAAGGCACGCTTGCGGTCATCACCGAAGCCACCCTCAAGCTAATCCCGGAACCAAGATACCGCGTTGCCCTGCTCATCCCCTTTGAGCGCATCGGCCAAGGTGTCGAACTCGTCCTCAACGTCGTCCGCGACGCCCGGCTCCTGCCTGCGGTCGTCGAATTCATCGAACGCGGCGGCATCCGGGCCTGCAACGAGGTCCTCGGCTCCGACCTGCCCTTCCCGGACGCGGAAGTCCAGGTCCTCATCGAGCTCGAAGGCAACGACCGGGACAAGCTCCTCGAAGACGTGGTCCGGCTCGGCGAAATGGCGATGGAACTCGGCGCCTCCGAACCACTGGTCGCGGACAACCCCACCGACCAGGCCCGCATCTGGCGCGCCCGGCGCGAGCTCGCCAAAACCCTCAAAAAAGTCTATCCCGAAGTCGCGGCCGAAGACATTGTTGTCCCGATTGCCGAACTCCCGGCCACGGTCGAATTCATCGCCGGGCTCGCCCGGCGCTACGCGGTCACGGTCATCCCCTTCGGCCACATCGGCGACGGCAACATCCACGTTGACATCTGCCGCGAAGGCGACCGGGACGACTGGCTCCGCGCCCGTCGTGCGCTCACCGAAGAACTGATGGAGTTCATCCTCGGCCGCGGCGGCCAGGTCTCGGCCGAACACGGCATCGGCATGGAGAAACGCCACTGGATGACCCGGGCAATCGGCCCGGCCGAGCTCGAGATAATGCGCGCGCTCAAGCGCGCCTGGGACCCGGACGGCCTCCTTAACCCCGGCAAAGTCCTGCCCGACTGAAACCGCCCCGCCCAACTGTACCGTTTCGTCCACATCGACATAAATCAAACAGCACGATAGACTTATCCCGGTTCGACCCGCCCCCTCCCTGGTCCGGGTAGCCATCCCCGGGGCCGTTCCCCCCCTGGCCTCCCCTACGGCTCCGGCAACCCCCTCCGGG
>JAWOIB010000184.1:0-13175 GCA_046484845.1 bacterium
TCTTCCCGGAGGGAACGCGCAGTCCGACCGGCCAGTTGGGGCCTTTCAAGCCCGGAGTCGGGATGCTGGCGATTGGGGGGGGGGTGCCGGTCGTGCCGACCGCGATCATCAATCTTGAGCGGACCTGGGTTTCCTACTGGGCGGACCGTGATTTCGTTAGGCGAGGTCTACGGCACCGGCCGCGGCGCCTGGTATCAGTGAAAGTGTTGTTCGGGTCGCCGGTTATGCCCGGAGCATACTCGCCTGATCGCGAGGGCTATATCGCTCTGACGCAGGAGGTTGAACGTCGAGTCCGGTCAATGAGGGGTGATCTGACACGATGACAGTACGGGTTGCCCGGCCGACGGGTTTCTGCTTCGGAGTGGAGCGGGCGGTTCGGCTGGCACGTCAGGGTAAGCAGCGGTTCGGACAAGTGGTGACCCTGGGGGAACTCGTTCACAACCCCCAGGTTCTCAGCGAGTTGGAGCGCGAGGGGATCCGGGCGGTCTCGAATCCACGGCAGGCGGCGGGAGCGAAGGCGCTTGTCATCCGTGCGCACGGGTGTCCGCCGGAGACCAAGGACGCCTGCGTCGGGCTCGGACTCAGAGTTATTGACGCGACCTGTCCGTACGTGCGCAAGGTGCAGAGTGTGGCTCAGCGGCTCAAGGTCCGAGGCTATGTTGTGGTCGTTGTCGGCGAGCGGGATCATCCCGAGGTCCAGTCAATCCTGGGCTACTGCCGTGAGGCCGGGTTGGTCTATGCCCCGGGGAAGAGGATACGGGCGGAGAAGGTCGGGGTCGTTGCCCAGACGACGATGTCCCGGGAGCGGCTGCGGTTGGCGGTTGCTAACCTGAGTCGTTTCCGCTATACTGAACTTCGCGTCTTCGACACGATCTGCGAAGAGGTGACGGCCCGGCAGGATGCCGCGGCGAGAATAGCTGCCCGGTCAGAACTGGTGATAGTTGTCGGCGGGCGTTCGAGTGCCAATACCTCCCGGCTGGCGGAGATCGCCGCCGAGGCCGGTGCGGCAATCGTCCATGTTGAGTCGGCAGCCGAACTGGACCGACGGCGCCTAGGCGGTTTCGAAAGCATAGGCGTCATCGCCGGGTCGTCCACTCCAGCGTGGGTTGTGCGTGAGGTTGCGCGATCTGCCCGAAATTCCTATAAGGAGGACCGTGTTTGATGTCCGAGGAGACAAAGCAGCAGCCGGTTGAAGAGAAGGAGTCTTTCAGTAGTCTCTACGAGAGTTCCTTCCCGACGTTACGGGTCGGTGAGATTGTCACCGGCCGGATAATAAAGAAGCTCCCTAATGCGGTGCTGGTCGACCTTGGCTTGAAGGCCGAGGGCATGTTGCCGATTGAGGAGTTCCGAAACCCGGACGAGATACAGGAGGGCCAGGAGGTCAGGGTTTCGCTCGAGCAGATCGAGGACCGCGAGGGCTTTCCGGTAATCTCCAAGAGGCGTGCTGACTTCCAGCTCGCCTGGGAGCAGATAAAGGAGAAGTCGCAGAGCGCGGAGGGGGTACAGGCAGTAGTCATGAGGCGGGTCAAGGGTGGTCTCGCGGTCGAGTTGATGGGACTGGACGCCTTTCTGCCGGGCTCCCAAGTTGACCTGCGACCGGTTCCGAACCTGGACGCGCTGGTCGGTCGTGAGATCGAGGTGAAGATAATCTCGGTCAACTGGTACAAGAAGAACATCGTCGTGTCCCGTCGCGTGCTGCTTGAGGAGCGGCAGGAGGAGGCCCGGCGGGAGCTGTTCTCCCGAATCGCGGTTGGTGACGTGCTGGAAGGTACGGTTAAGACGATCACGGATTTCGGTGCGTTCGTCGATATCGGCGGCGTTGACGCGCTGCTGCATATCTCGGACCTGGCCTGGAGCAAGGTCGTTCATCCAAAGGAAGTCGTTAACATCGGGGACGAGCTCAAGGTCAAGGTCATTTCGGCAGACGAGGGCACCGGCCGGATCACTGTCGGCCTGAAGCAGTTGACCCCGCATCCCTGGGAGCAGGTTGATGAGCGGTACCCCATCGGCAGCCGCATCCGCGGTCGCGTGACGACGCTGGCCGAGTACGGCGCGTTCGTGGAACTCGAGAAGGGGGTCGAGGGACTGATTCACGTATCCGAGATGTCCTGGACCAAGGCGATTCACCATCCGTCGCAGCTGCTGACCGCCGGGGAAGAGGTCGAGGCGGTTGTGCTCAACATCGACAAGGAGAACCGCCGGATTTCGCTGGGACTGAAACAGACGGTTCCCGATCCATGGTCGTTGATTGATGAGAAGTACCACGTCGGCCAGCGGGTGGAGGGCCGGGTCCGGGCACTCAAGGACTTCGGCACCTTCGTCGAGATCGAGGAAGGTATCGAGGGATTGATCCACAACGCCGACCTTTCCTGGACCAAGCGCATCAAGCACCCGCGCGAGGAACTGAAGAAGGGACAGACGGTCGAAACGGTGATTCTCGGCATCGACAAAGAGAATCGCCGGATCACCCTCGGGCTCAAACAGACCCAGGAAGACCCGTTCTACCAGATCAGCAAAGAGCTTAACCCGGGCGATATGGTCAAGGCCCGAATCATCGACCTGCCCAAGCCCGGGGTGGTGGTGTCCCTGCCGTACGGCATTGAGGGGTTCGTTCCGCTCGGGTACCTGACGCGCGGCGGCAAGAAGGCCAAGGACAACTACCAGATCGGCGAGGAACTCGAGCTCAAGGTCGTGCGACTGGACCTGAATCACCGACGGATCACCCTGACCGAGAGACTGGACGCCGCGCCCGAAGACGAGGCTGAGCCGCGGCCGGCCCGCCGGCGCGAGCGGAAGCGCGTCCAGACTGAGGAAGTCGAGGAAGAGCTGTACACGGACCGCTTCACCCTTGAGGACCACCTGCGGGATTTCGTAGACGAGGAATAGCCGGCCCGGGCAATGATATCACGGGAGTGGGATACCGCGTCTGCGTCCGGGCAGGACTGGAAGCGGGCCATCAGTATCCCTGCCGTGTGAAGGCTGCCATCCTGACCGCAGGTTGCCGACTTAACCAGGCCGAGAGCGATGCGCTCTCGGCCTGGTTGCTTTCCCGCGGGGTGGCGGTAGTCAGCGACATCGCCGACGCTGATGTCTGCTACGTTAATACCTGCACCGTTACCGCCGAGGCGGAGCGGAGTTCGATGCAGCTGGTCCGGCGGGCTGCCCGGCTGTCTACGAAGCCCAGTGTCGTAGCGCTGGGCTGTATGGCCGAGCGCCTGCCGGACCTGTTGCGGTCGACACCTGGGGTGACCGAGGTATGGTCCCGCGGTCAGAAGCGCGAGGTAGTGAATGGCCGGGTGCCTGATGGTTCTCGGAGCCGGGCATTGCTGAAGGTCCAGGATGGCTGTGACCGGCGATGCGCGTACTGCGTGGTTTCGCGGGTACGCGGTGCCCCGGAGTCGGTGTCGCCCGCGGCGGCGACAGCGGCGGTCAGTCAGCTCGTTGAGCAGGGGTACCACGAAATCGTGCTCACCGGGTTGAACCTGGGGAGTTATCGCCACGGCGAGACCAGCTTGGCCAGGCTCCTTCGACGGCTGGTCGCGCTGCCGGGGCGGTTCCGGCTACGGGTGGGCTCGCTTGAGCCAGATACGGTCACTGACGAGCTGCTGGAGTTGCTCGGCGACCCGCGGGTCTGCCCGCATTTCCATCTTGCACTCCAGACCGCGGACGACAGGTTGCTGACCGTGATGAACCGCCGGCACTCGTTTGCGGAGTTCAGGGAATTGACCGGCCGGCTGGTTGCGGTTCGGTCCGAGGCCTGTCTGGGCGCCGACGTCATCTCCGGCCTGCCCGGGGAGACCCGCGAGTCTTTTGAGCTGACCCGCGAGCGGCTGACCGGGCTGCCGCTTGCCTACCTGCACGCGTTCACCTTTTCTACCCGCGATGCGACGCCCGCGGCGGAGATGCCAGGGCAGGTTTCGGTTGTCGAGGCGCGGCGGCGGACCAGGGAACTCCGGGCGCTATCGGCCTCTTTCGGGCGTCGGTTTGCGGTCAGGCATCTCGGGACTGTCCGTCCGGCAGTGGTCGAGAGCGACCGGTTGGTCATGACCGATAACTACTTACGCGTGCGGCTGGACCAACCGACCGCGATGCCCGTTCGTCAGTACTGCGATGTGCAACTGATCGGTTTTGAAGCTGAAGAGCCAGTCGGTGCCGGTGCAACTGTTCCGACCAGAATGGTCGGCCGGGTCATGGGCAGGCTGCTGGCTGGCCAGGAGGAGTGATGAGACTGCGATACCTGCTGATGGTGTTGCTGGCGTTGGCGGCAACGACGCTGGCTCCGGCCAACAAGGTCGGGTACCTGGATTCGGATGCGGTCATCGCCCGCTACGAGGAGGCCCGTGACGCCAAGGCACGGCTGGACCAGGAGGTCGCCGGCTTCCGGGCCGAGGCTGAGTCGCTGAGGACGCTGTACCAGCTGGTGCTCGACGAGTACCAGACCCAGGAGCTCTCTCTCTCTGAGGAGGGCAGGAAGGCGAAGCTGGCCGAGGTTGAGCAGCTCAAGCGGCGATACGATGCCTATGTCGAGGACGTCTACCGCAAGGGCGGCAAGCTGGATCAGAAGAACAGCGAGTTGATTGCCCCGCTGGTCCAGAAGATCGGCGAAGTCGTCGGCGAGATCGCCAAGCAGGAAGGCTACACGCTCGTGCTCGACGCATCAAAGGCGGAGATCCTCTTCTCGGCCGCCGGGCTCGACCTGACGCAGTTGGTGACAGATGAGCTCAACCGGGAGTATGCCGCGGTCGGCTCAACGATAGAGCGCAAGCCGGTCTACATCGTCCTGCCAATATTCGCGACGAACGATGAGGCGCGACAGGAGCGGACCGATCTCAGGATCCGTGAGTTCATCTACAACCTGGTGCGGACCCAGCCCAATACTGAGCTGGTCGCCAATGCGCGGGTCGATGAGCAACTCACCCAGCGTGGGGTAAGCGGGCGGGCTCCGTCAGGCCGCGACGCGATCGATATCGGCACCGCCCTCAACGTTGACTACGCGATTCTTGGCACCTGTTCGAAGGAAGACCGCCGGGTTGACTTCACGCTGACGATAGTCGAAGTCCGGATGAGCAACGAGGACCTGAAGACCGAGGCGGGTCAGGTTGCGCGTGAGGACCGGCTGAACGAAGAGGTGGGCCGCGTCGTGCAGGTGCTGCTGGCCGCGGCGGCTCAACCCTGACCGGTTCGGGATGAGCCGCGGCTACTTGCTGGCACCGGGCGCCCGGGTCGAGCCCGGGGTAGAAATCGGCCCGGGTACGACCGTTGGGGAAAACGCGGTCATCCTCGGGCCGGCAACAGTCGGCGCCCGGGTCCGGGTCGGTCCGGGCGCGGTGGTCGGCTGCGAGGGGTTCGGTTACGAATGGACCGGCGAGCGCTGGGAGCAGGTCGAACACCGGGGCGCGGTGGTCATAGAGGATGACGTTCACATCGGCGCCGGGGTAACCATCGCCCGGGCCAAGACCGGCCGGGAAACCAGGGTCGGACGCGGTACGAAGATCGACGCTCACGTTCATATCGCGCATAACGTCAGGATCGGGAGGGACTGTGTTATCGCGGCGATGACCGGTATCGCCGGCAGCGCGGTGCTCGGCGACCGGGTTAAGATCGGGGGACAGGTCGGCATCAGTGACCACGCCCGCGTCGGCAACGATTGCGTGATCCTGGCCCGGTCCGCGGTCTTTCGTTCGGTGCCGGACGGAGCCTGCTACTCCGGGGTGCCTGCCCGGCCGCATCGCGAGAGCGCGCGACTCTGGGCCTGGCTCAATCGCCGGTTCCGGCAGGCCGAGCGCGAAGCGCGGGAATGAGAGCCCGGACAGTCGCGCGTCCGGTGCGGCTGCGCGGGCGCGGGCTATTCAGCCGGGTCCCGGTGAGGTTGTGTGCCCGGCCGGCCCCGGCCGGGACCGGGTTACTGTTCTCTTTTTCTGGCCGACCACCCTGGAACAAGCTGTCGGCTGGCATCCTCAACGCCCGGGCGGGGGGGCACTGCACGACAGTTGCCCGGGGCAGACTGCGGGTCCGGGTGGTGGAGCACCTGTTGGCGGCCTGTGCCGGACTGGGCATTACCGATCTCACGCTTGAATGCCCGAATGGCGAACCCCCGTTCGGCGATGGGAGTTGCCGGCATTTCACCCGGGCGTTCATCAGGGCCGGGTTCCGGGACGTGGCGGGGCCCTCGCGGCTGCTGGCACTCCGTGAACCGGTCTTGGTCACCTCAGGCGATGGTTTTGCCTTTGCGCGCCCGGCGCGCGGGTTGCACGTGACCTGTGTTACCGATTTCCCCTGGGAGGGGCTGCAGCGGCAGGACTGGGTTCGGGACCCGGGCAGATTCGAACGCGAGCTGGCGGGAGCGCGAACCGTGGCGTATACTGATGTACGTCCGGACCGGTTGCGGAACGCGCTCGGGTTGCGTTTTGCGCTGCGCCGCCGGGGCGGTTTCGTCGTCCCGGCCTGTCCGAGGCTGCCCGCCGAGACCTGCCGGCATAAGCTGGTTGACCTGATCGGCGACCTGGCCCTGCTGGGCGGACGTTTGGCGGCGGAGGTGTTTGCGTTCCGGCCGGGCCACCGTCTGAACCTGAAACTGGCCCGGCGGCTGGCCGACCAGTCCTTCGACAGAGGAGAGCAGAAAGGAGAATCACCCGGATGCTGGAACTGAATGAAATCAAGCAGCTGCTGCCGCACCGCGAGCCGTTCCTGTTCGTTGACGAGGTAACCGCGCTTGACGATGAGCACATTGAGGCCTACCGGGAGATCAGGCCAGACGAGGCTTTCTTCAGGGGCCACTTTCCCGGTTACCCGGTGTTGCCCGGGGTGCTGATGGTCGAGGCGATTGCGCAGGCCGGCATCCTGATGGTGCTGGCCCGGGGCGAGCGGCGGGCGGGGCGCAAGACCCTGTTCGCGGCGATCGAGCGGGTGCGTTTCCGCCGCCAGGTACGGCCGGGCGAGCGGCTGCTGTTGACTGCCCGGGTGCTTGGTGGGCGGGCCGGGGTGTACAAGATTGCGGGTGAGGCCCGGGTCGGCAACGAGATTGCCTGCGAGGCAGTCGTAACCGGGGCGCTACGGGACTGAAGCGAATGGCGGTTCACCCGACCGCGGTGGTCGAGCCTGAGGTCGAAATCGGGGTAGGCTGTGATATCGGACCATTCTGCTTCCTGACCGGTCGTACCCGGCTCGGCCGAGGGTGCCGGCTGGCAGCGGGCGTGGCGATCGGGGCCGAGCCGATGGACCGCGAGTACGCCGGTGAGGCCACGGAGGTAGTGGTCGGCGCGAGAAGTCTCTTCCACGAGTATGCGACCGTCCACCGCGCGACCGGCGACGGCGCCCGGACGGTCATCGGCGAGCGCAACCGGGTGATGGCGTATGTTCATGTTGCCCACAACTGCCGGGTCGGCAACGACTGCGTGATCGCCAACGGCTGTCAACTCGGCGGGTACGTCGAACTGGGCGATGGTGCCAACCTGGGCGGGCTGGCCGGTGTGCACCAGCACTGCCGCGTGGGAGAACTGGCGATGGTCGGTGCCTGTAGCTATGTCAACCGCGACATCCCGCCCTATGTCGTGGCTCAGGGTCGTCCGTGCCGGGTCCGGGGGCTGAATCACATCGGGCTGGTCCGGGCCGGGATTCCGGTCGGGGCCAGGGCGGTGCTGAAGAAGGCGTACCGGCTGATCTATCGGTCGAACCTCGGCCTTAGCGCGGCGGTGGCCGTGATTGAGCAGGACCTGCTGTCCGAGGCGGCGGTGGTCGGTGGCCGGGACCTGCTGGACCGGCTGCTTGTTTTTGTCGAAACGAGCGGGCGCGGTATCGAACTGCGCTCCCGAGAAGAAGAAATGGAGGCATGATGAGAATGGCAATGGCTGTTATGGTACTGACGGCGATTCTGCCGGCGCATCCCTGGCCCTGTTTCCAGGGCGACGCGCGGCACATTGGTCGTTCGGAGCTGGCGGTGGGTGACTCGCTCTGGGTGGCCTGGACGTTTGACGCGCCGGACGAGGTGTCAGGTTCTGCCGCGGTCAACCGCTCCGGGCAGGTGTTGTTCGGCGCCCGCAACGTGCATCTTTACTGCCTGAACCCGGATGGCAGCCTGGCCTGGGACGCCAACCTGGAGAGCCTGGGTACGAGCATTTACTACTCGACCCCGGCGCTGGACGAGGAGGGCAACGCTTACATCACGACCAACCGCAGGCTGGTCAAGGTCGATCCGACCGGCACGGTTGTCTGGCGTTACCCGGCCCACGCCGCGTGGTCAATCAGCCATTCGCCGGTCATCGGGGCGGACGGCCGGATTTACTTCAGCAGCTACGCCGACTCGCTCTGCGCGGTGCGGCCGGACGGCATCCTGGACTGGGCGCACCATATCGAGCTCGACTGCAACTCGGTGCCGGCGGTGGGCGACGACGGGCGCGTGTACGTGGCGACAACCCGGGGAACAGGCGGTTGGAAGCTGTGGGCGTTCGAACCCGGTGGTGAGGTGGCCTGGACTTTCGGCCTTGATGCCGGGGTGGAGTTCTCTTCCCCTACGGTCGGCCCGGACTCGACGATCTACGTGGGTGCCGGCCGGTATTTCTACGCCATCCGGCCGGATGGTTCATTGCGGCGGCGCGACAGCCTGCCTGCAACGATAAACTCCAGCCCGGCGGTCGCAGACGACACTACGCTCTACCTGACCGCGGGGGTCTACCTGTACAGCATGTCGACGGAGACCGGCATCCGATGGCGGAAGCACCTGGGCGGGACGAACTACTCGTCACCCGCGGTTGACGCCGACGGCCGGGTTTTTGTCGGTTCTACCCCGACTACCGACCCGGCGTTCTACGTCATCGCTCCGGACTCGTCGGTGCTCTGGAGCATGACCACAGCCGGGCGAATCTGGGCTTCGCCCGCAATCGGCAGCAGCGGCCGGGTGTATGTCGGTTGTATGAACGGCACCTTCTACGCGTTCGAGGGGCCGGGGCTGGCGGCGGCCGAGCCGTCCGTGCCCGTGGTCCGGGCAGGCCTTTCCGCGGTGCCCAGCCCGACCACCGGTCGGGTCCGGCTGGCCGGCTGGCCGAGCATAGAAGCCGTCCGGGTTCGGGTGTTCGACCCGGCCGGCCGATCGGTGGCGGTCCGGCGCGCCGGCAGCGAACTGGACCTGGGTGGGCTGCCGGCCGGGGTGTACCTGGTCGAAGTCCGGGACCGGGAGTCAGTGGCTGTGGTCCGGGTCAGCAAGCAGTAGCGGCCAGCCAGTGGATTACCGGGGCGCGGTCGCGTTTCTCGACAGCCTGGTCAACTACGAGAAGGCTGCCCGGCCCAGGAACGAGTTCAAGCTCGACGCGGTGCGGTCGCTGCTTGCGCTGGCGGGTGAGCCCCAGTTGCGGCTGAACCGGACCGTGTTGGTGGCCGGCACCAAGGGCAAGGGGTCGGTCTGCTACCTGCTTGAAGCGGCCCTGCGTGGATGCGGGCTCAGCACCGGGATGTTCGTCTCGCCGCATGTCCGTTCGGTGCGCGAGCGAATCCAGCTTGACGGGCGACCAATATCACGGCGGGTCTTTGCGGCCGCGGTGGCGCGTTTCGTGCCGTTGGTCAGACGGCAGCCGGTAAGCTACTTTGAGCTGACCGCGGCGCTTGCGTTCGACATTTTCGCGCGGCGCCGGGTCGACCGGGCGGTGGTCGAGGTCGGGCTCGGCGGGCGGCTCGACGCCACGAACCTCTGCGAGCCGGACATATCGGTCATCACCCGCATCGGGCTGGACCATACCGAAGTGCTGGGCCGAACGCTCGGGCGCATCGCGGGCGAGAAGGCCGGGATAATGCGCGCCGGCCGACCGGTCGTGCTGGGCGAGCAGGTCCCGGTGGTGGCGGACGTCTTGGCGCGGCAGGCGGGGGAACGCGGGGCGACCATAGTCCGGGCGGACCGCCAGGTGCGGACCTGGGACCGCCGGGTGAAGCCGGATGGGCAGGAGCTGTCGGTACTGGGCGAGCTGGGCGGTGGCAGGTTCGTCCTGTCGCTGCTGGGCAGGCACCAGCTTGAGAACTGCCGGACCGCGCTGGCCGTGCTCGGGGTCATCGCCCGGTCGGACGAGCGGGTCCGGTTCGGGCCCGCGACGGCCGGCATGGAGCGGGTGCGGATACCCGGCCGGTGCGAGGTCGTCGGACGCGAGCCGTTGGTCGTCGTTGATTCCTGTCACAACCCGGATTCCGGCGCTGCGCTGGCAGGTGTGATTGAGGAGCACCTGTCGGGGCGGGTGATACTGGTCTATGGCTCGCTGCGCGGCAAGCGGGTGGCGGCGACGGTCCGACCGCTTGCGCAGTTGGTGGAGCGGGCGGTGCTGACTCGGCCGAACTCGCCGCGAGCGGCGCGGCTGGCCGAGGTCCGGAAGGCATTCACCCGGCTCGGCATTGTCCACGAGGCCCGGGAGAGGGTGCCGGATGCTGTGCACCGGGCGCTGGAGCTCTCCGCCGGGCGACTGCCGGTGGTGGTGGCGGGTTCGTTCTACGTCGCGGGCGAGGCGCTGGCGGTGCTGGCCCCGGAACGCGAGACCGCCGGCTAGCCGGACTGGTCTTCGGTTTCCGGTGGCTGTTCCTGCCGGCCGACTCCGCGTTTGCGGAGTTCCTGCTCGAAACCGCGGTCCGTGGGCCGGTAGTAGCGCCGGTCGGACAGCCCCGGGGGGAGGTGCTGCTGTTCGACCCGGGCGCCCTCGAAATCGTGGGCGTATTTGTACTCCCGGCCGTAGCCTAGTTCCTTCATCAGCCGGGTCGGGGCGTTGCGCAGGTGCAGTGGCACAGGCGCGGTGGCGGTTTCCAGCGCGTCCCGCTTCGCGGCCTGGTAGGCAAGGTAGGTCGCGTTCGACTTTGGGGCCAGCGCCAGGTAGATGACCGCCTCGGCGAGCGCGGTGTTGCCCTCGGGCAGGCCGATGAACTCGACCGCCTGCCGTGCCGCAGTTGCGATGACCAGCGCGTTGGGGTTTGCCATTCCCACGTCCTCAGACGCGAACCGGACCAGCCGGCGGGCGACGTAGAGCGGGTCCTCCCCGGCTTCGATCATCCGGGCCAGCCAGTAGAGTCCACCGTCGGGGTCTGAGTCGCGTAGTGACTTGTGCAGGGCGGAGATGAGGTTGTAGTGTTGCTCGCCGGACTTATCGTAGAGCAGAAACTTGCGCTGGATGACTTCGCGGGTCAGCCCGGCCGTGGGCCGACGCCGGCCGTCCGAGTCGGGCTCCGCGGCCCCGGCGACCAGCTCGAGCGCGGTCAGCGCGGCACGGGCATCGCCCTGGGCGACCATCGCGAGCAGGTCGAACGAGTCTTCAGTCAGTTCGACGTTCAGCCCGGCCAGACCTTCACTGCTCTTTAGCGCTCGGCGCATGAGCAGCTTGAGTTCGTCCGGCCCGAGCGGTTCCAGCACGTACACCCGGGACCGGGACAGGAGCGGCGCGATGACCTCGAAGGAAGGGTTTTCGGTGGTGGCGCCGACCATCGTGATGAGGCCGGACTCGACGTGGGGCAGGAAGGCGTCCTGCTGGGCCTTGTTGAAGCGATGGATCTCGTCGACGAACAGCACCGTCCGGCGATTGTGCAGGGCCAGGTCCTGCTCGGCTGCCGCCACCACCGCGCGTACGTCCTTGACCCCGGCCGACACAGCCGAGAAGCGGACGAAGCGGGCCTTAGTGTAACCGGCCATCGTCAGCGCGAGGCTGGTCTTGCCGCAGCCCGGCGGACCCCAGAGGATCATCGAATGTAGTTCGCCGCGTTCTATGGCCCGACGCAGGGGTCGGCCCGGGCCGACAAGGTGGTCCTGGCCGACGATGGCATCCAGGTCCGGTGGGCGGAGCCGCTCCGCGAGCGGGGCGGTGGGCGTTGGACCCTGCGGTTCCGAGGTGGCAGGCTGCATGGTCAGATTATTCCGGTCGGCGGGATGATGTCAAACCGGTGAAGGTTGGCGTGGCGCCGTCTCCATCGGTCCCTTCTACCTCGCTCCCAACTGCGTCCCCCCAGCTACCGGGGGAGCCGTCGGGGTAGCCGTCCCCGGAGCCGTACCGGTAGCGATACCCCTGGCCGTCACCCTGGCCGTACCCGTAGCCCTACCCTCAGCCGTCACCCTGGCCGTCATCCTGGCCACCCCGGGAGCCACCCCGGAGGGGGTCACCGGAGCCGCAGGGGAAGCCAGGGGGGGAACGGCCCCGGGGATGGCTCCCGGGATGGGGTGGGGATGGTCGCCCAGACCGGCTAACTCATCTACATCGCGTTAGATAGTCCGCCGGGCGGTCAGCGGTCCGCAACTGGGCGGAAAGCCGGGCGCCTCGCCGGTGTATAACTCTGCGCATTGACCCGGGCGCAGGCCCGGGCGGGAAGCGAAGATTCGACACCGAGGCACCAGGAGCCGCCGCTCCGGGGTTGGCTGGAACTGCCGAACAGGATTGCGGCCGGTAGCCGTGGGCGGGGCATGTGCTTGACAGTCTTGGACTCAGTCGTAGAATCACAAGGGGATGTTAGATGTTATCCTCGGTAAGCTCTTCGGTACCAAGAACGAGCGTGAACTCAAGCGGCTGTGGGGCCGGGTTGAGGATATCAACGCCGTTTTTGAGAGCCTGAGGGGCATTTCCGCCACCGATCTTCCTGCGAAGACCGAAGATCTCGTCCGTCGTGTCCGGGACGGGGAGTTGCTTGATGACCTGGTGCCGGAGGCATTTGCGCTCGTGAAGTGGTCCTGCACGTTTCTGCTCGGCAAGGAATGGCTGGTCGCGGATACGATGCAACGCTGGAATATGGTCCCGTTCGATGTCCAGCTCATCGGCGGAATGGTGCTGCACGAGGGCAGGATTGCCGAGATGCGTACCGGTGAGGGTAAGACCCTGGTCGCGACGATGCCTCTGTACCTGAACGCGCTGTCCAAGAAGGGCGCACAGCTCGTGACGGTCAATGACTACCTGGCCCGGCGCGACCGGGAGTGGATGGGACCGGTTTGCGAGTCGCTGGGTCTGACCGTCGGGGTCATCCAGCAGGGGATGACTCCGGAGGAACGCCTGCCGATGTACCGGGCGGACTGAAATAAAAGATCCGCATATGGACTTCACCGAACTAATCAATACCCGCGAGAGCATCCGCAGTTATGACCCTTCGGGGCCTGTGCCGGAAGAGACCCTGAAACGAATCCTCGATGCCGGCAGGATTGCCCTTTCAGCAGCCAACAGGCAGCCATGGAAGTTTCT
>JAWOIB010000039.1:0-6102 GCA_046484845.1 bacterium
GCCAGCGCCTCATCCCAGGCCGGGTTCCAGTCCCCGTAGGGTGACGCAACCCCGACCGGCTGATGGCCGTGCTCGCGCAGGATTATCAGCGCCCTGCCGATGTTCTCACGGTTCTGTCGAGCGGTGGAGAAGACCTCATGCTGGTAACAGTGCACCTGGACATCCTGCCCTTCGAGCAGCCGGTCCAGTTCACCCAGCAGCCGGCCGTGCGCCTCGGTGTTGAAGAACCAGCTGAAACTCATGCCGACCCGGTCCGCCAGCCGGCGGGTTGCTTCCATCTCCGCCCGACCGCAGTAATCGGTGTCTACCCTGAACCCGAGCACGCTCGGGGCGCCGGCCGGGCAGGCAGCCAACCGGACGCAGGGCAGTGACTGAGCCTCCAGCAGGCGCCTGACCGCGGTGGTCATCGCGCGGCGCGCCTCTCCCCTGTCGCGGGCGGCCACCCGTTCGACCACCGGCCGCGGCGCATCGGACGGAAACGCGCGGACCGCGGCCCGGCCAGGCCGGGTAACTTCAACAACCCGGAACGGCAGCACCTCGACCGGGCCGTTGCCGGGAATGTGAGCAGCCGGAGAATCCCTGTCGGCCAGCAGGCCGCAGCCCGGCGTACAGGCTCCCAGCGCAGCCGCCAACTCCCGGGTTCCGGTTCGGCCCGGAGCGACCAGCACCCGGGTCTCGACATCGGGCGAACCAGTGCGGTAGGGAAACCCGGCCTGGCCAAGCAACTGCTCCCAGGCCGGGTCAGGCTTGAGCAGGACGATCATCGGCGGGCTCCCAGCCCGACATCCGCCGGCGTGATGCCCCGCATCGCCAGCAGCACGACCGCGTACCCGGCCGTGCCGGCCGCACCGGCCAGGAACCAGTTCCAGTCCCGGAGCGCCAGCACGATGCCGACCAGCGGCAGCAGCGCAACCGGTACCCAGAGCAGCCGCAGGCCCACGCGGGGCTGGACCAGTCCCAGCATGCCGGCCAGCATTAACCCGGCCAGCAGCGCCTCGCCCACGACCATCCCGACCGCGGCCCCGGTCGGACCGAACCGCAGCGCGCCCAGGACAATCAGCGCCAGCGCCACGCCGACCCCGATCGCGGTATTGACCGCATACCGCCGCTCGCGGTCCGCGGCCAGTAGCGTGTACCCGCCCACCGTGCTGACAAGGCTCAGCGGGAAGAACCAGATGAGGACCCGCAGCACGCCCCCGGTCGGGGCGAACTCGCTCCCGAACAGCAGCACCGCCAGCTGCGGTGCCAGCAACAGCACCAGCAGGCACGCCGGCAGGGAAAGCGCCAGCGCCACCCTCAGCACCGTCCCGACCGTTCTCGCCAGCGCCGGATCCCCGGGCTCGCTGCCCCGGGCCCGGTACTGCCGGGCCGCGACCGGCAGGAAGACCGACTGGACCACCCGGTCCAGCATCAGCACGAAGAACACGAACCGGTGCGCGGCCGAGTACACCCCGGCGGCCGCGTCACCGCGCAGCAGCGCCAGTACGATGATCGGGGCGTTGACGTAGAACTGGCTCAGCACCGAGGCTACCCCGACCGGCAGCGCCTGGCGGGCGAGCGCGCGCCAAGCCCGGGGCTGCCAGCGCAGCCGGGGCAGGCCGTGACGCCGGGCGTGCGGGACGAGCAGGTACCCGGCCCCGGCCGCGGTCGCGGCAACGAACGCCACCGGCACCAGCAGCAACTGCCCGGGGCCGCGCACGAGCAGCAGCACCAGCAGGAAGTAGGCCAGGTTGGTCAGGATATGCCCGGCCGCGATGTGGTGCATCCGCTCCTCGCCGATGAGCGCCCATTCCAGCGCCAGCGCCTGCGCGAACACCCCGGTCGCGTACAACACCAACAGCCAGCGCATCTCGGCCGGGCGCGGCAGCAGCAGCGCGAACAGCACGATGCCGGCCAGCGCCAGCCCGGCCAGCAGCAGCCGGAGCGTCAGCACCTGCCCGGCCAGTTCCCGGATCCCGGACGGGTCCCGGGCCACGCTCCGCGTCCCGACGGTCAGCAGGCCGGCCTTGGTGACCATGATGCCGTAGGCCATCACCGACATCCCGAACGCGATCTGGCCGAACGCGTCCAGCCCGAGCCGGCGGGCGAGGACCGCGGTGACCGCGAAGCCCAGCGCCCGGGTTAGGATTTCGCCGCCGAGCAAGAACCCGGCGTTACGCGCGGGCTTCTTGATCACCGACCCGCTCCCGGTGTCCCGGCCGGGTCCAGCAGCCGGTCGTACAGCTCGGTCAGCCGGGCCGCGGCCGCGTCCCAGTTATGCTCGCGCTCGACCGCCGCCCGGCCCAGCCTGCCCATCCCGGCCGCCCGGGCAGGGTCGGCGAGCAGCTCGCGCAGCGCGTCGGCGACCGCTCCCGGGCTGGTCGGGTCAACCGCCAGGCCGCAGCCCGTCTCGCTGACCACGGGCCCGATTTCCGGGAAGTCGCTGGCCAGCAGGGCCAGGCCGGCGGCCATGAACTCGAACAGCTTGTTCGGCTGGCCGGTGTAGTCGTTCTCGCGGCCGGGCTGAAGCAGAATGACCCCGACGTCGCAGCCCTCGAGCCGGGCAAGCAGTTCCGAGTAGGGCAGCCAGGCGCTGAACTCCACCCGGTCCGCCAGCCGCCGAGCACGCAGAAACTCCTGGGCCCAGTGCTCGATATCGGTTCCCGGGTCGAACCGACCGCACACCTCCAGCCGGGCGACCGGGAAGCCGGGCGCGACCTCGGCGAACGCCTTCAGCAACACGTCAAACCCGCGCGGGTAGCTGACCAGCCCGGTCCAGACGATGCAGCCGGTCGGGGGGCGGTCCGCCAGCGGCCGGGTCGGACGCGGCGGGTAGTTCCGGACCAGCAGCGGCTCCCGGCCCAGCCGCCGGAACCGCTCCGCGCGGGTGGCGTTGGTCTCGATAATCGCGTCCGCCTCCCGGGCCGCGCGCCGCTCCACCGACCGGACCACCGCGCCCGCGAAGGCGCGCACCGGCCAGGACAGATCAGCCCGGTCCCGGTACACCGCCGGGAACAGCTCGGTCGAATCGTAAATCACCTTCACCGCCGGCCGCCGGCGCTTGATGTCCAGCCCGACCCGCAACGCCCACGGGTCGAAACAATGGCAGACATCCGGCCGGCCCGCCTCCACCAGCTCCCGGACCGGCTGCAGCCGGGTGGTCTTCCGGACGCCGCTGGGCAGGACAACCGGCTGGAGCGTCACGCCCGGGATGGCGGCAGGCCGGCCGACCGCGGGCAAGCCGACCAGGGTCACCGCTAGGCCGTGGGCGGCCAGGGTCGCGGCCTCGCGGTGATAGAACCGGGAATAATCGACCGGCTGGGCGGTGGTTACCAGGCAGGTTTTCAACTGCGGCCTCCGGGTGCCGGTGCCGCCCGGCGCGGCCTTGCCGCCCGGCTCAGGCAGCGGGCGGCTCTGCCGGAGGCCCGCATTCCGGTTCCGGGTTCTCGCCCGGTGCGGCCCCGGCGTCCGTTGTCCCGGGTTGCTCCTCCCCCGCCGCGGCACCGGTCGGCGCCGGCTCGGCCGGGGGCGGTAGCTGGCCCAGCACCCTCAGGCATTCCCGGGCGGTATTGACGTGGATGTCAACGGTATCGGCCGTATCGTAGGCATACCCGCCGGCCAGCACCGGCACCACCGAAATGCCGCGCCGGTGACATCCCTCGATGACCATCCGGTCGCGCATCGCCAGCCCGCGCTTGCTCAGGCGCAACGCCCCGAGCTGGTCGTCGCGGTACGGATCCGCCCCGGCCACGTACACCACCAGCCCCGGCTGGTGCCCGTTCAGTATCCCGGGCAGCGCCTGGCCCAGCCGTTCGAGGTAGAGCTCGCTGCCGGTCTCGTCGTCCAGCCCGATATCCAAGTTCGACTCCTCCTTGATCGGGTACAGCCGTTCCTGGTGGATGGAAAAAGTGAACACCGCTGGCTCCTCGCGGAACGCCCGGGCGGTGCCGTTGCCCTGGTGCAGGTCGCAATCGATGACCGCGGCCCGCTCGACCAGGCCCTCGACCATCAGCTTCCGGATGCCCACCGCCACGTCGTTGACGTAGCAGAAGCCCTCGCCGTGGTCCGGGAAAGCGTGGTGGAACCCGCCCCCGAGGTGCATCGCCACGCCGTCCTCGAGCGCGAACCGGCAGGCAAGGATCGTGCCCGCGGCGTGCAGCATGTAGCCGTGGACGACTTCCCAGGTCATCGGCAGTTCGGAGCGGACGGTCCGGGAGCTCCAGCGCAGGTTCAGCAGGTCGTCCACGTACTCGGGGGTGTGCACCAGCCGGACGTCGTCCGCATCCGGCTCCGGCGGCTCGTGTATGTCCTCGGGCCGGGCCAGGCCGGACTCCACCAGCCGGTCGCGCACCAGCCGGTACTTATCGGTGGGAAAGACGTGGGCGCCGATGTCCATCCCGTAGCGGTCGGAGTACACGAACCTCATCTCAGCTCCCGACCGCGGGGAGCGCGCGCCGCCGGGGGAATGCTCGACTGACCATCTAGGGTGATTATAGAACCCGGCCCCGGGCTGTCAAACGCCCGGCCCGGCGGCCTTGACCCGGCCGCTCGCCGGTCTACAATCTCGCGCGTTCGTCGCCGCCGGGGCGAGCCGGTCCCCTGGCGGCGGGCAGTCGGCACGACCGGCAGGGAGGTCATTGATGATACTTGTCTTTGGTGAGATTCGTGACGGCGCGGTCCGCAAACCATCCTACGAGGCCCTGCTCGTCGGCCACCTGCTGGCCGGCGCCCGGGCGGACAAAGTCGCGGTGGTCGTGCCCGGGGCGGACCCGGACCAGCCTGCCGCGGATCTGGCCCGGTTCGGGGTCGAGCAGGTCATCACCGTCCGGGACCCGGGCCTGGCCCGGTACACCCCGGACGGATACGCCGGGGTGCTGGCCGAGGTCGCCTGGCGGCATGACGCCCCGCTGGTGGTGATTGCCGCGACCGCCACCGGCAAGGACCTCGCGGCCACGCTGGCCGCCCGGCTCGAATGCGGCCTCATCTCGGACGTCACCGGCATCGAGCAGGCGGACGGCGGGCTGGTCGCGGTCCGGCCCGTGTTTGCGGGCAAAGCCCTGCGCCGGGTCCGGCTGCCGGAGAAAGGCCCGCTGGTCATCTCCACCCGGCCCCGGTCGTTCGACCAGCCCGAACCCGGCAGCGGCGCCGGCCCGGTCGTGGCCGAGGAGCTCAAGCCCGAACAGCTCCGGGCGGTGGTGACGGACATTGTCCGCACCGTCACCGAAACGGTCGAGATTTCCGAGGCCGAGGTCATCATCTCCGGCGGCCGGGGCATCAAGGGCCCGGAGAACTTCGCGATGCTCGAAGAGCTCGCCCGAGTGCTCAACGCCGCGGTCGGGGCCTCCCGCGCGGCGGTGGACGCGGGCTGGCGCGACCACCAGTTCCAGGTCGGCCAGACCGGCAAAATCGTCGCCCCAACGGTGTACATCGCTTGCGGCATCTCCGGCGCGATCCAGCACCTCGTCGGGATGATCAACTCCAAATGCATCGTGGCGGTCAACAAGGACCCGGAGGCGAACATCTTCAAGGTCGCGGACTACGGCATCGTCGGCGACATGTTCAAGCTTGTGCCGATGCTGATCGAAGAGTTTCGCAGGAAGAGGGCCGGCGCTTAGCGCCGGTTGACTCCGCCGCCGGTTCAACTAACATCTTCCCGCAGAAGTCGGGGCGTGGCGCAGTTGGTTTAGCGCACCAGCTTGGGGTGCTGGGGGTCGCCCGTTCGAATCGGGTCGCCCCGATAGCAATGCCGCCGCCCGAAAGGGCGGCGGCTTCATTTCGGTGGGCGGGGACTCAGCTCGCGGTCGGCTCTGCCAGCGCCTGCCGGGCGGTCTCGACCAGCCTGGCGAAATCCTCCGGCGACTGGATGGCCAGCTCGGAGATGACGCTACGGTCCAGCTCCACCCCGGCCTTGACCAGCCCGTGGATGAACCGGCTGTAGCTCATGTCCAGCGGCTCCAGCGCGGCGCCGATCCGGTTGATCCAGAGGGCGCGGTAGGTCCGCTTCTTCCGCTTCCGCTCGCGGTACGCGCTGATCAGCCCGTGCATCACCTGCAGTCGCGCCGGCCGGTACAGTCGGGAGCGCGCGCCCTGGTACCCGCTCGCCTGCGACAGCCAGCTCCGGCG
>JAWOIB010000052.1:0-11682 GCA_046484845.1 bacterium
GCAGGAGCACACGCCGGGCGTTTCGCCCCGGCCCTCGGTCCTGGGGGCTGCCGTCGATGAAGACCAGCTCACCGAAGCGCGGCCGGCGCTCCCGCTGGCGGCGGCGGTTGCTTCGTGAGCGATGGCGTCGCTTCGGCGGTACGCCGGCAGCGCGGAGCCAGCGGCGGGCCGTCTCAGGGTTCAGCTTGATCTGGTACTCCTCTGCCAGGATCTCGACAAGATGGCAGTCGTTGCACCTTGAGAACTTGGCGCGATGCAGCTGTAGTACCCGCTGGCGCAGGCTGACCGGCAGGGCATTGGCTGGCTGGCGGCCACGATTATCATGGACGATGCCGCACTCTCTCCGGGCACGTACGCGAGCCTTGAGGCGGAAGACCTCGAGTATGGAGAGCTTGAGCATATCTGCGGCCGCATGCGCCGGCAGACCCAGCAAGGCCCTCTTGATGACTCTCAGCCGGACCAACTCACGCTCCTTGAGCAGAATCCAGGTTTCCTGCATGCATCCAGCATAGCCAAATGACCTAGTGACCGCCGGCTGTACGTGAAGACTGACATAATCCCTGTGGCATAACCCTATGACATTGGCGCTGTGGCATCACATCCAGCCCCGGAATCGGTTGACACCCATCCGGCCGGCTCTATAATCACTCCCATGCAGATGAACGCCGTGCGCACCCACGGCAAACGGCAACGGGCTGTGCCGCCAGGGCGGCCCGCTCGGCAGGTGGACCCGGTCAGACACGATAGAATTGCCCCGTCCTCGACGGGAGCCAGGGAGAGCTGACACATGGCGGAAGTCCCGGAACGGGAAGGCAAGGAATCACAGGACTCAGGTACCGCCCTCGAACAGCGGTTCGGGGTCCCCTTCGTTGACCTGACCAGCTTCAAGATCGACTCCGAAGTCCTGCAAATGTTCCCGGAGCAGTTCCTGCGCAGCTACAAGCTGATACCGCTCTTCCGTTCCGGCAACACCATCGCCATCGCCATGATCGACCCGGGCGACATCGTCACGATCGACGAAGTCCGCCGGATGACCGGTATGGAGGTCGAGCCGATGGTCTGCCGCGAGCTCGATTACTTCGCGGCCCTGAACCAGTACTTCGCCAGTTCCGAAACCCCGGACCTGCCCGACGAAGACGAAATCCTCAGCCTCGACGACCTGCCCGATGACGAGGACTCAGGCGTCGGGGCCGAGCAGGGCAACGAACCGCGCAAGCTGGAAGAACAGGCATCGGAAGCCCCGGTCGTCCGCTGGGTCAACCAGATGATCATGCGGGCGGTGCGCGAGCGCGCATCCGACATTCACATCGAGCCGACCCGCGAGGGGCTGTCGGTGCGGTTCCGAATCGATGGCATCCTGCACCAGATCATCTCCCCCAAGAAGGCGATGCAGCTCGCGGTGGTCTCCCGTATCAAGATCATGTCGAAGATGAACATCGCCGAGAAGCGCGTTCCGCAGGACGGCCGCTACGGCGCGATCGTCGACGGCCGCGAGATCGACTTCCGCGTCTCGACCTTCCCTTCGACCTACGGCGAGACCGTCGTCATGCGTATCCTGGACCGGATGCGGCTGCTCTCCCTCGACGAACTCGGGCTGGTCAAGGAACGACTCGCGATGATGCGCGAGATGATCGCGATGCCGCACGGAGTTATCCTCGTTACCGGCCCGACCGGGACCGGCAAGAGCACCACCGTGTATGCCATCCTGGGCGAAATTCGCGGCAGCGCGATGAAGATCATCACCATCGAGGACCCGGTCGAGTACGACGTCGACAATATCACCCAGTCCCAGGTCAACGAACTGGCCGGCTACACCTACCTCGTCGGCCTGAAGCACATCCTGCGCCAGGACCCGGATGCGATCATGATCGGTGAAATCCGTGACGCGGAGACCGCCGGCGTCGCCATCCGCGCCGCGCTCACCGGCCAGCTGGTGTTCTCCACGATCCACACCAACGACGCGCCGGGTACGATCACCCGTCTGATCGACATGGGCATCGAGCCGTTCCTGGTCGCGTCCGCAACCGAGGGCGTTGTGGCCCAGCGGCTGGTCCGCAAGGTCTGCACCAAATGCAAAGAAACCTACGACCCACCGGTCAACCTGCTGGAAGACATCCAGCTGCCCGCCGGGACGAAGTTCTACCGCGGCCGTGGCTGCGAGCGCTGCCATAACACCGGCTTCCACGGCCGGATGGGCATCTTCGAGGTGCTGAAAATGAACGACCGGATCCGCGAACTGGTGGTGACCCGTCCGCCGACAAGCGCAATCCGGGCGCTCGCCCAGGAGTACGGCATGAAGTCGCTCTGGCGCGACGGAATCGACAAGGTCCTCGACGGCACCACGACGATCGACGAAGTCATGACCGAGGCGGAGAAGCTTGACTGAGCTGAGGCGGCCGGGCACCCGGCCGGACCGATAACCGCGGAGGAAATATGCCGCTGTTCAGATATCGGGTTCGAGACAAGGAAGGCCAGATCATCTCCGGTACGCTCGAGGGTACCGACGTCAGCAGTGTCGTCGAAAAGTTGGACACCCTCGGGTATGTGCCGATCACTATCAAGGAAGACAAGGCCAGCGTCGGGGAAATCCAGATTGACATCTCGAAGTACTTCGAGCGTGTCAAACCGGTTGACCTGATCAACTTCACCCGTCAGTTCGTGACCCTGCACCGCGCTGGCCTGCCGATGCTGTCCGCGATCGGCGCGCTCCAGGCCCAGACCAAGTCGAAACCGCTGGCGCGCGCGCTCGACGCGATTCGCAAGGACCTGATGGGAGGCGCCGCCCTGTCCGCCGCCCTGGCCAAGTTCCCGCGTGTCTTCAACGACCTCTACGTCAACTCGATCTGGGCCGGGGAGACGGGCGGTGTGCTGGACGAAATCCTCGACCGACTGGTCATGCTGCTCGAGCACGAGCGCAAGCTGCGCAGCGACGTCGGTTCGGCCATGCGCTACCCGCTCATCCTGATGATCGGCTTCGTGGTGGCGATCGTCGTAATGGCGGCGTTCGTGCTGCCCAAGTTCACCCAGCTGCTGACCAGCGTCGGCGGCTCGATGCCACTGCCCACGCAGATCCTCATCACGGTCACCGACTTCATGGCCGCGTACTGGTACGTGCTGTTCCTGCTCGCCGCCGGCGCCGGGGTCCTGTTCTACCTGTTCATCAGGACGACCGCGGGCAGGCTCTGGTGGGACCGGCTGAAGATCCGGATTCCGATCTTCGGGCCGATTCTCTATAAGATGGCCCTGTCCCGCTTCGCCCGGATGTTCGAAACTCTCGACCGCACCGGCCTGCCGATCCTGCGCAGTCTGAACCTCGTCTCCAAGACGGTCGGCAACGCCTACGTCGCCCAGGCGATCGAACGGATTGCCGAGAGCGTCCGTCGTGGTCGCGGGCTGGCCGCCCCGATGCGCGAGGTGAGCGTGTTCCCGCCGATGGTGGTGCAGATGGTCGCCACCGGCGAGGAATCGGGCGCCCTGGACGACATGCTCAAGCAGGTGTCGGACTACTACGACAGCGAGGTCGAGTATGCGGTCAAGAACCTCACCGGGATGATCGAGCCGGTAATGATCCTGATGATGGGCGTGGGCGCGGTGTTTCTAATCGTCGCCATCCTCATGCCCTACATGTCGATCCTGAGCAATTTCGGGGCTGGCGGGGGCTACGGAACGAACTAGAAAGACCTGATACTGGCTGCGGCCGCCGCGTCGAGTCTATCGATGACGGCGGCCACCAGTTTCACCGTCGCATCGTAGTCCTCCTCCGCGATGATGCCGGTGTGGGAATGAATGTAACGAGTCGGCCAGCCGACCGCCAGCGCAGGCACTCCGCCGCCGGTGAGATGGATGGCCCCCGTATCGTACCCGCCCCGCACCGTGGTCAGGTGGTAGTTCGCACCGCTCTCCTCCGCCGTCGCAATCGCCAGGTCGCGCAGCCGGGTGCTCGGTATCATGCTGTTGTCATGGACCAGGATCGCGGCCCCGTTGCCCAGCCGCTCCTCGACATCGCGGCGCGAGCGGTCCGGGTGCTCACCGCAGAGCGAGACGTCCAGCGCCAACGCGATGTCCGGCCTGACAGTGTCGGCCGCTGTCCGGGCCCCGCGCAGTCCCACCTCCTCCTGGACGCTGCCGACCAGGACCAACGTTCCCGGGCAGTCGCCGGAAGCGAAACGCCGGGCCATTTCAACCAGCATGCCGCAACCGCCGCGGTCATCCCACGCCTTGGCCATCATCAGTCCCCCCGCCATCTCGGCAAACGGGCAGACCGGCACGATCGGGTCGCCGCGTCGCAGCCCCAGCTCCGCCTCGAGTTCCAGCCCGTCGCGGCAACCGAAATCCATGAACATCGTGGCGATATCCGGCAGCTTCTTCCGCTCATCCTCCGACAGCTCATGGGGCGGCTTCGAGCCGATGACCCCGATGAAATCACCCTTGCGCGTCCGCGCCAGCACCCGCTGCCCCAGCAGCACCTGCGGCCACCAACCGCCAACGGGCAGGAACCTTACATAGCCTTCCTTCGAAACCGCCTTGACTAGGAACCCAACCTCGTCCATGTGGGCGGAGACCATCACCCTGGGCCGCTCGGACCTGCCGCGGATCGTGCAGATCACACTGCCAAGCCCGTCGCGACTCAGTTCTCCCACCCGGCCCAGTTCGCGGGTCAGGATCGCGGCCGGTTCGGTCTCGTAACCCGAAGGCCCGAAGGCCTCGGTCAGCTGCCGGAGCAAGACGCGGTCTGCCATGATGTTCTCCTCCCCTGTCCGGTCAAACGTCCAGGTTCTCCACCGCGTGGGCGTTCGCCTCGATGAACTTCCGCCGGGTTTCGACATCCTCACCCATCAGCGTCCGGAACACCAGTTCCGCCTCGGTCGCCTCTTCCATCGTCACCTGCTTGAGCGTCCGCTTGTCGGGGTTCATCGTTGTCTGCCAGAGCTGGTCGGGGTTCATCTCGCCCAGACCCTTGTAGCGCTGAATCTCAATCCGGGCGGACTTGTTCCGCTTGCCCAGTTCCGTCAGCTCCTCGTCAGAATAGAGATAGCTCTCCTCGCGCCCGATCTTCGCACGGTACAACGGCGGCTGGGCGATGTAGATGTAGCCTGCGTCAATCAGCGGCTGCATGAACCGGTAGAAGAAGGTCAACAGCAGCGTCCGGATGTGCGACCCGTCCACATCGGCGTCGGTCATGATCACGATCTTGTGATACCGCGCCTTGCCCGGGTCGAAGTCGTCTTCGCTGACCCCGGTCCCGATGGCCGAGATGATCGTCCGTATCTCGTTGTTGGACAATACCCGGTTCAACCCGGACTTCTCAACGTTCAGTATCTTACCCCTGAGGGGCAGGATCGCCTGGAACCGACGGTCCCGACCTTGCTTCGCCGAACCGCCGGCCGAGTCCCCCTCGACAATATAGATCTCGCTCTCGGCCGGGTCGAGCGAGGCGCAATCCGCGAGCTTGCCCGGCAGCGTGTCCGACTCCAGCAGTGACCGGCGCCTGGTGAGCTCGCGCGCCTTCCGGGCCGCCTGCCTGGCCTTGGCCGCCGCAACCACCTTGCCGATGATCCGGTTGGCAACCCGCGGGTTCTCCTCGAGGTATGCCGACAGCTTCTCGTAGACCAGCGACTCGACTATGCCCTTGGCCTCGCCGTTACCCAGCTTGGTCTTGGTCTGACCCTCGAATTGCGGGTCGCCGATCTTGAGTGAGACGACCGCGGTCAACCCCTCCCTGACATCTTCGCCGCTGAGTTCGACCCCTTCCTTGATGGACTGGTTGCGGCGCGCGTAGTCGCTGACGGAACGGGTCAGCGCCGACTTGAAACCGGAGAGGTGCGTGCCTCCCTCGTGAGTGTTGATGGTGTTCGCGAAGGAGAAGATGCTCTCACTGAAACCGTCGTTGTACTGCAGGGCAACCCCAACCTCGACGTCGTCGCGTACGTCCTCTACTACAATCGGCTTGTGCAGCCGGTTGCGTCCGGTATCCAGGTACGACACGAAATCGGCCAGCCCGTTTGGGTACTGCAGGTCCTCCTGGGAACCGGTGCGCTCGTCCACAATCCGGATCTGCAGGGCCTTGTTGAGGTAGGCAAGCTCGCGCATGCGGGCCACCAGAATGTCATACTTGAACTCGAACTTCTTGAACACCTGGCTGTCGGGCTTGAAGGTGACCTTCGTCCCGGTGGTCTTCGCCTTGCCGGCGACCTTCATCGGCACCTTGACGTTGCCGCGCTCGAACTCGATACGGTGGACTTTGCCGGCCCGGCGAACCTCGGCGACTAGGCTTTCAGAGAGCGCGTTGACAACCGACACGCCCACTCCGTGGAGGCCGCCGGAAATCCGGTAAACCTTGTGACCGAACTTGGCGCCGCTGTGCAGCACTGTCAGCACAACCTCGAGCGCCGGCCGCTTCTCGGTCGGGTGCATGTCAACCGGAATCCCACGGCCGTTGTCCTCAACGGAAACGGTGTCGTCAGAATGGATGGTAACGATCACCCGGTCGCAGTACCCGGCAAGCGCCTCATCAATGGCGTTGTCCACGACCTCGTAGATCAGGTGGTGAACACCCCGGATACCAATGTCACCAATGTACATCGCCGGCCTGAGACGAACCGCCTCAAGCCCACGCAGGACGTCTATTTGTGCCGCATTGTACGTATCACCCATAACCCAAAATCATATGCCTTTGCGTGTCGAAATCAAGCAGGACAACGGCCCCGGCGCGACTCCGCGCCGGCGGACTCGGCACTGCACGGCCGGCCGGCACGCTGGGCCTGCCGTGGTCATGCCTGGGGACCGCCCCCGGTCTTCCCCAGCACGAACCTGATGTCGCGGACGAGGCCGGCGCGAAATCTCGGCGCGATCCGCTTGAGGACATGCCCCTTCAGGAAGCGGAGTTGGGTCATCCAGACCGGGCTGTCAACGACCACCACCAGGAGCCCCTTCTCAAGTTCAACCGCCCGGGTGTGAGCGGCAATCTTGGCATCAACAAGCTCCGGCCAGGCATCGAGCAGGCGCTGGACTTCAAGCTCCCGGTCCAAACCCAGCTGGCGGAGCACCACAGGCAACGCCTCACCCAGTGGTCTGAATCTGCCTGGCTTTGCCATTGTCGATTTCGAAGAGCCGACCGGCTGCCTGGAAGGGGCGCGCCGCGGCGTAGATGATCTGGCCTGACCGACCCGCCTGCTCGAACAGGGCCGCTGACCGCACAGCATCGAGCTCAGAGGCGATCTCGTCCATTAGAAAGACCGGCGATTGCCCGGCGTGCCGGCGCAGGTAGTCCGCCTCGGCCAGGCGCAGGGCCGTGGCGGCCGCCCGCTGCTCCCCGACCGAACCGAACCGGCGAAGCTCCCGGCCGTCGAGCCGGACGACAACCTCGTCGCGATGGGGCCCGACAACAGCATACCCGGTCTCCGCCGCCTGCTTTCTGGACGCAACCAGCTTCTCGCGCAGCATGCCGGTAGAGTCGTCACCCGCTTCGCCCGGATTCGGCCGCGCGTCCTGCTCCAGCAGACTGCGATCCGGTTCTTCCCCTGCCGCTCGGTCGGATCTGTCGGTATGCGCTGACCCGATGCACGACCTGAACTCGTACTCAATCCGCCGCCCCAGGAGTCCTTCCGACAGCTCGCTGGCCCGTTTCAGCAGGGACGCCGCCACCGAGGCACGCCGCCGCGTCAGGAGCGCGCCGCAGCGCGCGACCTGCATTTCCCATGCCTCCAGCTGCTCGCCGACCCTCGACAGCTCCAACAGCCGGCAGTACTGCGCGAGCACGCGCCGGTAGTCATTGAGCAACCTGATGTGGTCCTGGTCGACCTTCGCCCCGGCCATGTCCAGGTACTCGCGTCGCCGCGCCGGCGGGCCCGAGACCAGTTCAAGGTCGCTGAGCAGCAACGGCACAACCGGCAGCCAGCCGAAGAACTCCGAAAGACGGCTGAACTGCCTGCCGTCAAGTTCGAACCGCTTCTCCCTGCCGTCAGAGACCAGCCGCCCGACCCGCCCCCTGGCATCCTCGGCTGTCACGGAAAGCAATTCGGCGCCGAAACGCAGCAAATCCCCGTCCCGGCGCGTTCGGAATGAACGTCCGGTCGCAACGTAGTGAATCGCCTCAAGGAGACTGGTCTTGCCTGACCCGTTGGGACCGAACAGGTAGTTCGCCTCCGGGTCCAGGTCGAGCCGGAGCTCGTCTATTGGCCGGAAGCCCCGGACCTCAAGCAAAACCAGCGCCATGACTGACTGTAGCCCGGATTGTCCCTTGGTCAATCCTCACCGCCGGCTTGTCGTTCGTCGCCCCTCCGCTAGACTGATGTATGTCTGACCGCAACGCTCGAGCCGAGGATGCCCGCAGGCTGCTCGACCCCGAGCTGGTCGCCCGCCTGCGCTCGATGGACCTGCGTGCGCGCCTGGTCGTCGAGGGTTTCCTGGCCGGGCTCCATCGCTCGCCCTACCGCGGGTTCTCGGTGGAGTTCGCCGAACACCGCCAATACATGCCCGGTGACGAAATCAGGCGCGTCGACTGGCGGGTCTACGGCAAGACCGACCGCTTCTACATCCGCGAGTACGAAGAGGAAACGAACCTGCGGGCCCAGATCATCCTTGACGTCTCGGGTTCGATGGATTTCAGGGGAAGCGGCATCAGCAAGCTGCAGTACGCATCTCATCTGGCCGCCGCGCTCAGCTACCTGTTGGTCCACCAGAAGGACTCGGTCGGCCTCGCGGCGTTCGATGACCGCCTGCGCAGCTACATCCCTCCTCGCAGCGCACCCGGACACTTGAACGTGATCCTGAGCCACCTCGCCCGCCTCAAGCCAGGCGGCGACACGAACCTGGCTGCCACTTTCCACGAACTGGCTGAGCGCATCCGCCGCCGGGGTCTGATCGTGGTGATATCGGACCTGTGGGACGAACCCGGCGACGTGCTCACCGCGCTACGCCATTTCCGCCACCGTCGACACGAGGTGATTGTCTTTCACGTGCTGGATGAAGCCGAGCGCGAGCTGGGTTTCAGGGGTCCCGCCAAGCTCCGAGATATGGAGACCGGTCGGGAGATCACGGTTGACGCCCGCTCGGCTGCTGGTCGCTACCGGACCTCGGTGCGCTCCTTCTTCAGCCGGATCGAGCGCGGTTGCCACGAAGCCCGCATCGACTACCACCAGCTGACAACCAGCGAGCCTTACGACCGGGCGTTAATGGCGTTCCTGACGCGCCGCCACGCCATCGGATGATCGGTTTCGGACTGCCCGCGCTGCTGCCGCTGGCCTTGCTTGCGGCCGTGCCGCCCCTGATTCACATCATCTCCCGCGCCCGCCTGCGCCGGTTCGACTTCCCCACCCTGCGCCTGCTCGAGGCTGTTCACCGAGAGCGCGCCGCGTGGTCGCGGCTTCGCGAGTTGCTGCTCCTGGCGCTCAGGACACTGACCCTGCTGGCGCTGCTGCTGGCGCTGGCGCGCCCCTGGCTGGGTTCCGGCATTGGCGCGGACCGGCCCGACCTGGTGCTACTGGTCGACGACTCCTACAGCATGCAGTACGGCTCGACGTGGGCGCGCGCCTGTTCGCTGGCCAGCGCGCTCGTGCTGAGTTGCCCTCCCGATGCTCGTATCACCCTGCTGTCGATGACTGTCAGCGACGCCGAACACGGGTCGATGCCCCTGGCACAGGCGACACGAACGGTGGATTCCCTGCGTCCTTCGAACACTGCTGCCCGGGTAGCCAACCGACTTGCCGAGGCCACCCGAATCGCCGAGTCTCTCGACGCCCGACTGGCCGTCATCGGCGACCTCCAACGCCGGTCGCTGACCGGCGACTGGTCTGCCCTGCCGAATCGCGAACTGCTGTTGCTCGATGCGGGCGCCGAGCCGGCCGGCAACGTCGCCATCACCGGCCTCGGACTCGAGAGACCGTTGGTGACCGTCAACCGACCGACACCCATCGCGGTCGAGGTCTCCAATTTCAACCCATCCCCGGTTGTCGTCAGCGTTCTCGTTGAGGCAGACGGCCAACTGCTGGCGGGAACCAGGCTGACCACCAGTCTCTCGGGACACCAGACCCGGACGCTGAGGCTCGAGGCTGCTTTCCCACGCACCGGGCTTACCCTGGTGACAGCCCGGCTGACTACCGAAATCGACTCGCTGGAGGTCGACAACTCCAGGTACCTGGCAGTGGAGGTGCGCGACAGCCTGAGTGTCCTCCTGGTCGGTTCACCCCGCGTGTCCTCACATCAGACCGCGGCGGCCCTCGCCTCGGCCCCGGGCGCGTTCATCAGCCGCACCGAGGCAACGCCTGACCAGCTCGGCAGGCTTGACTTGGGCTTGCTCGACGTGGTGGTCGTACTCGATGCCCTGGCACTGCGCCCCGGTGACTGGACCCGCCTGCTCTTCGGCCTGACCCGGGGAGCCGGGCTGGTACTGATGGCCAGCCCGACCACCGGTGCCGACGCGAGGCTGGCAGGCTTCGCGAGCAGCACCGGCATACTGCAACCGTCAGGCTTCCTGACCCTCCTGGACGTGGACTCGCTGCACCCGGTCTTCGCCGGCATCTCGCCGGAGCTGTGGCGGGCACCTCGCTTCGGGACAGTCAGCCGGGTGCGACCGGACTCGGCGCGCGTGCTGGCCAGCTTCAACGACGGCAGCCCATTCCTCCTCGAAGCCGCGGGCGGGCGGGTAATCGTCTGGGCAACCGGGCCCGACGCTGAGTTCACCGACCTGGTCCACCGGGCGGCCTTCGTGCCTCTACTGATGTCGTCAGTCGAGTATGTCGCCGGCGGGAGCCGGGTTCAGTCGCGCCTGGTCGGCGACACGCTTGAATTCCCGGCCGCGCTTGCCGGCAGCGCGGTTCTCACGACGCCCGGGCTGGCAGTCCAATCCGAGGCTCAACTGCACGACGGACGGTTTCTCCACCGACATGAAGACACCCGCCTGCCGGGCGGCTACCTGCTCAGTTCAACCGGCTCAGCTGAACCGCTTGCTCTGGCCGCGGTGAACGTGGACCCTGAGGAAGGCAATCTGGAGCGCATTCGGCCTGGCGAACTGCCGAGGCACATCCGAACGGGACGAACTGTCGACGGCAACCGCGACCTTACCCAGCTGCTGTTGCTGATAGCCGCGGCCGCGCTCGCTGCCGAACTACTGCTCCTGCTCTGAATCGACCCGGGCGATGGCCCCGGCCCGAAGCAGCCGGGTGATGGCAGCTGGTCGCCTACAGGACCATGCCCGTACGGAGGTACTGCACGTATCGCCCGAGAATCGTCTCGTCCTCGAGTATCGCAACCCGGCTGACGATGGCTGAACTCCCCTCCTGGGTGACCTTCAGCCCGTAGGCCTGGTGTCCCGGCTCGCGGACAATGTACCCGAGCTCGTACACCTCCTCGGTCTTGCGGTACCCGCGCCCGGTAATGGCCTCCATGAACCAGGCGACATTGTCGGCAAGCACGGCCAAGGCCTGCTCGACCATCATCGGGTTGAGCAACGGCACCCGGACCACCTCGCCCCCGGTCGAGCGCGAATCAACGACAGTTGCCTGCTCGACATCGAGTTGCTGCCTGACCAGACCCAGCGAATCGGCTTCCATACGTCAGACTAGCCTGGCCCGGCCTCCTGTCAAGCCGAGTTCAAGGGAGTTGCTGGCTGAAGAGGTGGACGTAAACCAGCGCGTCCTCACGCATGTTGGCAATCACACAGAACTCATTCGGCTGGTGGGCCGA
>JAWOIB010000015.1:0-36664 GCA_046484845.1 bacterium
TCTTAACAGGGCACTGCCGCTGTTCGGATCAGTTTCAGGCCACAGTTCTTCGATCAACCGTTCCTTGTTAACCGGTGCACCGGGCCGCCCGGGCCGAGGCCGAACAGCAGGCCAGGGAAATCCTCGACAAGGCCCGGACCGAAGCGGAGCGCCTGCGCGCCGAGCTGGAGCGCCTGTGCGCCGAGCGCGACGCGCTGCTGGGGCAGATTCGCGGTATCGCCACCTCGTTCCAGTCTCTGGTCGAGCGATGGGAGAAGTCGACCGGGGCCGGCCCAGCGTGAAATCCCGGGTTCTCGAGAGCGTCGCCGCCATTCGCGCCCGGACCGGGCTGGTTCCGGCCTGCGGCATTATCCTCGGCACCGGCCTCAACCGGCTCGCCGACGAAATCGAGGACGCCTGCGCCCTCCCCTACGCCGAGATTCCCCACTTCCCCGAGCCAACCGTCACCAGTCACAGGGGCCGGCTGCTGCTGGGCAAGCTGAACGGCCTGCCGGTGGTGCTAATGCAGGGTCGGTTCCATTACTACGAAGGCTACAACCTCGAGGTGGTGACCCACCCGGTCCGGGTGATGAAGGAACTGGGCGTCGAAACCCTGCTTGTGTCCAACGCCTCCGGCGGGGTCAACCCGCAGTTCCGCGCCGGTGACATTTGCATCATCACCGACCACATCAACCTGACCGGACATAATCCCCTGCGCGGTCCCAACGACGACACGCTCGGGCCCCGTTTCCCGGACATGCACGCCGTGTACACCCCTGAACTGGTTGAGCTCGCGGCCCGCACCGCGCTCGAACTGGGCCTGCCGGTCCAGCGGGGAGTTTACGCCTGGGTGACCGGCCCGAACCTCGAAACCGGGGCGGAGTACCGCTGGATCCGCATTATCGGGGCGGACCTGGTCGGGATGTCGACCGTGCCGGAGGTGGTCGTTGCCCGCCACGCCGGGTTGAAGGTATTGGGTTTGTCGGTCGTAACCGACATGGGCCTGCCCGACGCGATGCGGCCGGTTGACCTGCCCGAAGTCCTGCGGGTGGCCGCCGAGGCTGAGCCCAGGCTGACCCGGCTGGTCGTCGAACTGGCGGGGCGGATGTGAGCCGCCACCGAAGTCTGCGGTGCCGCCCCACCCCGGGCACCGGGGTGCGGACGATCATTCCCGGTGTGGCAATTGCGCTGATCGCGCTCGCGGTGCTGGCCGTGGCCGGCTGCCCGAAGCGGGCTGCGTTCAAGGGCCCGGATACCGCTCCGGTCGCGCTCGATGCCGCGCTGGCCGCGCTCGAGGCAAAACGCCACGGCCGGGCCGAGGAGGCGCTCAACTGGGTCATCTTCAATTTCCCGGGAAGCCGCGAGGCGGCCGACGCCCAGTACTGGCTGGCCGAGAGCTACTTCCGCCGGGGTGATTTCCACCAGGCGCAGACCGAGTTCGAGTTCTACATCCGGAGCTTCTCCTACGGCCGGTACCAGGAGGAGGCAAGCTACAAGCTCGGCCTGGCCTGGCTCCGCTCCGCGCCGGCAGGCACCCGCGACCGCGCCCCGCTGCTCAAGGCGGAGGAAATCCTGACCGACTTCCTGCTCAGTTACCCGGAGTCCACGCTCCGTCCCCAGGTCGAGGAGGCCCTCGGCGAAATCGAGCTGCGCAAGACCGGGCGTGACCTCTCGACCGCCCGGCTCTACCACCGTGCGGGCGAGTACCGGTCCGCGCTGGTGTATTACCGCTACATTGCCGAGTCACTGCCGCTGGAACGATGGGAACCGGAGGACCGGTTGCGCTTCGCGGTCTGCCACGCCGAGATCGGTAATGCCGATACCGCCCGGACAGTCCTCGAGTCGCTCCTGACCGGCGACAGCCCGGACGACCTGCGCCGACAGGCCCGGCGGCTGCTGGACCGGCTCTGAGGGACCGGACACTCGGACTCGATGAGCAGGACTGCGCGTACCGGGGTTTTCGGCGGAAGCTTCAACCCGCTCCACTTGGGTCACCTGCTGGTGGCGGAGGATGTGCGCCGGCGCTGCCGGCTGGACCGGGTGCTCTTCTTGGCCGGCCCGCGCCCCCCGCACAAGCCGGCCCGCGCGCTCGCGCCCTGGCCCCGACGCCAGGCGATGCTCAGGCTCGGACTGACCGACTGGCCGCAACTCGAACTCACGACCATTGAAGAACGGCTGGCCGGCCCGGCCTACACCGTTGACGCGCTGGCGGCACTCCGCCGCGACCGCCCCGGCGAATCGCTCTACCTGCTGCTCGGCGCGGACCAGTACCGGACGATGGCCGGCTGGCACGAGCCGACCCGGCTCACCGAGCTGACCCGGCTGGTGGTAATGTCAAGGCCCGGCTCCCCGAGGCCCCGGCTGTTTCCCGGGCACCCCGCCCGCCGGGTCCGGTTCATCCCGGTCATCGAGGTGGACCTGGCCGGCTCGGACATTCGCGCCCGGCTTGCCAGGGGCCAGTCTATCCGGTATATGTTACCAACGTCCGTCCAGCGTTACCTCAGGCGTCACGGCCTGTACGGCAGTACCGTAGAACCCGCGGGCAGGCGACCGCGCCCCGGGAGGAATTGAACGCAAAGCACGACCGGGTCCGGCCCGGGTACCGCTACAACCACAGGAGGACCGATGACAGGTGTCGCAATCGCACAGGAAGCCACGGCTGCCCCGGCCGGCGGCGGTATGAATTCGATTCTCGGGTTCCTGCCCATCATCCTGATTTTCGTGGTGCTCTACTTCCTGATGATCCTGCCCCAGCAGCGGCGTCAGAAGAAGCACCAGCAGATGCTCGAAGCGCTGAAGCGCGGTGACCGGGTCGTGCTTTCCTCCGGCATCCACGGGATCATCACGAATGTCCGTGACAGCACCTTCACGGTCAAGGTCGCGGAAGGCACCGAGCTCGAAGTCGACCGGGGCTCGGTCGGCGCCAAGGTCGGCGGCCAGTAGGGACACAGATGACCGGCAGCAGCGAGCCGGCACCGCCGGGCCGCAACCGGCGCGTGGTGCTCTACGGCAACCCGGTGTTGCGCCAGCCCGCGGCCCCGGTCCGTGAGCTCGATGCCCGCATCCGGCAGTTTCTCGCCGACCTCAAGACGACCATGCTCGAGCAGGACGGACTCGGCCTGGCCGGCAACCAGCTCGGCGAGCCGGTGGCTGCGTTCGCCTTCGACCCGCGCACGACCGGCCTCGACGAACCCCCGACGTGCATGATTAATCCCCGGGTTGTCGCAACGGAGGGCGAGCTCGAACGGGAAGAAGGCTGCCTGTCGCTGCCCGGCATCTACGAGGTCATCCCCCGGCCCGAGCTGGTCCGCATCGCCGGCATTGACGAAACGGGCCGGCCCGTGGAACGCGAGGCGACCGGCCTGCTCGCCCGGGCGTTTATGCACGAGACGGACCACCTGGCCGGCCGGCTGTTCATCGACTACCTGAGCGAGCTCCGGCGCAGCCTGCTTGCGCGCCGGCTGGTAGAGTTCGAGGAACGGGAAGTGAAGGCAACAACCGAATGAAGTTGGTATTCCTCGGCGCGTCCGGGTTCGCGGTACCGTCGCTGAAGGCACTGGCCAGCTCCAGCCACGAGCTGGTCGCTGTCGTGGTACCCCCGGCCGCCCCGGCCGGCCGCGGCCGTCGGCCCCGGCGCACCCCGGTCGAGGACGCGGCCCGGGCGGCCGGGCTCACCGTGCTCGACCCAACCGCCCCCAACGACCCGGCCTTCGTCGCCGCGCTCGCCGAGCTCAGACCCGACCTCGGCGTGCTGGTCGCGTTCGGCTGCATCCTGCGCCCGGACCTGCTCGCGGCCCCTGCCCGGGGGTTCCTGAACCTCCATCCCTCGCTTCTGCCCCGCTGGCGTGGGGCCGCACCCATCCCCCGCGCGCTGATGGCCGGCGACACCCGTACCGGAGTTACCGTCATCCGGCTGAACGAACGGGTCGACGCTGGCGACATCCTCGCGCAGGAGCCGGTGCCGATCGGCCCGGACGAGACCGCCGGTGAACTCAGTGACCGACTGGCCGCGGCAGGTGCCAACCTGCTGCTCACGACGTTTGACCGGCTGGCCCGGCAGGAACTCCCGGGTGCGACGCAGGATCCGGCGCTGGTCACCCCGGCCCCGAAGCTGCGCCCGCCGGACCGGGTGCTTGACTGGACCCGGCCCGCCACGGAGCTCCACAACCGGGTGCGCGCTCTCTCCCCGGAACCGGGCGCGGTAGCCGGGTTCCGTGACCGCCGCCTGCTGGTGCTCCGGTCGCATCCTTCCCCTGCCGACGGTTCCGCGCCGCCCGGCAGCATCCTAGCTGACCGACCCGGTTTCGTCGCTGCAACCGGAAACGGCACGCTGGAGATACTCGAACTTCGACCCGAAGGCGGCCGCCGCCAGTCCGGCCGCGACTTCCGCAATGGCGCCCGGCTCAGCCCGGGAGAAAGGTTGACCTGAAATGCCCCGGCAACGCAAACCGCGCGGCAAGACCCGGCGCCGGACCGGGCTGCTCTTCGGACTGCTCGTCGGCATCCCGGCTGTTATGCTGCTGCTGCTCGCCGGCCTGAACTGGGTGGTGATGCCGCTGTTCACCCGGATGGGCCGCGAACTCGAAGTCCCGGACCTGACCGGCCTCGCCCGCGAGGAAGCCGAGAAGGTCGTCGAACGCAGCGGCCTGCGGCTCGGCGAGGTCCGCGTGATCGGGGACACGCTCCAGCCGCCTGGCCACGTCGTCACCCAGTCACCACCGGGCGGACGCCGGGTGAAGCCAGGCCGCATTGTTCACCTCGATGTCAGCCGCGGTTCGGACCGGGTGCTGGTTCCGGAACTGGTCGGCACTCGGCTCGAGCAGGCTCTCGCCGAGTTGGAGGCCTGCGGCCTGCGGCCCGCCGAGGTCGAATCGCTCCGCACCCCTGATGTCGCCCCCGGGCTGGTGATGGCGGTCCGCCCCGCTCCCGGCACCGAACTCGACCGTAACGCCACGGTCATCCTCGCGGTGTCGGCCGCGGCCGGCAAGTTCCCGATGCCCAACCTGGTCGGCACGAATATCGAAACCGCGACCGGCATCATCGCCAACCAGCGCCTTGTTCTCGGCACCGTTCGGGAGGCGGCCCTCGACGAGCCGGTCGGGATGGTGATGCTCCAGTACCCTGAAGAAGGCACGTCGGTCATGGACGGCGACACCGTCACCCTGATCATCGCGGTGCCCGAGACTGACACCCCCGGTAACAACCGATGAGACTCTCGGTCTCGATCCTGGACTGCGATTTCCTGCATCTCGGCACCGAGCTCGAGGCGGTGGAAACCGCCGGTGCTGACTGCATCCACCTCGACGTGATGGACGGCCGGTTCGTCCGCGGCATCAGCTTCGGCAGGCCGCTGGGCGCGGCCGTGCGACGGGGAACCAGGCTGCCGGTTCACTCACACCTGATGGTCGTCGAACCGGAACGTCAGCTGGACGAATACCTGCCCTTCTCAGAGCTGGTCGAGTTCCATGTCGAAGCCTCACCAGACCCGGGCCGCTGCATCGAGCACATCCGACGCGCCGGGGTGAAACCCGGCATCTCGCTGAACCCGGATACTCCTGTCCAGAAGCTCGAGCCCTGGCTGGATCAGCTCGACGACGTGCTGGTGATGAGTGTCTTCCCGGGCCGCGGAGGTCAGCAGTTCATGCCCGACGCGCTGAGCCGGGTAGCAGAGATCAAACACCTGCTGGCAGTCGCCGGTAGTCGGGCCACCGTTTCCGTCGACGGCGGCGTCAACCCCGGCAACTGCCGCCTGCTCGCGGCCGCCGGCGCTGACCTGCTGATTGCCGGCAGCGCGATATTCAGTAGCGACGACTACGCCCGGGTCATCGCCGAGCTGAAATGCGGAAGCGCCTGACGACCGCTCATCGGCGCACGCGCCGAAGCTGATGTTTGAAGGCCTGACCGACAAGTTCGTCAAGCTGCAGCGACGCCTGCTGGGCCACGGCAGTCTTTCCGACAAGGAGATCGCCGACGCCCTGCGCGAGATCCGCACCCTCCTGCTCGATGCCGACGTCAACTACAGAGTTGTCGGCCATTTCGTCCGCGGTCTCAAGGCCCGCCTCGAAGAGGAAGCGGTGGTCAAGTCGCTCCGACCCGGCGAGGTGGTAACCGTCGCGCTCTACGAAGAGCTCACCGCCCTGCTCGGCGGCAAGCCCGCGAAGTTGGACCTGCCCGCCAGTCCCTCCATCATCAGCCTGGTCGGGCTTCAGGGCGTAGGCAAAACCACCTTCGCCGGCAAGCTCGCCCGGCGGCTCACCAACCGCCGGCCGCTGCTCGTCGCCTGCGACCCGAAACGCCCGGCGGCCGAGCAACAGCTCAGGAACGTCGCCGAGCGCGCCGGCGCCGCCTTCCATCCATCCAGCCCGGACGTGGTCGGCAACTGCCTCCTCGCGCTCAGGCGCGCCCGGGACGCGAGCCACGGCATCGTCCTGTTTGACACCGCCGGCCGGCTTCACCTTGACGAGGAACTGATGGCCGAGCTCGGCGCCATCCAGCAACGGGCCGAGCCGCACGCCACCCTGCTCGTGCTCGACGGACTCGTCGGTCAGGACGCGCTCAACCAGGCCGAACAGTTCAGCGCCCGGCTCAGGCTCACCGGGGTATGCATCACCAAACTCGACGGCGACTCACGCGGAGGCGCGGTCGTCTCGGTCCGGCACGCCACCGGCCTGCCGATATACTACATCGGAACCGGCGAGCGAATCGACGACATCGAGGAATTCCGACCGGACCGCATCGCCGCCCGCATTCTCGGCAAGGGCGACCTCCAGAGTCTGATCGAGAAGGTCGAAGCCGCCACCTCGCCCGAACAGCAGCAGGAAATCGCCGGCAAGTTCCTCAAGGGCCGGTTCGACTTCGAGGACTTTCTCGGACAGCTCCGTAACATCAAGAAGATGGGGAGTCTGTCGAAGCTGATGGCAATGCTCCCTGGCGCGGCCGACATGGAGGTGGATGACCGGGAACTAGTCCGGGTGGAGGCCATGATCCAGAGCATGACCCCGCGTGAGAGGTCCGAACCGGATATCATCGACGGGTCTCGCCGCCGCCGGATCGCGGACGGTTCGGGCACTTCGGTCCAGGACGTCAACCGACTGCTAAAGGAATTCCAGCAGACCCGGCAACTGGCCCAACAGATGTCCGGCGCCGGCCCCGGCCGGCTGCCGAAAGGGCTGGTGCCGGGCGTCGGCCCGGGCTTCCGCCCCGGCCGACGACGGCGGCGCTGACGCCTCAACCTTCTTGACCCGCGCGCCCGGTGCGGCTAGACTGGCCTCGGTGAAACTCCTCTGCCTATTGCTGGGTCTCATCCCGCTCGCAGCCTTCGCGGCCATCCCTTTGCCCGCGACCCCGGACTGGCGGTCCGATGACAGCGACTACTCCACCGGGGGTACCTGGTGCGACGTCAACGGCAACGGCTGGCTCGACCTCGTCGTGTCGAACGGCAACGACATGGCCCACAACCACAACGCGGTCTACCTGAACCTCGGCGGCAGCCTCGAAACCAATGCCTCCTGGCGCTCGGACGATCGGGGCATGTTCGGCCACTGTTACTCCGGCGATGTCACCGGCAACGGCTGGTCCGACCTGGCGGTCGTATCGCTCGGCCCGGAATCGACCCACACAAAACTGGTCGCCCGGCTGTATCGGAACACCGGGTTGGCGTTCGAACCGCTGCCTGGCTGGAAGGCAACGGACCGTCATTCGTCATTCGACTGCACGCTCGGCGACTTCGACCTCGACGGCCGCCTCGACCTCGCGGTCTCGGCTGGTGACGCCTACCGGCACGAACGCGACCCGGCCCGGCTGTACCGTAACCTCGGTGCCGCCTTTGACACGCTCCCGGCCTGGTCGGCAGCGTTCGACACCGCCTCTGACGCCATCCGATTCTGCGACATCGACAACGACGGAGACCTCGACCTTTTCGTGGGCCACCGCCGGCAGGTTTCGATGTTCCGCAACAACCGAGGCATACTCGCCGAGTCTCCTGACTGGAAGGTGCGCCGCGGCATCGGCTGGGTGCTCCGGCTGGCGTTCGGAGACTTCGACCAAGACGGCTGGCCGGACCTGGCGGTCGCATCGAATAGCCAACTCGGGGACTCAAACAGCATCAGGGTCTATCGCAACAACAATGGTCTGCTCGACACGGTTCCCACCTTCGTGATGCTCCGCAGCAACCGCTACTCGTCCAGCGTAGCCTGGGGCGACGCTGACGGCGACGGCTACCCGGAACTCGCGGCCGGCGGTTGGTGGGAGCCTGTTGTCGTCTTCGGCAACAACTCCGGCGCGCTGAGCCTCACCCCGGACTGGAGCTGGTGGCCGGCGAACATCCAACATCTTGTCTGTGAGGCGGTAGTTTGGGCTGACGCCGGAAATCGGCACCTTGAGAACCAGGGCGACGAGTTCGTCGGCAACGGTACGCGAAAGCTTTGGAGCCTTGCCCGGACCCCGGTGCAGTTTCTGGACAGCGTACTCGTGGATGGTGAGCGGCTGCCGGTCGGCAGCTACTGCTTCGACCCGCTCGCCGCCTGGTTCAGCCTCTCCGAAGCCCCTGCACCTGGCGCAAACGTCGCCTGCCACTACCGCTACTCGCCCAGGCTCGACCTCGCGGTGACGAACTGGGCGACGAACTCCGGCACCCGCAACCTGTTGTTCCTCAACACCAGCCCGACGGGCAGTCAGGAAGAGGTTCGCGCCCCGAAACTCGCCCGGCTTGAAGCTCGGCCCAATCCCACAGCCGGTCCGGTAACCTTCCACTCCCCGGACCGCGGTGCCGCTTCCGGGCTTCTCCATATCTACTCGAGTAACGGCCGGCTGGTCCGCTACCTCGCGCCGGGAACCGACGGCTGGTACTGGGACGGCCGGGACGCTCATGGCACGACCATCTCCCCGGGCAGCTACTTCGCCCGCCCGGCAACCGAGAGCGAACCCGCCATGAAGCTGGTTGTCGCCCGCTGACCATGACGGAAAGCCGGGTCGAAATCTCCGGTGAGCTGCTGGCCCGGCTCACCCGTTACGGCCGCGTTCATCTTCGCGAGCAAGTCAGTTCGACCAACGACTACGCGTTTGCCCTCGCCGCGGAACAGGCCGGAGATGCCGCGTCGCCGGTGCCGGCGCTTGTCCTTGCCCGGCGCCAGACCGCGGCCCGGGGCCGGTTCCGACGGCGTTGGTACTCGGACGACGACAGCCTGACATTCTCACTCCTGTTGTTTCCCGGGGCCGAAGACCCGCCGCTACCCACCGGTCAGCTCACCTTGCTGGCCGGTTTGGCGGTCTGCCGTGGAGTCGAGGAACTGACCGGCGCCCAGCCGCTCATCCGCTGGCCCAACGACGTGATGCTCAGTGACCGGAAAGTGTGCGGTATTCTCTGCGAGCAGCGCAAGGAAGCACTCGTGGTCGGGGTCGGCATCAACGTCAACCAGGCCGCCTTCCCGGAGGAGGAGCCGGGACTGGCCGAGGCCGGCTCCATCCGGCAGGCAACCGACCGGGAATGGGAGAAGCTCGAACTGCTTGAAGCAGTCCTGCGCCGGTTCTTCGCTTGCCTTGAGCAGGTCAGAGCAGGAAACCTCCCGGCGCTGATCGAGGAGTTCAAGACCCGCTCGGCAGTCCTCCACCGCCGCGTCGAGGCCAAGACGATGTTCCGCCGCCATTACGGCACGGTGGTGGACATCGACGCCGAAGGCCAGCTGATCATCCGCCGCAGCAATGGTAGCATCGTCAAGGTGAATTCCGGCCAGGTCCGGCGCCTCCGGTAGCTTCCCGGTGCCGGGAATCATCCTGCTCGTCGCTGGCAACACCAACTGCCGGCTGGCGCTCGCCAAAGGCAGCCTGGTGCTCGCGGTCCGAACCCTGAGCACCGGCCGTGCGCTCGCAGACCCGGCCGGCCTGCTGGCCGGGATCGAGGCCCGAGACGCCGCACTCGCCTCGGTCGTGCCCGGAGCGACCAGGCCGCTGGCCCGGGGCTTGTCCCGCCTGACCAACCGCGCCCCGCTGGTCATCAGCACCCGAACACTCACCAGCCTCCGCATCCGCTACGAACGCAGCACGCTCGGCGCGGACCGGCTCTGCGTCGCCGAAGGCGCCCGCGCGCACTGGCCCGGAGACCTGGCTGTGGCTGATTTCGGCACCGCGGTCACGCTCAATTTCGTGAGCGCAGCAGGTGTGTTCGAAGGCGGCCCGATAATGCCCGGGCCGGACCTGATGCTGACCGCACTCGGCCGGGGCACAGCTCGACTCCCGGTTGCCGGTCTCCGCTCGCCTTCTGGGCTGTTCCCACGCACCACGAGGTCTGCGCTTTCGGCCGGCGCGCTGGCCGCGGTTGCAGGGGGCGTCACCCACGCTGTCGAACAGGTATGCCGCCGCACCGGGCGGAACTGGCGGCTGGTCGGCACAGGCGGACGGGCACCGCTGATGTCCCGTCACCTGCCCCAGTTAACCGCCATCGACCCGCTGCTGGCCTGTCGTGGACTCCACCAGCTCTATCTCCGCAACCGTGGTGGCTGAGTTGGCCGGCTCGTTCGTCCTGGGCATCGAAACCTCCGGACCGCGCTCGGCGGTCGCGCTGACGCGGGAAGATCGACTGCTGATCGAAACCGCTCGACTCGGCACCAGCCACAACGAGGTACTGCTGGAGATGGTCGACGAACTGCTTGCCCGGACCGGCAGAAGCCTGGATGAGCTTTCTGCCATCGGGGTCACGGCCGGCCCCGGCATGTTCACTGCCCTCCGGGTCGGACTGGCCACTGCGGTCGGCCTCGCCTTGCCTCGGGGGCTGCCCGTCAAGTCCGTCGGCACGCTGACCGCCATCGCCGAAACCTGCAGCCCGGCCCGCCGGGTACTCACGCTGGTCGATGCCCGTCGCGGCCAGGTCTACTTCGGTTTCTACGACAACGGTCAGGCACTGATCGAACCGAGGCTGGCCGACCCCGCGGAGGTCGCGGCCGCACTGCCTGCACTTGTCGGTACCCCGGCTGTGATGGCCGGTTCCGGAGTGGAATCCTGTCGTGAGAGCTTCGCCGGCTTCGACGTGATCGATACTGGCATCCGCTCGCCATCGGCCCTCGCGGTCGCGGTTCTGGCTGGGCGGGAACTGGCCCGAACCGGCCCGGACAAGCCAGAAGCCGTCGTGCCCAGGTACTTGCGCCGGACCGACGCAGAACTCAACCGCGACGCAACCGTCGACTCCGACCGCCCGGCCGGAAGCTGAGCGGCCGGCCCGGGGCCGGCCGCCGGCACTCAATCCTGGCGGAGGCGTGTAGGAATCGAACCTACCGGCCCGCTTTTCGCAGGCCACACGGATTTGAAGTCCGCCAGGCACACCAGCACCCATCCGCCTCCATGAATCTCATACTAGTCCGGCCGGCGGCCCTGTCAATCGGCGGCTTGACCGAGCAGGACCGCCCGGTAGGCTCAGTTGATGTCGGGCTACGATACTGAACTGGCCGAGTACCTTACCACGCTTGAGCGGGAGCGCCACAGCTCACCGGCAACCATCCGGAGCTACCGCGTTGACCTCCGGCAGTTCTTCGACTTCCTCACGGATCGCCACGACGCGCCCCCGCTCGAACGAGTGACTCGCGAGCAGGCTCGGGACTGGCTCGGCGCCGTCCTCAGGGGCGGGTACGAAAGACGTAGCGCAGCCCGCAAGCTCTCCGCGGTCCGGGGGTTCTTCCGCCACCTCGTGATCGTCGGACGGCTGCCCGGCAACCCGGTCGCCGGCCTGCGCGCTCCCCGCGCCCGGAGGCAACTGCCCGGCTTCCTCAGCCAGTTTGAGGTTAGACAGGCACTCGAAGTCGAGGCATCGGATGAACGCACCGCTCGGGACCGTGCCATCGTTGAGACCCTCTACGGCTCCGGACTGCGCGCGGCTGAGTTGACCGGGCTCAACGTCAACTATGTTGATTTCGCCGGCGAGACGATCCGGGTATTGGGCAAGGGACGGAAGGAACGCATCCTACCACTCGGTCGACACGAAGCCGAAGCCATCCGCAGCTATCTTGACCGGCGACGGAACCGGACAGCCGACGCGCTGTTCCTGAACCTGCAGGGAAAACGCCTCACAACCCGTTCGGTCCAGAACATCGTCCGCCGCCTACTCGGCCAGATCGCCGGCGCCGCCGCGACCAACCCACACGCCCTGCGCCACGCGTTTGCGACTCACCTGCTCGAACGCGGCGCTGACCTCAAGGCGGTCCAGGAACTCCTCGGACATAGCACGCTCAGCACCACCCAGGTCTACACCCATGTCTCGCTTGAACGCCTGCGCCGCACCTACGACCACGCTCACCCTCGCTCCGGGTCTAGCGACTGACAAGAACCGATGCGGGGCGCGGTCTCCCGCGCCCCGCTGGTCAGGACCCCGGGTCAGCGCGCTCGCACGATCCGAACGGTATGTTGCGTGTCCGCGCTCAACCGGCAGTAGTACACCCCGGCCGGCAGGCGGCGCCCCACGTCGTCACGGCCGTCCCAGTGCAGGTCGTAGCTCCCGGCCGGCCGGACTCCGTCAGTCAACACTCGGACCTCACGGCCGGCCGCGTCGAACATCGCAACCCGCGCCGGCCCGGTGCTAGCAATGCCGTAACGGATTGCCGCTCTACCGCCTGACGGATTCGGCCCGACCAACGTAAGGCCGGTCGATACCGACTGCCGCACCGGGCCGGCCACCCCGGTTCCGGTAACCAGCACATCCTCGATCGGACCGTGGTTACTCCAGTGCCGGGTCGCGTTGTAGCCGCGCACGCGGTACCAATATCGCCCCGGCGTCCTGCCCGTGACCTGGTAGAGGGTATCGGTCACGTTGTCAGAGAGGACGCTGCGGCTGTCGAATAGCGGCACCGGGCAGACATCATCCACATACACCCCGTTACGCAGGGTGTTATCGTCGGTCATCGCCCGCAGGCGAATGTAGACCGAGCGACCGACCCAGCGTTCAAGGGGAAAGATCTTGCGTTGCCAGCCGGAGGAATTGCCGGTGTACCGGTCGTGCAGCTGGGACCACTCCAGCCCGTTCTCCGACACCTCGGCCACGAAGACATCGTAGTTGTTCTCCAAGTCATACCAGACCCAGAACGTCAGCGAGTCGCCGCTCCCGACCGGGTACGGGTCCCGGGTCACCATGTAGTTCGAGATGTTGTTCGCGGAGCCGGAGTACAGCGAGTACGCACCGGAACGCCTCTGCGTCGTGCTCAGGCTGAACCCGCCCAGGTCCCAGAGTCCGGTCCCGGACTCGAAGTCGTCCTCGATCACCGACAGCCCGCTCAGCTCCTCGACCTCCCACTTGAGTGGTCGGTTGTACGCAGACCGGACCGGCCTCCAGTGCAGGATGAACTCACCGGTCACGGAGCTGTCCAGCGGAGTCAGCACCGGCGGCGGGACCCTTCCCTCCAGTGCGTTGATGATCGAGTCCGCCCGGCTGAACAGGTAGAACGAGCCCTTGAAGCAGGCGGTCTGGATGGCCGGGAGCTGGCTCGTGTTCTGGTAGAAGGTCGTCCCGAGTTCGATCGTGTAGCTCATACACGGGAACCCGCCGACGTTGTGCGCCCAGCCGTACATCCAGTCCTTGGAAGACCCCGCGCTCGGGTACAGGTAATTGGCCTGCTGAGGCGTGTAGGTACCGCCCGAAAGCCGGGACATCTGCGCCGCCATACCCTGCCCCAGCGACGCGATCGTCTGATCGTAAGGCGCGACTCCGGAACTGAACGGCCAGATTACCAGTTCGCCGTAGGAGTGGAGCGTGACATCAGCCACGAACGTACGCTCCCGGAAGAACTGCTGCAAGGCATCCACGCACTCGGCCCAGTCCGAACGCGCTCCGAACCAGGTTTCGTGCCCGGGATAGTGAGTCGAACGCGAACCTCGAACCAGCGCGCCCCAGGCGTGCATCCGGGTCGTATCACAGCTACCATTGTAGTCGCGATTCGGGTCACAGCCAATCGCGCTGCCGAAGGGTTTGCGGTTGAGCCGCCACATCCGTTGCTGGGGGTAGTCGTAATCGTAACCGTCAACGTTGACGACCGGGATGATCCAGAGTTGGTGGTTGTCAACGAAATCGGTGATGGCCGGGTCACTGCCGTAGCTCGTCAGCAGGCTGTCGCCGAAATGCCGCGCCGCCTGCGGCGCCGCCCACTCGCGGGCGTGGTGCGTCGCCTCCATCAGGACTTCGGGCTCATCCTCCTCGAGATGGACATTGTCCGATATCTTGACCGCGTAAATCCAGCGGCCGAGGAAGGTCTGACCGATGGAGTCGAACCGGCAGATGGTCGGGTAGGTCGCGGCCCAGTTGCGCATTATCCGCACCAGCGAGTCGTAGTCGCAATAGTAACCGAAACTCCAGGCATCAGCGGCCTGCGTGTCCAGGTCGTCGGTCACCACGCTCCAGGGCAGGCCGCTCGACCGCACGCGATCGAGGTCTTCACGTTCCAGCACCAGGTCGTAGCTCTCGCCCGGCACCGCGCCGGCGATGGTTACCGAACTGCCCTTGAACTCGATATGGTCGTAGAGTTCCTGGTAGTCGGCAGCCGCCACCCTCACAAGTATGGGTCCGGCCACCGCACCGCCGACAGCAAGCAGAATCGCCGCGACCAGCGCCGGCAATCTGCCACAGCACAAGACCGTCATCGTTCCTCCATCTGCACGTCTTCCGACCACACCCACATTCGGTCTTCCGGTGTGAACCCCACACTCCTGCGTGCAAGGTCGGACCCGTCGGTCAAAGCGCGGCCGGGGCGGCCTCCCGCCCGCCCCGGCACCAGCTTAGGCGAACGCTCAGTCCAACAGTACAACACGGACACTCGCCGTCTCGTCCGCATCCAGCCGGCAGAAGAAGACCCCGGTCGCCACTCTCCGGCCCGAGTCATCCCGACCGTCCCAGCGCACGGAATGGCGCCCCGGGCCGCTAATGCCTGACACGAGGGTACGCACCTTCCTGCCACTCGCGTCCATCACGACGAGGCTGGCGTTACCCGCCCTGGCCAGCGTGTAGTTGAGATCAACCGGGCCTGCCGACGGGTTGCGCCCCGCGGTCAGGCCGGTCCTGAGCCGCTCGACACCCGGTCTCTCCGCCACCCCGACCCCGGTGACGATGACTTCCTTGAGCGGGCCCTGGTTGTTCCAGCCCCAGGCCGCGTTGCGGCCCCGGCCCCGGAACCAGTAGGTTCCGACTTCAAGGTCGCTGACCTCGTACAACGTATCGGTGATGACATCGGACAACACCTGCCGCTCCGCGAATGCCGGCACCGGCCAGACATCGTCCACGTAGACCCCGGCGCCCAGCGTATTGTCGTCGGTCATATAGCGGAACCGGATGTAGACCGAACTGCCGACCCAGGGCGCGAGGGAGAAGGCACGGCGCACCCAGCCACTGGAGTTGCCGGTGTAGCGGTCGTGAAGCTGGAACCACTCCAGCCCGTCCTCGGACACCTCGGCCACCGTCACGTCGTAGTTGCTCTCGATGTTGTACCAGAGCCAGTAGCGCAGTGAGTCACCGGCTTGAACAGGGTACGGGTCGCTGGTCATCGCGTAGTTGGAGACATTGTTGCCGGTACCCAGATATACCGAGTAGCTGCCCGAGCGCTTCTGGGTCGTCGAAAGCGAGGCGCCGCCGAGAGTCCAACGACCGGAACCGGATTCAAAGTTGTCCTCGATCACCGACAGCCCGTTGAGTTCCTCGATCTCCCAGCGTTCCGGCTCGTTGTAGTCTGGCCTGACCGGGGACCAGTGCAGAGTCACATCGCCGGTCTCTGAAGAATCCGGCCCGAGGAGTCTGGGCGGCGGCACCCGGCCGCGCAACGCGTTCCGAATCGAATCCGCCCGCTGGAACAGGAAGTAGGCGCCCCGGAAGTTCGCGGTCTGGATGGCCGGGAGATGACTGGTGTTCTGGTAGAAGGTCGTACCCAGCTCAAACACGTAGGACATGCAGGGGAACCCGCCCGAGTAATGAGCCCAACCAAGCATCCAGTCGCATGACCCACCTGAAGTCGGGTAGAGCGTATTCGACTGACCCGGCGAGTAGGTCCCGCTGCCCAGCTTCGGCATCAAGGCCGCCATCCGCTGACCCAGACTGGCCAGCGTCGCATTGTAGGGCGCGGTCCGGCCGTCGCCGTACGGCCACAGTACCAGTTCGGAGTAGGAATGCAGCGTGATGTCGGCAACGAAGTTCCGGGTCTTGAAGAAATCGGCCAGCACGTTGACCTCGCTGGCCCACCGCCCGTGAGCGCCCATCCAGATGTCGCTGCCCGGCCGATGGTCGGAACGCGATCCGCGCACCAACGAACCCCAGTCGGCGATGGCATCGCCGTCACCCACCCCGTTGTAGCTTCGGTTCGGGTCACTGCCGATGGACGAACCGAAAGGCTGACGGTTTCGGCGCCAAGAACGCTGGGCCGGGTAATCATAGAGGTAGCCGTCCACGTTGATTATCGGGAACACCCACGTCTGGGTGTTGTCGATGTAGTCTCGGAAACCCTGGTTGGTCGCATAGTTGGTCAGCAGGGTGTCCACGAAATGCCTGGCCGCCTCTGGCGCCGCCCATTCTCGAGCGTGATGCATCGACTCGAGCAGGACCTCGGGCCGGTTGTCATCGACCTGGACGTTACCACTGATCTTGACGCCATATATCCAGTTACCCTGGTGAGTCTGGCCGATGCTGTCGAGCCGGCAGATGTCCGGGTAGCTGGCGGCCCAGTTGCGCATCAACGCGACATGGTCGGCGTAGGAACGGTACTGGCCGTCCACGAACGCCTCATCTCGCCGCGTGTCGATATCATCAACGAGTACCTGCCAGCCGAGACCGCTGCCAGCGACGAGACCCATCTCGCTCCGGTCAACCACGAGATCGTAGCTCTCACCGGGAACCGCCCCGGCGATCTCGACCGAACTGCCCTTGAACGGAATGTGGTCGTACAAATCCCAGTAGTCCCGGGCCTCGACCCGCACCATAGTCCTGCCCGCCGTGGCCACGCTCGCCGCGACGAACAACGCAAGCAGCAACGGTGCTGCTACACCGCGTTCCGGCTTCACTCTTACCTCCGTTTTGCGCGCCGGAGTCGGGCCCTGCGATTGCAGGGGTGAATACCGCTCACTATCCCGGCGACAGCGCAATTCGACGGTCTAAATACTCACCAGCCTCCTTACCCAGTATCTAATTCTAACGCACGCGCTTCGGACGTCAATATCCCAGCTTGACGAGCCATCGCGCTCACGTTATAACCGGGTGTGAATAATCAGCGCCCAAGGCGTCAGGTCCGGATCGGTCTCAGAGCACAACTGGTATTCTGGTTGCTGATGTTCGGAATACTCCCGGTCATCGGCACCTCCCTGCTGGGTCACTGGGCATTGACCCGGAATGTCACCCAAACCGCCGGCAACCGTCTGGTAGCTGTGGCCGAACGACTCGCCAGCAGTATCGATGCCGAGGTTCGTTTGCTGGTCGCAAACCTCGGGGGTCCAGATCCAACCACAGTCAGGCTGGTCCGAACCCTCTCTGAAGCTGATCGGCCCTCCCGCAACCCGGACGGGACTGCTGAACAGCTATCCGCTGTGCTTTCCCATCCCGCCGCTGCCGAACTCGAGGCCATCCGTGTCAGTGACTCGGCACGCTACCTCCAGTTGTCCCTTGCTGACGCATACGGACAGCTCGTGGCCGCGACTCACCCGGTCACCAACATCGATGTCCAGAACGAGGACTGGTGGAGCACCGCCTGGAATCGAGGCGCAGGCACAACCTACATCAGCCGGTTGCTGCGAGCAGAAGGCAGGTGGGTCTTGACGGTTGCCATCCCGGTTCGGGACAAGGAAGGAACAACAGCCGGTGTCCTGCGACTTCTCGCTGATCTATCGAGAATCGCGGATGTGATAGACGAAGGCGCGGTCGGCACCACGGGAGTCGCGACTGTTACCTCCGGGTACGGAGACATCCTGATGGCGTCGGGCGCGGGCGGCGGCCCGCTCCCCCCCGTAACCGTTGGCCGCCACCATCGCTTCGCGGTCGGGATTCCGGACTGGTTTCGCGGCCGAGGGCTGAGCGGCCGCGACGCAATCGTTGCGTATGCACCGGTCAAGGTGACGGCTGGTCGTGGCCAGGCTACTTTCGGTGGCACGATCTGGTACGTCACCACAGAACAGGACCGAGCCGAGATACTCCACCCAACCCGCCAGTTCAGTCAGCTTGCGCTCGTACTCACGTTGGTCGTGACTGGCATAGTAGTGGTTGTCGGGGTCTTGCTTGGCCGGCGCGTGGCTCGGCCGCTGCTTAGCCTCCGGGACGGCGCGCGCCGCATAGGCGAGGGACAACTCAAACACCGTCTGAACCTCCCGACTGGCGACGAAATCGAAGAGGTGGCCGCCGAGTTCAACACCATGGCCGAGCAACTCGCGGCCTCAAGGCGGGGACTCGAAGAACGCGTACGTACCGCCACCGCTGAGCTTGCCCGGGAACACAACTCGCTGCAGGCAATCGTCTCGGCGCTCGGCGAGGGGCTAGTGGTCCTTGACCTTGACCTGCGCGTGGTGCTCTGGAACCGTGCGGCCGAGAAGATGACCGGCTTCCCCGCCGAGGAAGTCATCGGCCGGCACTGCCGCTCAATACTGCGGACCGAGGCAAACGGAATCAGGCTCTGTCAAGGAGAGTGCCCTGCCACCGCTGCGATGGACAGCCAGAAGACCATCATCGCTCATGGCATGTCAGCTACAATCGCTCGTTGGGATGGACAAAGGCTGCCGGCAACCTACACCACCTCGCCGCTAGTTGATGCCTCGGGCAGTATCCGGGGCTGCGTCGTCGTACTCCGCGATGTAGCGCGGGAAAAGGAAATTGACCGCCTGAAGTCTGAGGTGGTATCAACGGTATCCCATGAGCTCCGCTCACCACTGACCTCGATCATCGGGTTCGCCGACCTGCTTGACACACCTGGGCTTGCCAGGGAGAAACGCCGTCAGTACACCCGGTTCATCGTCGCTGAGGGCCGCCGGATCGAGAGAATCGTGGATGATTTCCTGACCCTGTCGCGCCTCGAATCCGGACAGTTTGAGCTCAAGCTGGAAGAGATCGACCTGCAACAACTGGTCTTAGAGGTCTTCGCGGCTGAAGCTCACGCTTCTCCGCATCATGACCTCAGGTGCCAGATCCCCCCAGGTCTTCCATCGATTCGAGCGGACCGCGATCGCATACGCCGCGCCCTGCAGAATCTGGTCAACAACGCTGTCAAGTACTCGCCCGACGGCGGCCTGGTCGAGGTCTCTGCCAAAGCCCACGGCGAGGTGGTCGAAATCTCGGTCATGGACAATGGTATCGGCATCAGAACGCAGGATCTGGAGAAGCTCTTCCACCGCTTCCAGCGGGTCAACCGCCGGGACCGGCCGGATATTCCGGGCACAGGTCTCGGCCTGGCTATCGTTGCGAGCATAGCGCGGGAGCACGGCGGCGAGGTCAGGGTTGAATCGGTTCACGGCAAAGGCTCGGTCTTCACCCTCCGACTGCCCCTGGCCGATAGACGCGGGTATGACGAAACACACGCTACTCAACGGCCCACCCCCGCCTGACCGACCACGGCCTGCGACTCCGCATTTGACAGCCCGGTTTCCTCGGCTATCTTCGCTTGGTCGCGGACAACAAAACGGTCCGGGCGGGAGCCGCTCGGCCGGCCTGCGCCAGAATGACCGACTCTTTAGGAGGTCCAATGCCTGAACGGATTGCCATCGTCGGCATCGGAGCCACGCAGTTTCGGACGATATCGCCCGACGTCTCCTACAAGGAGCTGATGTTCGAGGCTGCGACCAAGGCCTACCGTGATGCCGGAATCGACCCGCGCAAGGACGTGGGTACTTTCATCACCTGCGCCGAAGACTACATCGAGGGTGTCAGCATCTTCGATGAGTACGTCCCGGACCAGCTCGGCGCGATTCTCCGGCCGATGCAGACCATCACCGGCGACGGCCTGCACGGTATCGCCGTCGCGAAGATGCTGCTCCTCACCGGGCAGTTCGACATCGCGGTGGTCGAGGCCCACGTCAAGGCCTCGAACATGCGGACCCCGGCCGGCATCGCCGCCTTCGCCCAGGACCCGGTCTTCACACGGCCGCTCGGGCTCAACACGCTCTTCGTCGCCGGGCTGGAGATGAACCGCTACTGCCAGGAGACCGGCGTGACGCTTGAGCAGTGCGGCCGGGTCGCGGTCAAGAACCGGGGCAACGCGCTTGAGAACGCGCTTGCCGCCCGGGCCGCCGAGCTGACGCTGGCCGACCACGCCGGCAGCCGGCCGGTCGCGGCACCGCTCGCCGAGCTCGACATCGCCGAGCCGGCCGACGGCGCCATTGTCGTCGTGCTCGCCACCGAGTCCCGCGCCCGCTCGCTCAACCGCGAGCCGATCTGGCTCACCGGCATCGGCTGGTGCAACGGCTCATCGGACCTCGAAGCGCGCGACTGGGCGATGCCCGAGTACGTCGCCCGTGCCGGTGAAATGGCCTGCGCGATGTCGGGCATCAGCAACCCGCGCACCGGTTTCGACTTCGCCGAGATTGACGACACCTACACCTACAAGGAACTGCAGCACCTGGCCGCGCTCCGTATCTGCCCGGCCGAGACGGTCGGCGAGTGGACCGCCGGCGGCGCGACCGAGGCCGACGGCGAGTTCCCGGTCAACGTCTCCGGCGGCGCACTCGGCATGGGCCACCTGCACGAGGCGATGGGCCTGGCCCGGCTCTACTGCGCAGTCGAGCAACTGCGCGGCGAAGCCGGCTCGGCCCAGCTCCCGGAAATCGAGCGCTGCCTGATCCAGTCCTGGCGCGGCATCCCGACCGCCAGCGCGGCCGCGGCGGTGCTGGAAGTCTAAGGAGGAGAAATGGGACAGAGAGTTGCAATGGTCGGCGCCGGGATGACCAAGTTCGTGCGCCGGGCCCAGGAGACCGGCAAGGAGATGAGCTACAACGCCGCCCGGATGGCGCTTGACTCCTGCGGCCTGACGCTCGACCAGGTCGAGATGGTCTGCCTCGGCACCGCGCCCGACAGCTTCGACGGCGTACACATGAAGGGCGAGTACCTCGCCGACGGCGCGGGCGCGTGGGGCAAGCCCTACATGCGCAGTTACGTCGGCGGCGGCACCGGTGTCTTCTCGGTCATCCAGGGCTGGTACCACATCGCCTCCGGGCTCTGCGACATCGCCCTCGTCATCTGCGAGGAGAAGATGTCGTCGTTCCAGCCCCATGCCCAGGCCGCCTTCCTCACCATCTTCGACCACATCACTGAGCGCCCGCTCAAGCCCAACCTCCTCTGGATCTTCGCGATGGAGATGAACCGCTACATGAATACCTACGGGCTCCGCAAGGAGGACATCGCCCGGGTAGCGGTCAAGAACAAGAACAACGCGCTCGACCACCCCTGCGCCCAGATTGCCAGCCCGGTCACGGTCGAGGACATCCTCGCCTCCGAGACCCTGGCCTGGCCGGTCCAGCGGCTCGACGTCAGCCCGGTCTCGGATGGGGCGGTCGCGGTCGTCCTCGCCGGCGAGAGCATCGCCCGCAAGATCACCGACAAGCCGGTCTGGATCGAGGGCGTCGGCTGGTCGCTGGATACCGCCTACTGGACCAACCGCGACCTGTGCTACCCGCGCTACGTCGAGGAAGCGGCCCGGATGGCCTATAAGATGGCCGGGGTCACCGACCCCCGTCACCAGATCCACATCGCCGAACCCTACGACCCCTTCGACTACAAGGAACTGCACCACCTCGAGGGCCTGATGCTCGCCGGCCGGGGCGAAGCCCCGCAGATGACCGTGGACGGCATCACCGCCCGCGACGGCGAACTGCCGGTCTGCCCGTCGGGCGGCCTGCTCGGCGTCGGCAACCCGATCGCCGCGGCCGGGCTGATGAAGGTCGCCGAGCTCTTCTGGCAGTTGCGCGGCGAGGCCGGCAAGCGCCAGGTCGCGCGCAAGGTCCGCCGCGGCGTCGCCCAGGCCTGGGGCGACCTGATGCAGGTCGGCACGGTCGTCGTGGTCGGAATCTAGGAGGCATGATGCCAGCCAAGATGAAGAAGACGAAGAGCCGCCCGGCCGCCGCCAAGGCCGCCCCTGCCCCGCTCTACCGCGGTACCGGGCTCGCCGACAAGGACTTTGGAACCGGCAAGGTGCTCACCGAGCGCTGGACCGCGGACGCGAAGTACGCCTGGGATGCGGGCATCGCCATCAGCCGCTACCTCGAAGGCCTGAAGGAAGGCCGGCTCGTGGCGGTCCGCTGTCACGAATGCGGCCGGACCATGATTCCGCCCCGCGCGTTCTGCGAATGGTGCTTCCGCCCGGTGGATGACTGGGTCGAGGTCAAGGACACCGGCCGGGTCAACACCTTCTCGCTCTGCTACGTGACCTGGGACGTCCGGCGTATCAAAGAACCCGAACTGCCCGCGGTCATCGAGATAGACGGCGCGTCGCCCGGGATGGGCATCATGCACCACCTCGGTGAGGTCGCGCCGGACAAGATCAAGATCGGGATGCGCGTCAAGGCGGTCTGGAAGCCGGCCGCCGAGCGTGAAGGCGCAATCACCGACATCAAGTACTGGAAGCCGTACTAGGGAGGTTGCCATGGCGCTGAAACACCGAATCGAACAGCCTGAGCGGGCCCGGTCCTGGTACGGTGAGATGCCGGTTCAGCATCTCTACACCGCCGGCATCGCGGGCGAGACGTTCCTCCGCGAGCTCAAGGACAAGGGCCGCTTCATCGGCACCGCCTGCCCGGACTGCGACGAAGTCTACGTCCCGGGCAAGGCGTTCTGCCAGAAGTGCTTCGCCCGGCTCGAAGACTGGGTGCCGGTCGGCCCCAAGGGCACGGTCGAAAGCTGGACCGTCGTCCTCGTCGGGCTCGACGGCAAGCCCCTCAAACACCCGGAAGTGGTCGGGCTCATCAACCTCGACGGCGCGACGACGAACATCGTCCACCGCCTCGGCGAGGTTGACCTCGAAGAGCTCTGCATCGGGATGCGCGTCGAACCGGTCCTCAAGCCCCGCGCCCGGCGGGCCGGCTCGGTCAACGACATCCTGCACTTCAAACCCGCGAGCCTCAAGTAGGCGGGTACCTTCGCGGCGGGGCGGCGCTGGCCGCCCCGCCGCTTGCCTTGCGCCCGACATCCGGCTATCATCCGAAGATGAAGAAGCGACCCGAGGCCCGCACCGAGGTGACCTGGTTCGCCCGGCCCGGCCGGGCCTGCACCGCCCGAACCCTGGCACTCGCCCTCGCCCGCGGCCGGGAACTGGGACTGCGCCACTACGTCGTCGCCTCGTCCACCGGCGCGACCGCGCTCAAGCTCGCGCGCCTGCTCCGGGACGGTGAACGGGCGGTCTGTGTCGGCCATCACTTCGGCTTCCGCGAGCCCGGCCGCTCCGAGCTCTCCACCGTGGCCGCACGCAGGCTCGCCGCGACCGGAATCCCGGTCCTGCGCACGACCCACGCCCTGTCCGGCGTCGAACGCGCCAACCGGCTCAGGTTCGGCGGGCTCGGCCCGGCCGAGACCATCGCCTGGACCTACCGCACCTTCGGGGAAGGCACCAAGGTCGCGGTCGAAGTCGCAGTGATGGCGCTTGACGCCGGTCTCATCCCGCACGGCGTGGAAGTGACGGGCATCGGCGGCACCAGCTCGGGCGCGGACACCGCCCTTGTCATTCGACCCGCCCACACACGCCTGTTCTACGACACCGTCATCAGTGAGATAATCTGCAAGCCCCGCACCCGGGGCGCCGACTAGGAGGAACCTTATGCCTGACTGCCCGTTCTGCGACATCATCGCCGGCAAGGCACCCGCGCGCAGGGTCCACGAAGACGCGACCACCGTCGCCATCCTCGACCTCTACCCGGTCGTGCCCGGTCACACGCTGGTGCTGACCCACCGGCACATTCCCCTGCTGACCGACGCCGACCCGTCCCTCTGGGCGGAAACCGTGATGCCCTTCTTCAAGACGGTCTACGCCGTCTCCCGGAAGATGAAGAAGGCCCTCGGCTGCAGCCACGTCACGCTCCTGCTCCGCGGCCAGCGCGTGCCCCACGTACACATGCACCTCGTCCCGAGCTGGCCGGACCGCAAACACCTGCTCGACTTGAACCTCCAGCTCCAGGACTACTGCCAGCCCCGTCTGAAGCCGCAGGCAGCCGACGCCGAGCTTGACGCCTTGGCAGAGAGAATCAAGGCCGCGCCGGTGAAGTAGCAGGAGCGGGGCATGGCCAAACGACTCATACTCCTAACTCCCGGAGGTTCGATTGGCCCATAAAACCATCCCGCCCCGCTCCTGTTGACGCACGTCCTCATTCCGCTAGCATAGCAGCCTATGTCTGAACCTGCGCAACGCGACGTCCCGCTTGAGCGGGTACGCAACATCGGTATCGCGGCGCACATCGACGCAGGCAAGACGACCACCACCGAACGTTTCCTTTACTATACCGGCCGCATCCATCGCATCGGAGAGATTGACGAAGGCACCACCCAGATGGACTGGATGATCCAGGAACGCGAACGCGGCATCACCATTACCTCGGCTGCAGCCACCGTTCACTGGCGCAACCACCGCATTAACGTAATCGACACCCCGGGACACGTTGACTTCACAATCGAGGTGGAACGCTGCCTCAAGGTCCTTGACGGCGCGGTGATCGTCCTCTGCGCAGTCGGTGGTGTCGAACCCCAGACCGAGATGGTCTGGCGGCAGGCTGACCGGTACCACATTCCCCGGCTCGCCTTCGTCAACAAACTCGACCGCAACGGGGCTGACTTCTACCGGGTCATCAAGATGATGGCCGAGACCTTCAGCCAACAGCCATTGCCAGTCCAGCTGCCGATCGGAACTGAGGACGAACACACCGGCGTAATCGACCTGGTCGAGAATGTCGCCTGCATTTGGCAGTCAGCAGATCTCGGGGCTGCCTACCGTACCGAACCGGTCCCAGAAGAGCGCCGGGCCGAGGTCGACGACTACCGGCACAGACTGATTGACACGCTCAGTATGTTCGACGAGAACCTGCTCGAGAAGTACCTCGGTGGCGTCGAAATCACCCCGAACGACCTCAAGGCTGCCCTGCGCCGGGGAACCATTCAACTCAAGGTTGTTCCGGTCTTCTGCGGCAGCGCCTTCCGCAACAAGGGCATTCAGAAACTGATTGACGGGGTAGTCGACTATCTGCCCTCTCCGCTCGACGTGCCGCCAATCAAGGGCACGAACCCGAAGACCGGCGAGACAGAAACTCGGCAGGCAGACCCGAAAGCACCGTTCTCGGCCCTGCTCTTCAAGCTCGCCACCGACCCTCACCGTGGCATGCTCAGCTACATCCGGGTCTACTCCGGCCGCGTGAAACCGGGCGAAGTCGTGTGGTCTGTACCGGAGATGAAACGGGTCAGGATGACCCGGCTACTCATGATGCACGCCAACCGCCAAGAGGAAGTCCCCGAGCTGTCGGCTGGGGAGATCGGTGCGGTGGTCGGCCTGAAGGATAGCCACACCGGCCAGACCTTGGCCAATCTCGCCCATCCGATTGCCTATGAGAACATTGAAGTGCCCGAGCCGGTGGTCTTCATCGCCATCGAACCCAGCACCAGGGCTGAGGAAGAGAAGCTCCAGTCGGCGCTTGCCACCTTGGCGCTCGAAGACCCCACCTTCCGACGCAAGGTGGACGAGGAGACCGGTCAACTCGTGCTCTCTGGTATGGGCGAACTTCATCTAGATATCCTGCTCGACCGGCTCAAACGCGACTTCAAGGTTGGTGTCCGCTCCGGCCGGCCCCAGGTAAGCTACCGCGAGACGATATTCGGCCGGGCAGTAGCCGAAGGTCGGTTCATCCGTCAAACCGGCGGCTCAGGCCATTTCGCGGTCGTCACGCTGGCGGTCGAATCGAGCCCCGAGGGAAATGAAGTGGCCAGCAAGCTACCAGGTGGAACTCTACCCGAGCCGTTCGTCAAGGCGATCGCCGAAAGCGTCCGCGACGGCTTCGAGTCCGGGGTACTGGCCGGGTTCGAGGTCATCAACACCCGGGTGCGCATTCTCGAAGGCCGGTTCCATGATACCGACTCGAGCGACGTCGATTTCAAGGTTGCGGCCAGCTCCGCCTTCCGCGACGCCTTCCTCCAAGCCCGGCCGACCTTCCTGGAGCCGATAATGGAGCTCGAAATCGTTACCCCGGAACAGTACCTCGGTGGCGTGTTGGGCGACGTCACCTCGCGCGACGGCCGCATCACACACATCGAGCCGGTCAAGGGTCACCAGATCGTCAAAGCCGAGATTCCCCTGGCCAACACCTTCGGGTACGCAACCACTCTTCGAAGTCTGTCCCAGGGACGCGCCTCGAGTTCGATGCAGTTCAAAACCTTCCGACCAGTCGACCAAGAGACCCGGGTTCGGCTCTACCCGCTCTTCGCTGACTGACCTCGCTCACTCCAGGAATGACCGGCAACAGACCCGGACTCAGCCCCGCGCAGCTGGAAGCGCGGCCGGCGCTACCGGATATTCTCAACCGCCTCAAACCACGGGTGAATCCACCCCGGCTCACCCCAGTCGTCCTCATCGTAGGAGCCGGGCACGACGTACTCCCGCCCGTTCTCGTTGCGCACCCGAAACGTCAATCGGTGGGCGCCCCCGTCTTCGAACAGGAGTTCGACCGTGACCAACTCGCCCTTTGCGCCGGTAACGACATAACCGGTCGGGTGGTAGCCATTGATGAGGTAGTCATCCTCCACTAGGTCTATTCCCTGCTCAACCAACCAGGCAGGAGATATCGCCGCCGCCTGCGCGGCTTCGTCATCCAGCATCATCGCGTCCACGAACGACTCGACTGCATCCACTGCCGGGCTTCCTGGCCTGGTCGCGTGCCGACCCGGACAACCGGCAACGAGCAGAACCGACATCAGCGCAACCGACGTCAGGACCATCCGCTTACGAAGCATATGCCTCCTTTCAGGCGCAAGAAGCTAGCTCAGCCAGTCGGGCTGTCAACCCGAGCCAGACCGCGCAGGCCGAGCATGGTCGAATCCCGTCCGCCCAGTCGAAACCTGACGCTTCCCGACCGCCCAGAACTGCTGGCTCGGTTGTTCGCAGGGCAGAAACGAACCATCTGTGCCTGCACGGCATGGAACCCGGTGAACACTACATTCGTGGCGGCGCAGTAACCGCCCGGCTGCAGACGCCGGCCGATGGGCAGTCATCTCCTGGACGTTGCCGGGATGCTGAACACCTGTCGGGAAACGCATCGTGCCGTGCATGCATTCCCGGCCACGGCTGCCTGGGGCAAGCCAGACAGGGCGACCGCACTCAAAGACCGGTGTTGCTGGGACATGAGCGTCGGGATGAGGACCGGCACTCATGTTGTTCAGAACCTTCCCTAAACTGCGGAACAACCGGCATTTGAATCACGGCGTCCCTATGGCCAAGACTGTATGAGTTAGAACAGGCTGCCTCCTTGCCCCTGACTGCGAAGCGGGCAGCTGCCCGCTTCGTGCTGTCATCCCATGCCCGTCCACGACCACTTGCTTCTCCGGACAACCATCTCTGCCCTCGGAGCGTCACACTCATTGAACGCGACTGGGGAGCCGTTGCCACGACTCCCGACTGCTTACTCCTCAGCAAAGGGCGGCCTCGCCGCCCTTTGCTGTTGTCTTGGCAGACTTAACGCCCGGCCGAAACTACATCAGCATTCCACCATCGACCCGGATAACCTGGCCGGTGATGTACGCAGCGGCATCTGAGCAAAGGAACAGACAGGCCTCCGCCACGTCTCCCGGGGTGCCGAACCTGCCCAACGGGATTGTCTTCGCGTATGCCTCCCGTGTCGGCTCATCCAGCCTCTGCGTCATCGCGGTCTCGATGAACCCGGGTGCGACCGCATTGACGGTGATCGCGCGTGCGGCAAGCTCGCGGGCCGCGCTCTTGGTCAGCCCGATCATCCCAGCCTTCGCCGCCGAGTAGTTGGCCTGCCCGGCATTCCCCATCTGGCCGACAACCGAGGCAATATTGACAACCCGACCCCAACGCGCCTTCATCATCGGACGGGCGCAGGCCTTGATGAAGTTAAACGCGCCCTTGAGATTCACCGCCAGCACCGCGTTCCAGTCCTGCTCGCTCATCCGCAGCAGCAGACCGTCGCGCGTAATACCGGCATTGTTGATGAGGATATCCGGTCCGCCCAGCTCGGAGGTCACCCTGCCGCAGAGATCCTGGACCGCGGCCGTGTCGCTGACGTCGTTAGCATAGCCGCGCGCCACGCCGCCCGCGGCGGCTATCGCTGTCGCGCACTGCTCGGCGGCGGTCCCTACCACATCGCACACCGCCAGCCTGGCACCCGCCGCGGCCAGCCGCGATGCGATTTCCCGCCCGATACCGGCGCCGCCGCCGGTAACAATCGCCACCCTGCCATCAATCCCTTTCATCTGTCCTCCCGCCCCAACCGACGTTATGAACCGGCCCCGGGCTCGGACGCCCGCGCGGACATCGTGCAGTTGCCCTCGAAAAAGCTGTCGCGCTGGATGATCAGTCCCTTGCAGCTTATGTTACCGACCACCCGCGCGCCGCTCTGCAGCTCGACCGTCTCGGCAGCATAGATGTTACCCTCGACCCGCCCGGCTATGATCGCCTCCCGACAGCGGATCTCGCCCTTGATCAGCGACTTCGGCCCGGCCAGGACCGCATCTGAGATATCGAGCTTGCCCTCGACGGTGCCGTCCATCTGCAGGCTCGCGCCAACCCGCAGGTCGCCGTTGATGGTCGTTTCCGGACCGATCGCGGTATCCAAGTTACCTTCGGAATTCTTCCTGGTCATCAGCACTCCCTTCTCTGCTCCAACCGCTGACTGCGACGTGTCGTGAAACGCATCGCGTCACTTGCTCAAACGGGCGATCACCCGCTCACTCGGTCGCGGAGCGGCACGTCCGATCGTGAAAGCCGCCAGTGCTGCCCGCCCTGCTTCCTCGGCCTTGCCGCGGGAAGCTGCATGCACCTCGACCAGCAACCCGCCCTCCTCGACCGGCTCGCCGACCTTGCGTCCGAACACGAACCCGACCGACGGGTCAACCCGAGCGCCCACCCGCTTCCGGCCCGCGCCGATTTCAACGCCCAACAGGCCGAACCTGAGAGCGTCAATCTGGCGCACATGGCCCGCCGACGGCGACCGAACCTCGAAAACGTGCTTCGCTCTGGGCAGCAGCGACGGGTCGTCGATCACCCTCGGGTCGCCACCCTGGGCCTCGATCAGCTTCCTGAAGACCTCCAACGCCCGGCCATCCTTCAACGCCCGCAGCAGCCGCCGACGCGCCTGGGCCGGACTGCGTGACAACCCGGCCAGCAACAGCATCTCCTCGCCCAGCGCCAGAGTCACCTCCTCGAGGTCCAGGGACCAGCTCCCCTTGAGCGCCTCGATTGCCTCGACGACCTCGAGCGCATTCCCAACCGCGCTGCCGAGCGGTTCGGACATCCCCGTGATTACCGCCACCACCCGCTTGTGCATCCGCGCCCCGATTCGCAGCATCGTGCGGGCGAGCTGGCGCGCGCGGGACAGCCGGCTCATGAAGGCCCCGGTGCCCGTCTTCACGTCCAGCACGAGGCCATCGATTCCTTCGGCCAGCTTCTTGGCCATGATGCTTGCGGCAATCAGCGGGATAGAATCCACGGTTGCGGTAACGTCCCGCAGCGCGTACATCTTGCGATCCGCCGGGCAGAGCCCGTCGGTCTGGCCCATGATGCTCACCCCGACCCGGCGCAGATTGCGCTCAAACTCCTGCCGGCTGAGGTCGGTCCGGAACCCCGGAATCGCCTCGAGCTTGTCGAGCGTACCGCCGGTGTGCCCAAGGCTGCGACCGGAAACCATCGGCACCACCACGCCGCAGGCCGCGGCCAGCGGGGCAAGAATCAAAGAGACCTTGTCGCCCACGCCGCCGGTCGAATGCTTGTCCACTGCCGGCCCGGGCAGGTCGGAAAAGCTGAACGTCTCGCCGGAATTCAGCAGCGCCAGCGTCAACGCGGTGGTCTCCTCGACACTCATCCCACGGAAGTAGACCGCCATCAGCAGCGCCGCCACCTGGTAATCCGGGATCGCGCCGCTGGTGAATCCCTCCACCAGGACGTCGATTTCCTGCGGGGTCAACCTGCCACGGTTGCGCTTGCGGAGGATGAGTTCGTAAGGGTTCACAAGTCTGCTGCCATCATAACCCGGGCGGCCCGGCTGTCAACGCCCGGAAGCGCGGCCCGGGACGTCAGCCGAGCTTAACCAGAAATACGCTCAGCACCATCCCGAGGCCGATGAGGAGGGTCCAGCCGACGAAGGTGGTGAGCATCCCGGAAGAATCTCGGTGGTAGGTCGCGCTGACCTCGGCAGCGGAAAGCCGGACATCGAGCGTCTCATCCGGCACCACATAAACCCACTTGGTGCCGACCCGCACCGCCCCACGCTCGTAGCTCGACACCAACCGGTCGCGGTCGGCGTCGGTGACCAGGCCCTGGGCGAACAACCGCTCCCAGAACGCCTCGGGCGCGCCATCGTTGTAGGCCCGGTAGACCTGTCGCGGCTCGAACAGGCTCACGAAGTGCCGGCCCGGGCTCAGCTCGAAGGTAGTCGGCGACGCCAGTGAGCGCAGCTCGCCGTCCAGGTAAACTCTGGCCGGCAGGCTGTCGACCTCGACCGCCAGCCATCCGACCGGCTGGCCGGCTGCCGCGGCCGCAAGCAGAACCAGTAACAGACATATACGCACCAGAGAAGCCTACCGCACTGGAAGCGCCAGTCAAACCGCGTCCCGGCGGTTGACCGAAACCTGAACGTCCCTAAGATGAAGATGGTGTTACACAGCCGGCCGGGACCAGCGGGACTGCTCGGCCCGGCCGCCTATCAAGATTGGAGCACGAGATAACATGAAGGTCGACTACGGCTTACTTTTCCCCGGGCAGGGCTCACAGTTCGTCGGCATGGGCGCGGACCTCTACGAGCGCTTCCCGGAATCGCGCGCGGTGTACGACCGTGCGGTCGAACTGCTCGAGTTCGACCTCCGCGAGGTCTCGTTCGCGGGCCCGGAAGAACGGCTGCGCCAGACCCGTTTCACCCAGCCCGCGATCCTCGTCCATTCGCTGGCGGCGCTTGCCGCGCTCCCCGGTCTTACGCCAGCCGCGGTCGCCGGCCACTCGCTGGGCGAGTACTCCGCACTCCACGCCGCCGGCGCGCTCGATTTCAAATCCGCAGTCCGGCTCGTCCGACGTCGGGCCGAGTTGATGGCCGAGGAAGGCGACCGACAGCCGGGCACGATGGCCGCGCTGCTGGGACTCGAAGCCGCGAAGGTCGAAGAACTATGCGCCTCGGTGGATGGCGTCGTGGTCCCTGCAAACTACAACGAACCGCTCCAGACCGTCATCTCCGGCGCGCCGGAAGCGGTGCGACGGGCTGTTGAGCTCGCTCCCGGAATGGGAGCGCGCAAGGCGGTCATGCTACCGGTGTCCGGTGCGTTCCACTCCCCGCTGCTGGCGGAATCCGCCGCCGCCTTCGCCGAGTTCCTCGCCGGGTTCGAAATCCGTGCTCCCCGCTGCCCGGTCATCGTCAACGTCTCCGGCATACCGGTGCGGACCGCGGATGAAATCCGGGACGCGCTCGCCCACCAACTCACCAGCCCGGTGCGCTGGGTCGAGACGATGAGAAGCTGCCTCGCGCTCGGCATCAACGAATTCCTCGAACCCGGGCCGGGCCGGGTACTGGCCGGGCTGGCCCGACGGGTTGACCGCTCGCTGACCGTGACCGCGGCCGGCACCGCCGACGAAATCGCCGCCCTGCGCGCGAGCTGAGCAGGGTGAAGCTCAAGGCTCGGCCCGACGACTTCCGGGTCGAAGAGCGACTGAGTCTGCGGCCGGGCCGGCGCGGCCGGTACGCGGTCTACCGGCTGGAGAAGCAGTTCTGGAACACCCTCGACGTCATCCGCGAACTCGAACGCCGGCATGGCTTTCGAGGCATCGGCCGGGCCGGTCTCAAGGACCGCTACGCCCGCTCGGTCCAGTTCCTCTCCACTCGAACCGCTGGCCCGCCGACCATCCGCGAGAAGAACTGGCAGGTCACCCTCGTCGGGCGCAGTGACGAACCGGTTTCACGTGACGTCCTGCTCGGCAACCGTTTCACTGTCACGCTCCGGGCGCTGACCGAACCGGAACTGGCGGCGGTCCGGCGGGCCTGGCCGGACGCCTGCCGCGGCGGCATTCCCAACTACTACGACGAACAGCGGCTCGGCTCTGCCCGGCACGGCGAAGGCTTCATCGCCCGGCGGCTGATTGCCGGCCATTACAACGGTGCCCTGAAGCTCTGGCTGGCGACCTCGTCCGCGACCGACGACCCCGCGACCCGGCGCCGCAAGCAGGCAATGCTTGAGCACTGGGGCGACTGGCGACGCTGTCGGTCGCTGGTCCTGCCCGAAGCCCGGGACGCGCTCGACCGGCTGGTCGCCGACCCCGACGATCTCGAGGGAGCGGTCCGGGCCATCGACCGGCCGCTGCTCGAACTGTTCCTCAACGCCTGGCAGGCCTGGGTCTGGAACGAAACCCTGGCGCTGGTGCTCCAGCGCAGCGGGCTCAGCCTGCGCCGGCTCGAGTACCGCCTCGGCAGCTTCGCGTTCTACGACCGGCTCCAGGGCGGCCAGTTTCGCTACCTCTCGAAACTGGTCATCCCAACGCCCGGCCAGCATGCCCGGTTCGCCAGCGACCGGGTCGAACAGGCCCTGACCGAAGTTCTCGCCCGCGACGGGCTTGACCTGTCCCGGGTCAAACTGCGCTTCCGGGTCCGGGGGCTGTTCTTCAAGTCCTGGGACCGGCCCGCCATCGTCATCCCGAAGAACCCGGTGCTCTCCCGGCCCGGGCCGGACGAGCTCTACCCCGGCCGCTCCCGGCTCACCGCCGGGTTCTTCCTGCCTGCCGGCTCGTACGCCACGATGCTGGTCAAGAGGCTGCTGCTATGACCTCGCTGCTGCTCGTCCTCGCGCTCGCCGGGCAGGTCCCGGGTTCAATCCCGATTGACCCGGCCCTCCGCTGGTACACCATCGAAACCCCCAGCTTCTCGGTTCACTTCTCCAGCCCGGACCGCGGTCAGCCCGACTCAAGCTCGGAACAGCTCGCCCGCCGGGTAGCCTTCCTCTGCGAGGAAGCCCACGCGCTGCTTGTCCCGGTCGCGGGCTGGACGCCCCGGGGCCCGACCGATGTCGTCATCGCCGACTTCTTCGACTACGCCAACGGCTGGGCCGCGCCTCTCCCCCGCAACACCATCACCATCATCCCGACCCTGCCCGCGGGCAGTCGCACCGGGTTCGATGACTGGCTCCGCACGCTCATCATCCACGAATACGCCCACACCCTGCAACTGGACATGGTCCGGGGCGTACCCGGCTTCCTGCGCCGGGTGTTCGGCCGAGTCATCATCACCAACCCGTTGATGCCCTTCTGGCTGATCGAAGGCTGGGCGCTCAAGGCCGAAACCGACCACACCGGCTACGGCCGCCTCCGCGGCACCGAGTACGACATGATGCTGCGCGCGGCCGCGGACTCCGGCCGGCTGCTGCCGGTCGACCGAGCCGGCCATTACAGCCTCGAGCAATTCCCCGCCGGCAACGCCCCTTACCTTTACGGCGGTCCGTTCTACCGCTGGGTTGAGAGCGCGCACGGTGACACCGCCTGGCCCCGCTATCACCGCCGCCGTTCCGGCGGGGTGCCCTTCTTCGAAGAACCCCACGCCCGCCGGCTGTTCGGGCGCGGCTTCCCCGGGCTCTGGCGCGACTGGCTGACGGACGTCCGACGTCACGCCGACACCGTCGGCCGGAGAATCGAGGCCGACGGCCTCACCCCGCTACTACCGGCCACCGACGAAGGCTTCGCCACCGGCTCTGCCTGCTGGTCCCGCTCCGGCCGCGAGCTCTACTACTACTCCCGCGACGGCACCGAGTACCCGGCCATCAAGTCCGTCGAGACCGCGACCGGCGTGCGCCGGGTGCTTCACCGGGGACCGGTCACCGGCGGGATGAGCCTCTCCCCGGACGGTCGGCGACTGGTCTTCGCCCGGCGCGACATCTGGCGCAGCTACTACGAATTTTCCGACCTCTGGACGCTCGACCCGGCCGATGGCTCGGTCGAGCGGCTCACGCACGGACTGCGCGCCACGGACCCGGACTGGTCGCCTGACGGCCGGCGCGTCCTGTTCGTCCTCAACCACGGCGCGACCAGCGACCTCTGCCTCCTCGACCTGCGCGACCGCACCGTCGAGAACCTGACCAGAACCGCCGACCCGACCGGCTACAGCCGGCCGCGCTTCTCCCCGGACGGCCGGTACATCGCGGTCAGCGTCAACCGGCCGGACGGGCAGAGCGACATCGAGGTCCTCGACACCCGCACCGGCTGGACCATCCCGGTCACCAACGACCGGGCGGTGGACCTCGCCCCGGAATGGTCGCCCACCGGCCAGTGGCTCTACTACGCCTCGGACCGGTCGGGCGTGTTCAATATCCACGCCTGGTCGCCGGACCGCGACGCCGGCTACCGCTGCACCAACACCCGCTGGGGCCTGTTCGAGCCGGCGGTCTCGCCCGACAACCGCTACCTCGCGGTGACCGCCTTCGGCCCGCGCGGCAACGACATTGCCCTGGTCCGGCTCGACCCGGAGGCATGGCTGCCGGATGGCGGTTACGCCGACACTCTGCCGCCCCCGGTCGCACCCGGGCCGGGACTGTCCGACGCCACCCTCTACTACTACAGACCGACCACCTCGCTCGCCCCCGCACTCTGGTTTCCCCTGCCCGTGCCCACGGCCGACGGCTGGTTCCTCGGCGGCATGACCTTCGGTTGGGACGCGCTCCAGCTTCACCGCTACGCTCTCGCGGCCGGCTGGCAGACCGGCGACCGGCCCGGGCCCAGGCTCCAAGGTGAGTACCGCTACTCCGGCGTGCGGCCGGAGCTCGCGCTCGAAACGGACCTCGCGCTCGACCGTCAGGAACTCGGCCTGCTCGCACGGCTGCCCTTCCGCCGCACCCGCAGCGTAACCGTGGTCAGCCTCGGCTCCCGCCTCACGGCCGAACACCCTGAAACCGGATCCCTGGCCCGGCTGCGCTGGCTCGCCGGCTTCGGCCGCTCAACCGCACTGCGCTACCGGTTCGGGGTCGCGCCGGTCGAAGGCGGAACCGCGAACGTCTCGGCCGCGTTCGAGCACCGCTCCGCGCTCGGGGCGCGCAACCGGCTGAGCGTCTTCCATGACTTCCGACACTGGTACCGGCTGCCGGCCCATGCCTCGCTCCGGGCCCGGGTCGCCTTCGGGGTTTCGCTCGGCGACGCCTCGGCCGACTCCACCTGGCAGCTCCAGCCCGGCCCGGCCGCGCTCGGGGTGCGCGGGTTCACGAACTCGTCCGACCCCGCGGGCCGCGCCCTGCTCGCGGGCGCGGAATGCCGCCTGCCACTCCTCCACGTCGAGCGAGGCCTCGGCACCGCACCCCTGTTCCTTTCCAACCTCAACGCGGCCGCGTTCGCGGAAGCGGGCATGCTCTGGAACGGACTGCTCCCGGATGCCACTGAACTGGAATCCAGCCGGCTCGGTGCCGGGCTCGAACTCTGCGCCGACCTCATCCTCGGCCACATGGTCCCGGCCCGGCTCACCATCGGGGCCGCGCTCGGCACCCGACCGGGAGACTGGCGACGGTCGCACCAGCTATACGCCGGAATCGAAAGTTCGATGATTGCTGGTCTGCTCGGCCGCAGTCGCCGGGACCGCGACTTCTTCCCGGTCCCGGCGCAGTAACCCCGGGCCGGCGACTGCCGGCCCGCCGTCAGCCGGTTACCTGCCGCAGACCGGGCACTTCTCGTCCACGCCCGCCGGCGCGGCCGGGTGCTCGCTCGCATCCAGCCCGCCGTTGCTCAAGAGCCGGTGGTACTGCTGGCAAACCCGGGAGTAGCCATCGCGCGGAGACAGACAGGTCTGGAACCAGAAGAACTCGTACTTGTTCCAATGGGACTTGATCGCCTCGCGCAGGTTACGGTCAGCCTGGCCGACGAGACGGACGTGGCGTGAGTCCTTACCCAGTCCAAACACCCCGCCTACACGGCAGGGCACGGACATATCCACCTGTAACGGTCTCAGCATATAAGGACCACGCATTTGACCTCCTACAAACAAAGAAGCGAGACGCGCTTCGTCTCGCCCTTGTCTTGTCCGACGCAACCCTGTCGGTTCTCTGTGCCCGGTCGGCACCGCGCGTATCGCGCTAATGTAACCAACATAGCCTACCCCCTGGGGCCTGGATGTCAACCTGAACGTTGAACTCCCCGGGTGGTGTGCAACCACCAGCCGACCTCCCGTATGGCGCCCCGCCGTGACGCTCACGGCCAGGGGCAGAGTAACGCCGATCTGTCCGCCGCTACCGCTGGACTATGACCCTATGGACGAAAAGGAACTGTGGGACCAGCACGCGGTCTGGAGACCACTCCCACAGGAACACCGGGGCCGAAGGAAAGGGCAGCCGACCCTCACCCGCAGTTCCTGCGTGACCGGGGCGTTGACCGGGAGGTTGACCGGGCCTGTTACCGGGCGGGTGAGCGGGCGGTTTGCCGGGCCGGTGACCGGGCCGGTGAGAGGCTCGATTACCGGCCGGGTGATGCGCCGGATGATATGCCGGGTGACTCGGGGAATGACCGGCCGGGTCGCTCTCCGGGTTACCGGCCCGATGACCGGGGGGATGACCCGGGGGGTA